>CAVGEC010000025.1:0-18327 GCA_963628195.1 Bacteroidaceae bacterium
CATTTTCAATACACCTGCTGGCGTAAGTGGCCAATTTGATGCCCTTGTCGGGCTGGAAGGTATTCACTGCCTTGATCAGCCCGATCGTGCCGATGGAGATCAGGTCTTCTTGATCGGCGGATTGCGTGTAGTATTTTTTGAGTATGTGCGACACCAGACGCAGATTGTGCTCCACCAACAGATTTCGGGCTTCCAGATCTCCGGCGGTGCAGCGCTCCAGATATTCCCGCTCTTTGGCGGGAGACAGGGGTTTGGGAAACGAACCGGTGGTGCCGGACAAATGCAGGGACAGAAACAGGCTGTTGCAGAGCAGCAGCAGTGCGGCGGACAGCATACACATCGCTCCTTTCTCCACACCCTATGCCTCGCAGGAATGTCCCTATACCATGCGCGGAACAGGAAAGAGGCTGCATGGGCAGCCTCTTTGCATTTTGCGTTATGAGAGGGAAAACATATCCGGATCATCCTCGGTAGAGAAGATGGTGCCCTCCTCCCGGCCATCGCCGAAGGAGATGACGGACTTGCCGTATTTGCTGCGGATGGCATCTAACGCGCTTTCAAGATGTTCGTGCCGCAGATCCGGGGTGTCGGAGGTGCTGCTCAGAAGATCCAACTGGCTGTGGGTGTCGTTCTGCTCCGCGGCATACAGCACAGTGACGGTCATGGCGCGGACACGGGAGGGAGGCTTCCAGAGCTGCTGGGCCAGATCGGCGGCAGTGCGGAAGATGTCACGCATCAGATGCGTGGGAGGATCCAGACGCACCTGGCGGGTGACGGCCTTGAAATCGGCACCCTTCAAGGTGACGCTGACGCCGCCAGCGTAAAGGCCCTGGCGGCGCAGACGGGTGGCCACATTGTCGCACAGGGGGAGCAGCGCGGCGCGGATCTGATCCCATTTGACAAGATCCTCCGGGAAAGTGGTACCGTTGCCCACGGACTTGGCGGGGGTGTGCTGGTGACTGGGCTTGACAGGGCTTTTGTCCAGACCGTTGGCGTACTGCCACAGCTGAAGGCCGGCTTTGCCCAGCAGGAGTTCCGGCATGGACGGATCGCAGGCGGCCAGTTGGCCTATGGTCTCCACGCCATATTTTTTCAGTGTGTGAGTGGCAGCGCGGCCCGCGTACAGAAGACTGCCCAGGGACTGCGGCCACACAATGTCCTGCCAGTTTTCGTAAGGAATGACCGTTGTGGCATCCGGCTTATTCATGTCGCTGCCCAGTTTGGCAAAAACTTTGTTGAATGAAACGCCCACGGAAAGCGTCAGTCCTGTCTCTCTTTTGACCGTTTCCCGTATTCTGTCAGCCAGCTGGCGGGCATCGCCGCCGAACAGATGGAGACTGCCGGTAACATCCAGCCAGCTTTCGTCGATGCCGAAGGGCTCCACCAGGTCGGTGAAGCGGTCATAGATCTCGTTGACGCGGCGGGAATAGTGCCGGTAGAGGTCGTGATGGGGCGGCAGCAGGACGAGCGAAGGGCACTTTTTCAAAGCCTGCCAAACCGTCTCCGCCGTTTGTATACCATATTTTTTGGCGGGCTCATTTTTGGCCAGAATGATGCCGTGGCGGCGTTTGGGATCGCCGGCGACGGCCACGGGAACTTCCAGGAGAGCGGGCTTGTCCAGCAGTTCCACGGAGGCGAAAAAGCTGTTGAGATCGCAGTGGAAAATGATGCGCTGGCCCATGCGGAACGCCTCCTTCCCTTCGTGAATATCAGTAGCCGATATGCCGATCCACCAGGCGGGCGGGCTTCTCGCCGCGGGCATAGCGCTCCAGATCCTGGCAGAACAGTTCCACGTTCCGATCGCGGGTATAGCCCAGACTCATCTGACCGGAGATGTGTGGGGTGATGAGCAGGTTCTTTGTTGTCCAGGCGGGATCGCCGGCGGGGAGGGGCTCTTTCTCGAAAACGTCCAGAGCCGCGCCGGCAAGCCGGTCATGGTTCAGCGCGTCCAAAAGAGCGGCCTGATCGATGGCGCTGCCGCGGCCCACGTTGACCACATAGGCAGCGGGAGGCAGGAGGGCAATACGCCGGGCGGAGAGAATACCCTTTGTCTCGCCGGTGGCGGGCAGAGCCAGGGCCAGAATATCGGTGGTGGGGAGCAGGGAATCCAATTCGTCGTTGGTGTGGATCTCGTCAAAGGCGGGATCGGCGGCCTTTTTGGTGCGGCGGACACCGCGGATGGCCTTGGCGCCCAGAGCCTTGGCCCTTCGGGCGAACTCGGTGCCGATGTCGCCGGTGCCTACCACGGTGATGGTGCTGCCGATAATGGAGCGCATGGGCATCACGTCGCCCCAGCGGCCCTGGGCCTGGTCGGCGCAGTAGATCTGGGCGTGGCGCAGAAGCATCAGCGTGACCATGACCATGTGTTCGGCAATGGTGACGCCGTAGGCACCGGAGGAGTTGGACAGCATCACATCGGGAGAGGGGTACAGGGCATCATTCAGATAGGCATCCACACCGGCGAAGCTGCCGCAGAACCACTTGAGATTGGTGAAGTTCTTCAACTCGGTGGGCTTGGGCATGCCGTAGATGATCTCATAATCGCCGCACTTGTCAGCGGGCACGGCGGCAGGGGTGACATAGTAGTCCACGGTGTAGCCGAATCTGGCCGCTGTGTCATCGATCATTTTGCGGTGCTTAGGCTCGGTGAAATTGTCATAAACAGCGATCTTTTTCATTGGTATACCTCCAGAACTTTTTCGGCGCAGCGTATCCCGTCGGCGGCGGCGGACAATATGCCGCCGGCATAACCGGCGCCCTCGCCGCAGGGATAGATGCCGCGTATATTGGATTCGTAATGATCGTCCCGCACCAGACGTACCGGAGAGGAGGAGCGTGTCTCTATGCCGGTGAGCAGGGCGTCGGGGCAGTCATAGCCGTTCAGCTTGCGGCCCAGCACCGGCAGCGCCAAAGCCAACGTTTCACTGATGAAAGGAGGCAGGCAGCGGCGCAGATCGGTGTAGACAACGGTGGGACGGTAGCTGGGGAGCACACGGCCCGGCCCGGAGGAGGGACGGCCTGCCAAGAAGTCCTCTACACGCTGACAGGGGGCGGCAAAGCTGCCGGTAAGAGTGTAGGCTGCGGATTCCAGCCGCCGCTGGAGGGCGATGCCCGCCAGAGGATGGGGGGAGGGAAAGTCAGCGGCGGTGACATTGACCAGCAGCGCACCGTTGATGTTCTCCCTGTCGCGGGCGTACTCACTCATGCCGTTGGTGACGGTGCGCCCCGGCTCGGAGGCGGCAGCCACTACCTGGCCGCCGGGGCAGACACAGAAGCTGAAAGCGCTGCGCCCGTTAGGCAGATGGCAGGACAATTTATAGGTGCTGGGCGGCAGGGAAGGATGACCGGCTAAAGCGCGGTATTGGGCGGTATCCATGTCCGCCTGTCGGTGCTCGATGCGTACACCCATGGCAAAGGGCTTTTGCTCTATGTGCAGCCCTGTGTGGTACAGCATCTCAACGGTGTCGCGGGCGCTGTGCCCCAGGGCCAGGACCACCTGGCGGGCGGGCAGATCATAGGTTTGCCCGTTCTGGCGGACAGTGACGGCGCTGACCGCGCCGCTCTCTATCCGTATGCGCTCCAGCCGGGCTCCGAAGCGGATATCCGCGCCGGCGGACAGCAGCTCCCGACGCAGGTTCCGCAGGGTGATGTGGAGCATATCGGTACCCACATGGGGCTTGGCGTCGGTGAGGATGGTGTCCGGCGCACCGCAGGACACCAGCGTCTCCAGAATAAAGCGATGGCGTACGTCCTTTGTCCCGGTGTTCAGCTTGCCGTCAGAGAAGGCCCCTGCGCCGCCCTCTCCGAACTGCACATTGCTCTCCGGATCCAGCGGACCGCCGTTCCAGAAACGCTTCACATCCGCCTGCCGCAGTTCTGCCGGCCGGCCTCGCTCTAATAGAATAGGCTGTGCACCGCATCTGGCCAGCACCAGCGCGGCAAACAGGCCCGCCGGTCCTGCGCCCACCACGATGGGGCGTATTTCCGGCGCGGTCCCGGCGGCGGGCAGACGGTACACTTCCCGGTTGTAGGGAGACACCCGTTTGTCGCGGCAGCGGCGCAGCACCTGCGCCTCGTTTTTTACGGACACCGCCGCTGTGCAGACGAAGGTGAGGCTCTCGCGGGCGTCGATGGACTTCCGCAGGAGAGTGCAGGAGAGAATGTCTCCCACAGGCAGGCGCAGTATTCTGGCGCACTTACCCGGCAGCAGCTCCTCGTTGTCGCCGGGCAGCAGTTTTATCTGATCTATCCGCAGCACTTTGCGCCCTCCGTTCAAAAAAAGTTCACGTTTTTTATTAAAAACTTAAAGGTAAAATTAAGGTAGGCGAGTATTCTATAAAACAGAAAGAGCGATAAGCCCTTACGAAGCAGATACTTCTTCTTCATGTCTGCTTCCTCCATCATACCACGCTTTCCCCTCCGTAACAAGATGGGAACGCGCTCCTTATAACGAAACTGCACGACAGGAGGTAACGACCATGTATAACGACGAATTCAACAATAATGATATGTACCGCTTCACCAACCGTGACATGCCCCGTGACGACTACGCGCCCGCGCCTCGGCAGGAGAGCATGTATACCGCGCCGGTGAGGAAGCAGGGCTTCTTTCACAGGGCGTGGGTGAAGGTCACCGCACTGGTGTTGGCCTGCGCCGTGGTGGGCGGAGCCGCGGGCTACGGCGGCGCCGCGCTGGCACGCAGCAGCCGCTCCGGCGACACCACCATCAACGAGAGCGACCGCACCGTCACCGCCGTTGAGGTAAGAAAGGTGGACGGCAAAACCAAGATGCAGCCCGCCGAGGTGTATGCTTCCACGGTGAACTCCACTGTGTCCATCAACAGCTCCTCTCAGAGCACCAACATATTCGGTCAGACCACCCAGTCCGCCTCCAGCGGCAGCGGCTTTATCATCAGCCAGGACGGCTATATTGTCACCAATTACCATGTGATCAGCGGCGCTTCCTCCGTGAAGGTAACGCTGTATAACGGTGACACCTACGACGCCGCCGTCATCGGCGGCGACAGCGACTACGATGTGGCGGTGCTGAAGATCAACGCTGAGGGCTTGCAGCCCGTCACGCTGGGCAACAGCGCCGATGTAAACGTGGGCGATTCCGTGCTGGCCATCGGCAATCCCCTGGGCGAGCTGACGTTCTCCATGAGCGGCGGCTATGTGTCCAGCTGCAACCGCGCCATCAATGTGGACGGCACCCCCTTCAACATGATCCAGGTGGACTGCTCTATCAACCCCGGCAACTCCGGCGGCCCGCTGATGAACCTGTACGGCGAGGTGGTGGGCATCGTGTCCGCCAAGTATTCTACCTATTCCTCCACCACCGTGGAGGGCTTGGGCTTCGCCATCCCTATTGACGATGTGAAGAGCGTCATCACCGACATCATGGAGAACGGCGCTGTCACCGGCAAGGCCTACATGGCCGTGAACGTGGGCACCATGAATTCCCAGCTGGCCGCGCAGTTCGGCATCGACATTGACCAGGGCGTGTTCGTATACTCGGTGGTCGAGGGCGGCGCCGGCGACAAGGCCGGACTGGAGCGCTGCGATGTGATCACCAAGATGGGCGACACCGCCATCACCAGCCGTCAGGACCTCTCTGCGGCGCTGAAGGGCTACCGTGCCGGCGACACCGTGACGCTGACGGTGTATCGAAGCGGCAGCTATATCACCACGGACATCACCTTTGACCAGCAGCCTCAGATCACCGGCACCGACACGGAGGACGACTCCTCTCAGGGCGGCGGCAACGGCGGTTACAACGGGCAGGTGCCCGATAACTGGCAGGACTTCTACAACTACTTCTTCGGCAACCGCGGCTGAGCCGTTTTCCCCGACATTACCGCGGCATAGCTGACCACTGCGCCGCGCTATTCCTGATACTTCTTCATCGCATACCCTCCAATTTCCTTACCTCGTCCCCGCCGGTCCTACCCTCCGGCGGGGGCACTTTTCTGCCCTCCCGCCGCCGGATAAAATCTCTATTGTAATTCGATGGAAAGTAGTATATAATACTCTATATTATTATGTACAGCTATGCAATTTTGCAGATCAGTATTTCCGCAGAAAGGAAGTCCGCTATGATAAAAGTTCCCACCGAAAACGGCGAGATCACCATCAGCGACGCCGTGTTCACCACCATCACCGGCGCGGCAGCCACCAACTGCTTCGGCGTCAAGGGCATGGCGCAGCGCAGCATGACCGACGGGCTGGTGCATCTCCTGCGGCCTGAGGCTATGAGCAAGGGCGTGAAGGTCACTTACAACGACGACGGCACGGTGTCTATCGAGCTGCACATCGTCGTAGAAAACGGCGTCAACATCGCCACAGTATGCCGCTCCATTATGGGCGAGGTCAAATATGTGGTCAACCTCAACACCGGCGTCACCGTCAAAGCGGTGAATGTCTGCGTGGATTCCGTCACCGTGTGACGCGCCCGGAAGGAGAAAAGACATGACAGACAGGATCAACGGCGGCGCCTTCAAGCAGATGGTCGCCTTCGGCGCCGCCTGCATCGCCGCACAAAAACAGACCATCAACGATCTGAACGTTTTCCCGGTGCCCGACGGGGACACCGGCACCAATATGTCGCTGACCATCCAGACCGCTGTGAACGAGCTGCGCAGGACGGAGCCGGCCACCATTGACGAGGCGGCCAAGGTCACGGCTTCCGGACTGCTGCGGGGTGCACGGGGCAACTCCGGCGTCATTTTGTCCCTGCTGTTCCGGGGGATAAGTAAGGTGTTCAAGGGCCATGATCAGGCGGACGGTATGCTGCTGGCCGAGGCCATGCAGGAGGGCGTCACCACTGCTTACGGTGCGGTGATGAAGCCTGCCGAGGGTACGGTGCTGACGGTGTCGCGTCTGGCGGCCCAGCGTGCGCTGGAGGCCGCGGGCGAGAAGAATGACGCGGAGTATGTGCTGGAGGAGGCTATCAAGACCGGCTATACCACTTTGGCGGAAACCATTGAAATGAATCCGGTGCTGAAAAAGGCCGGTGTGGTGGATGCCGGCGGCAAGGGCTATCTCATCATTCTGGAGGGCATGCTCCGTGCTCTGCGGGGCGAGGCCGTGCCGGAGGTAGAGGCCGTGGCCGAGGAGAAAGCGGATTTTGCCGCCATCGGCGACGAGGATATCACCTTTGCTTTCGACACTGTGTTCACCGTGCGAAAGACCTCCGACAAGCCGCTGGACGGCCTGCGGGCGTATCTGGGCAGCATCGGCGACAGTCTGGTGATCGGCGAGGACGACGAGTCCTTCAAGGTACACGTTCACACTGACACTCCCGGCGACGCGCTGAACGAGGCCCAGAAGTACGGCACGCTGGAGCTGGCCAAAATTGAGAACATGCGCACCCAGGCTGCCGATCTGGCGGCGGGCAAGAAGGCCCAGAGCACAGACGATCTGGAGGCCATAGAGGCCGAACTGGAGCGGGGTGGGACCGATCTGGCCGCGCCGGAGAAGCGGTATGGCTTTTTGGCTGTGTGCGCCGGCGAGGGGCTGGAGGCGGTGTTTAGAGATCTGACCGTGGATCGTATCGTGTCCGGCGGCCAGACCATGAATCCCTCCACCGAGGCCATACTGCAGGAGATCAACCGGACGCCCAGTGAAGTGGTGTTCGTGCTGCCCAATAACAAGAACATCATTATGGCTGCGCAGCAGTGCGTGGGACTGACGGAAAAACAGGTTATCGTGGTGCCTACCGCTACGGTGCCCCAGGGGATCTCCGCCATGATGGCGGTGGATCCGGACAACGATGATCCTCAGGCGATTCTGGCTGCTATGACCGAGGCTGCGGCCAATGTCACCACCGCGCAGATCACCTACGCGGCACGCAATTCCGACTTTGACGGGTTTGCCATCAACGAGGGGGACTATCTGGCCCTGTGTGACGGCAAGCTGCTGGGCACAGACCGGAGCCTGGACGTGCTGCTGGAGAAGCTGGCCCGCGTGGCGCAGGATAAGGGCGCGGAGTTTATCACCGTGTATTCCGGACAGGGCGTCAGCGAGGATGACGCGGCCAGAGCGGCGGCGTTGTTCGAGACGGTGTGCCCTGACGCGGAGGTCTCCGCCCTCCCCGGCGGCCAACCGGTGTACTACTACATCATTGCCATTGAGTAAAAAAATAACACCCTGCGTGGATACGCAGGGTGTTATTTTGACGTAATGCCGTGCTCAAGCCAGCGTCTCCATTTCCTTGTTGACGTGCTCTTCGCAGCTGCGCATGGCCAGGATGGTCTTCTCCATCAGTTCCTCGATGGTCCAGCCCAGACGCTCGGCACCGGTGTTGATAACATCGCGGGAACAGCCGGCGGCGAACTTCTTGTCCTTGTATTTCTTCTTCAGACTGCTGACTTCCATGTCCATGACGCTCTTGCTGGGGCGCATGCGGGCTGCCGCGCCGATGAGGCCGGTCAGTTCATCGGCGGCGAACAGCACCTTCTCCATCTCGTGGGTGGGCTCCACATCGCAGCACAGCCCGTAGCCGTGGGAACAGACGGCGTGGATGAATTCGTCGGAGCAGCCGGCCTTTTGCAGCAGTTCCGGGGCTTTCTGACAATGCTGCTCCGGCCACATCTCAAAGTCAATGTCGTGCAGCAGACCTACGGTGGCCCAAAAATCTGCGTCCTCACCGTAGCCCAGTTCATTGGCGTACCAGCGCATGACACCCTCCACGGTCAGACCGTGCAGGATATGGAACGGTTCTTTGTTGTACTCTTTCAGCGCACACAGCGCCGCTTCGCGGGAGATACATTCTTTCATGGGATAGCCTCCTTTGTATAACAGTGGCGGGCGAGGCCCGCTCTTTGATCACTTGTGGGGTTCACGCTCTCCTATTTGCCTACCATTTTAGCAGGGAATTCGCCGTTGTCAAGGCATTTTCCAGCAAAAGAGCCAGTGTTTTTGCCCGCTGGGCGGCCAGATCCGCCTGGGCGGCCAGCAGCTGGCGCAGGCAGCCGTCCTCCAGTTGGAGGGACAGGGCGGCGCAGCCGCGCTGCAGGAGGGATTCGGCGATGTAGACGCGGCGGAGGGCCGGCAGAAAGGACTCTTGAACGGCAGGTGGGGGTGCCGGCGGCTGGCACCAGCGGCCTGTGTGGAGAAAATAAGCGGCCAGCAGGGAGCGCAGGGCGCGCTGCTGGCTCAGCGAGAGGCGAGCCAAAGGGGTACGGGCGGTGCGGGGCGCGTGTGCGGCGCAGCGGCGGCAGGCGGCATAGAGAGACGCGGCATCGGCGACAAGGGAAGCAAGGGCAGCTTCGCTGTCCGGCAGACGGCGGGGAAGAGGACAGCAGGCGCCGGCGGGACAGGGCGGCGGGCTAAAGGCGGGCAGTGCGGGGGATACCCGCTGCCACACCGCCGACGCGGCGGCGGAGTCGTACACCAGGGGAGAGATATCCGGGGCCATACTGAAACGCCTCCTTTATGGGGTATACTATGCGGAGAGACCGTGTGGGGTGAGGAAAAAGGAAAAGATTGCTTTTTTCGACAGAACCTGCTATATTAAATTAGTTACATCCTCCGCTTTCAAGCGGCAAAAATACGAGAACGCAGAGAAGGGAGAACTATCCCATGCTGGAGTTGCAGAATATCTGCTACCGGGTGTCTACCCCTGAGGGGGAGCAGGACATCCTGAAAAATGTATCCATCACTATACCTGATCACAAGCTGGTGGTGTTTACCGGTCCTAACGGCGGCGGCAAGACCACGCTGGCCAAGGTCATCATGGGCTTAGTGCAGCCTACATCCGGACAGGTGCTGTACAACGGGGAAGACATTACAGGACTGTCCATCACCGAGCGGGCCAAGCGCGGCATCAGCTACGGTTTTCAG
Organism: Bacteroidaceae bacterium; assembly: GCA_963628195.1. Classification (GTDB taxonomy): domain Bacteria; phylum Bacillota; class Clostridia; order Oscillospirales; family Oscillospiraceae; genus Vescimonas. Next base: position 9,843 of record CAVGEC010000025.1, read on the forward strand.
CAGCCGCCCCGGTTCAAAGGGGTCACTGTTCACGATCTGCTGCTTTTGGCAGCGGGTGAGGACAAACTCAGCAAGGATAAGTGCTGCGCTTATCTGACCAAAGTGGGACTGTGCGCCAACGACTACCTGGATCGCGAGGTGGACGTGTCCCTGTCCGGCGGCGAGGTCAAGCGCATCGAGATCGCCACTATTCTGGCCCGGCGGGGGCAGTTGATGATTTTTGACGAGCCGGAGGCGGGCATTGACCTATGGAGCTTCGCGCGGCTTACCGAGACATTTGAACAGATCCACCGCGAGGGGCAGTCCACTATGATCATCATCTCCCACCAGGAGCGCATCATCAAGCTGGCGGACGAGATCGTGGTCATCGCCAACGGGCAGATCGCCCACCGCGGCACCACGGAGGAGATATTCCCGCTGATCCTGGCCGACACGCTGGGCGGCTGTCCTGTATTGGAGAGAAAGGAGGGCGCACAATGATCACCGATATCGACGCCGCTTTGCTGGAAAAGATCGCTGATCTGACCGGCAAGCCCGTGGGCGCCTTCAACATCCGCAAGGACTCCGGCTGCGAGGCGCGGCAGTCTACCGAGCACATCGCCATTGATCCCCGCAGCGACGGGAAGTCCGGCATCGACATCCGTATCAAACCCGGCACCAAGGGTGAGAAGTGCTATATCCCCGTCATCATCAGCCACAGCGGCCTCAGTGAGATGGTGTACAACGACTTCTATGTGGGCGATGACTGCGATGTGGACATCATCGCCGGCTGCGGCATCCACAACTCCGGCTGCGACGAGAGCCGCCACGACGGCGTGCATACGTTCCACATCGGCAAAAATTCCAAGGTGCGCTATGTGGAGAAGCATTTCGGCGAGAAGGATCCCGGCCAGACCGGCGGCAACATCATGAACCCCAAAACCGTGGTATATCTGGGGGAGAACTCCACCATGCAGATGGAGACCATCCAGATCCGCGGCATCGACTCTACCAGGCGCGAGACGGACTTCTACTGTGAAGCCGGCAGCGAGGTGGTGGTCACCGAACGCCTGCTGACTCATGGTAAGCAGGAGGCGGAGAGTGACATGCGCATTGAACTCAACGGGCATGACGCCCGCGGCCGCGTCATCTCTCGCAGTGTGGCCCAGGATCAGTCCCACCAGATATTTCACCCGGTGATGGTGGGCAACGCCCAGTGCTTCGGCCACGTCCAGTGTGACAGCATCATCATGGGTGATGCCCGCATCGAGTCTGTGCCGGCCATCACCGCCAACTGTCCCGATGCCCAGCTGATCCACGAGGCCGCCATCGGCAAGATCGCCGGTGATCAGCTGCTGAAGCTGGAGACATTGGGCTTAAGCCCGGAGGAGGCGGAGGAGACTATCCTCAAGGGCTTCCTGGCGTAAAATGAAGAAAAGCTCTCGGCTATCTGCCGAGAGTTTTTCCTTTATTATCAGAAGTTCGAGGCCATTCAGCGTCCCGTGGTAGACCTAAAATGTAATCGGCACTGACATGGTAATGCTGGCAAAATTTGATGAGATATGCAATGGGCGGTGTGTTGTGACCAGTTTCATAGCGGGCGATTTGTACTTGGTGGTAACCAATAGCCGCCGCAAGTTCACGCTGACTTTCGTCATGGTCGATACGGACATCTATCATGCGTTGTATCATGCTATAAGCCCTCCTTTTGTTGACAGCTTATAGCAAATGTGTTATTATCGTGCCCGATGATAGCATATTTGCTATCATAATATGTAAAGGAGAAGGGTGCCATGGGAACGAATGCAAGATATTGCAGCAATTGCGGCAAGGAAGTCGGCTTTGACGCAAACAACTGTCCAGAATGTGGTGCGCCGGTCAAAAAAAGCAAATACTGTCAGCAGTGCGGAAGTGAACTGCCCGCCGGTACGCGAATTTGCCCGACGTGCGGATTTGTTTTGAACAAGAGCAAGTACTGCCAGTACTGTGGAAAGGAAATCGATGAGGAGTGCATTATCTGTCCCTGCTGCGGGAAACAGATTAGTACCGTAAAGCAGGAGCAGCCTCAGATCATCATCAATAACGTTAATACCAACACGAACGAAGCTAATATAACAGCGGATATCTTTGAGGACGAAAAAGAATGCGACAAATGGATCGCATTTCTGCTCTGCCTGTTTCTTGGTATTTTTGGAGCGCACAAATTTTATGAGGAACGATACGGCTTGGCTGTCTTATATTTGCTGACAGGAGGATTGTGTGGCATAGGCGCGATCGTCGATCTGATTGCCATCCTATGCAAGCCGAATCCTTATTATGTATGAGCAACGTGAGAGGAAACATGTAATCGGAACTTTTTGTGCGTCGGAAGAAATTGCGGATACATAGAGGAAGCCCCTACTCTCTGCCACATAAAAGCGCCGCCTAAGGGCGGCGCACCTTTTTTGCGCCCGCCCTTGCGTTTCCGTGCAAAAAATGGTATCATATTAAGTTGAGAAACAACTTCCCCGGCACTTCGCGCCGGACAGAAATACAAAGGAGGCTCACCTCATGAAGCTGGGCATAGTCGGACTACCAAATGTTGGAAAAAGCACACTTTTTAACGCCATCACTAACGCCGGGGCGGAGAGCGCCAACTATCCTTTCTGCACCATTGAACCCAACGTGGGCGTGGTGGCTGTGCCGGATGCGCGGCTGGATAAGCTGGCGGAGATGTACCAGCCGGACAAGAAGACGCCGGCGGTCATCGAGTTCGTGGACATCGCAGGATTGGTGAAAGGCGCCAGCCAAGGCGCAGGCCTGGGCAACAAGTTCCTGGAGAATATTCGCCGCACGGATGCCATTGTCCATGTGGTGCGGTGCTTTGACGATGAGAACATCATGCATGTGGTGGCCGATGCCAGCCAGAACGTGCCGGTGGATCCTCTGGGAGACATAGAGACCATTGACCTGGAATTGATCATGGCCGACCTGGAGATGGTGAACCGCCGGGTGGAGAAGGCCACGAAGGCTGCCAAGGGCGACAAGAAGTTCCTCCATGAGGCCGAGGTGTTCAAGGCGCTGGCGGCGCATCTGGACGGCGGCAAGTCCGCCCGCACCTTCGAGTGCGATAAGGACGACCGCGCCATCGTCGAGACGGCGGATCTGCTGAGCCTTAAGCCCATTATTTACGCTGCGAACATGGATGAGGACGGCTTCGCCCACTACGGGGACAACAAGTATTTCAAGGCGGTCAGTGAGCTGGCGGCGAAGGAGGGAGCGCAGGTGCTGCCCATCTGCGCCAAGCTGGAGCAGGACATCGCTGAGTTGGACGATCCGGAGGAGCGGGCCATGTTCCTGGAGGATCTGGGTATCGAGAAGTCCGGCTTGGACCGCCTGATCCAGTGCAGCTATGACCTGCTGGGGCTGATCTCGTTCCTGACCTATGGTAAGGACGAATGCCGCGCCTGGACCATTAAAAAGGGAACCAAGGCGCCCCAGGCCGCCGGCAAGATCCACTCCGACATCGAGCGGGGATTCATCCGGGCAGAGACCATCAACTTCGACGAGATGATGGCCTGCGGCGGCAGCGTGGCCGCCGCCAAGGAGAAGGGCCTGCTGCGCAGCGAGGGCAAGGAGTATGTGGTCAAGGACGGGGATATGATTTATTTCCGGTTCAACGTATAACACGGGTGGAACAAAACGCCCCAAGTCGGCAGACTTGGGGCGTTTTTCTGCATGCATACGGCGGTGCGGCGTAAACATTTGTATGGCTGCGTCAGCACACATGTGTTTTCTTTTGCGGAAACTCGTTGAAAAATGTAACAGTGTAAAGTGCGAATTGGCGAATTACCTAAAATTATTGTGAATTTTTCTACAAAATAAAGACAAAAAAGGCTTGTGAATAAACCATGAACGCGATATAATGATGTTGTGATTGTGAAAATGCTCACAATCCAATCAAGAGGAGAGAATAGAAAGGAAACGGAATTATGGAAAAACGGTATACTCTGCCCGTAGCCATCGCTATGGTGGTGGGCACCGTCATCGGCTCTGGTATCTTTTTCAAGGCGGAGGCCGTGCTGAAGGGCACCGGCGGCAACCTGGGTATCGGTATCCTGGCGTTTATCATCATGGGTATCGTGATGATCATCAGCGCCTGCACTTTCGGCATCGTGGCCCAGAGCCATGAGGGCGTGGACGGCCTGGTGGGCTTCGCCAAGGCCTCCTGCGGCAAGACGTACAGCTATTATGTGGGCTGGTTCATGGCCGTGGTGTATTACCCCTCTCTGGTGGGCGTGCTGTGCTGGCTGCCCGCCCGCTACTTCGGCGTGCTGATCGGCTGGGAAGATCCCACCAGCGGTCCTGTGATGACGCTGGCCATTTTCTTCATGGTCGTCACCTATCTGATGAACGCTCTGGCCCCCAAGCTGGCCGGTAAGTTTCAGATCAGCACCACCATCATCAAGCTGATCCCCCTGCTGCTGATGGCCATTGTCGGTACCATCGTGGGCTTGACCAACGGTCAGGTCAGCTACAACTTCACCAATGTGGTGGATCCCTCCGTGGCTCCGCTGGCCGGCCTGTTCGGCGGTGTGGTGTCCCTGTCCTTCGCCTTTGAGGGTTGGATCTGCGCCACCTCCATCGGTTCCGAACTGAAGGATTCCAAGCGCAATCTGCCCAAGGCCCTGCTGATCGGCACCGTTATCGTGGCTATCGTGTACGTTGTGTACTACATTGGCCTGTCCGGCGCTATCGACAGCGCGACCATGATGGAAGGCGGCCAGGCCGGCGCCAAGCTGGCGTTTATGAACGTCTTTGGCCAGGTGGGCGGCGTTGCCATCTTTGCGTTCGTCTCCATTTCCTGCTGGGGCACCTGCAACGGCCTGATGATGGCCGTTACCCGCGGTATGTATGACCTGGCTGCCGACGGCGAGAACGAGAAGCTGGCCATGTTCAGAAACATCGATCCCACCACCAACATGCCCACCAACTCCACCGTGTTCGGTATCTTTGTCTCCGGTCTGTGGCTGGTGTATTTCTACGGTGCGAATCTGACCGCCGGCTGGTTCGGCCCCTTCTGCTTCGATTCCTCCGAACTGCCCATCATCACCCTGTATGCTATCTATATCCCCATTTACATCACGCTGATGAAGCGCAATGACCTGTCCACCTTCCGCGGCAAGGTCATGCCCGTGCTGGCCACCATCTGCTCCCTGTTTATGGTGTATGCTACCATCCGCGCCTATGGCATCAAGGTATTGTTCTATCTCATCCTGTTCGCGGTGATCATGCTCATCGGTTCCTTCTTCAAGGGCAAGAAGAGAGCGTAACAAAGCAAGCACAACGCACGTCCATGTGTGCGATCCCTTTTTCTGGAGAGGACGCCGGCGAAAGTCGGCGTCCTCTTCGTTCCGCGTTGAGAAGCAGTGTTAATATAGACGGTGCTCTATATTTTATTGCGGGAAATTCCGACTTTACGGCGGGCGAAAAAAGGGGTATACTCCATGCGTACCATCCGAAAGGGAGGAGATACCATGTCGGAAAAGCGTGCGGAATTGCTGCTGGCGGCGGTCATTGTTGCCCGCAGCACGTCGTTCGTGTTTAATAAGTTAGGCCTGGGCACCATGAGTGCGTTCAATCTGCTGGCGGTGCGGTTTCTGCTGGCGTTCGTGCTGCTGGCGGTGCTGTTCCATAAGAAGCTGCGGCACGTCAACCGCCGCACCGTGGGCCGCGGAGCGCTGCTGGGCGGGCTGTTTTTTATGGTGATGTCCTGCGAGATGTTTTCGCTTAAAACGGTGGATTCCGGCACGGTGTCCCTGCTGGAGAACATGGCCATCCTGTTTGTGCCCCTGTTGGAAAGCGTCATTACTCGCACCGCGCCCAAGGCGGTGACGCTGATCAGCGCGGCGGTGGCGCTGGTGGGCGTGGCGCTGCTGACCTCCGGCGACGGGGCGTTCCGTGTGGGAACGGGCGAGTGCATCGCACTGGCTTCCGCTGTGCTGTACGCCTGCGCCATTATCACCACGGATCGCTGTACCCATCGCGGCGAGGACGGCTTTGTGCTGGGGATACTGCAGGTGGGATTCCTGGGTGCCTACGCACTGGTGGGCTCGCTGTTGTTCGAGTCGCCGCGCCTGCCGCAGACCGGCAATGAGTGGGGCATCATCCTGGCGCTGGCCATTGTTTGCACGGGCTTCGGCTACACGCTGCAGCCGGTGGCGCAGAGCCGCACCACGGCCCAGCGGGCCAGTCTGTTCTGTGCCCTCAGTCCCGCCTTCGCCACGCTGTTCGGCGCGGTGCTGCTGAAGGAAACGATCACGCCGCTGGGCGGCGTCGGCATTCTGCTGATACTGGGCAGCATACTGCTGCCGCACTTTATACAAGGGAGAAAAGCACATGAAGTACAAAGCGGTTCTGTTTGATATGGACGGTACGCTGCTGAGCACACTGGAGGACATCTGCGACGCGGTGAATGCCATTTTGACGCGGTACGGCTGGCCGGAGCGCAGTCTGGAGGAGGTGCGCTCCTTCGTGGGCAACGGCGCGGGCAAGCTGATGGAGCGGGCCATACCGGTGTCGCTGCCGCCGGAGAAGCTGTCCGAGATCGTGAAAGAGTACCGGGCCTGGTACCAGGCCCACAGCTGTGTCAAGACGCGGCCCTATCCCGGTATCCCGGAGGTGCTGGCGGCGCTGGAGGGCGCGGGGGTGAAGACCGCCGTAGTGTCCAACAAGCCGGATGCCACCACGAAGGCGCTGGCGGAGGTGTTCTTCCCCGGTATGATGGCGGTGGGCCAGATGGACGGTGTGCCGGCCAAACCTGCGCCGGACATGGTGTACCGGACACTGGCGGCGCTGAACGTGACCGCGGCGGATGCCGCCTATGTGGGCGACAGCGAGGTGGATGTGGCCCTGGCCCGGAACGCCGGCATGCCGCTGGCGGCGGTAAGCTGGGGCTTCCGGGGCCGGAAAGCGCTGGCGAAGTGCGGCGCGGAGGTCATCGTGGACACGGCGGAGGAGCTGCTGGCGGCGTTGGAATAAAACTCGTTGACAAACGGGAGAAAACGGTTTATACTTGTGGCCACAAAAGGCAATGACGGAGAAGAAACCGTTTTTCCGAGGCCAAAGAGAAGGGCACCCCGGCTGAAAGTGCCCTGCCAGCGACACGGTCTGTACCACTTCCGAGCCGCCTGCGATGAGCAGGACGGGTATCTCCCGTTACAGAGATCACGAGCGACGGCGTATGCCGGATCTCTTCCGCCGATACCGCGTTGCAGAAGCTTGAAATGCAGGCCGTATTCCTGCGCTTCTGCGCCTTGTCTCGGCGAAAGATATCTCGCCATCCGCGATGACCAGCGGAAGCGTGTGGTAAGCCGTAAGCAGGGTGGAACCGTGGAGTAATGACTATTACCTCACCCCTGATGCCATTCAGGGGTGGGGATTTTTATTTGTCCCGCCCCGAAAAGAGGCTCCGCAGAGACGGGGCACATCACAAGGAGGAACATGACATGAGCGAAGTCAGCAAGGAATTTTCTTTTGAGAACGAGCAGTACCGCAAGACGTACTGGCACACCTGCTCCCACATTCTGGCTCAGGCGGTGAAGCGCCTGCATCCGGAGGTGAAGCTGGCCATCGGCCCTAGCATCGACAACGGCTTTTACTACGATCTGGACGCGCCCTTTGCTTTTACCCAGGATGACCTGGCAGAGATTGAGGCGGAGATGCGCAAGATCTGCAAGGAAAAGCTGAAGCTGGAGCGCTTTGAGCTGCCCCGTGCCGAGGCCCTCAAGTACATGGAGGAGCGGGAGGAGCCTTATAAGGTGGAACTGATCAATGATCTGCCCGCCGATGCCCACATCTCCTTCTATAAGCAGGGCGAGTTCGTGGATTTGTGCGCCGGCCCCCATGTGGATTCCACCGGCCGTATCAAGGGCAGCGGCATTAAATTGACCGCCTGCAACGCCGCCTACTGGCGCGGCGACAGCAATCGCGAGACGCTGCAGCGCATCTACGGCGTGGCCTTCCCCAGCAAGGATGAGCTGGAAGCCTATCTGAAGCAGCGCGAAGAGGCGTTGAAGCGCGACCACAATAAATTGGGCCGCGAACTGGAGTATTTTACCACCGTAGATACCATTGGCCAGGGCCTGCCCGTCTTGCTGCCCAAGGGAGCCCGCGTGGTGCAGCTGCTGCAGCGTTGGGTGGAGGACACTGAGCAGGAGGCCGGCTACCTGCTGACCAAGACGCCGCTGATGGCCAAGCGCGAGTTTTTCAAGATCTCCGGTCACTGGGACCATTATCTGGACGGCATGTTCGTCATCGGTGATCCGGATGACTACACCAAGGAGTGCTTTGCGCTGCGTCCCATGACCTGCCCCTTCCAGTATCAGGTCTATCTGAACCGCGGCCGCAGCTACCGTGACCTGCCCATGCGCCTGGGTGAGACGTCTACCCTGTTCCGCAACGAGGACTCCGGCGAGATGCACGGCCTGATCCGTGTCCGCCAGTTCACCATTTCCGAGGGCCACAA
>CAVGEC010000025.1:18625-21674 GCA_963628195.1 Bacteroidaceae bacterium
CTTGTCACCATCCAGATCGATATGCTGCTGGCCGAGCGCTTCGGCATGTACTATATCGATGAGAACGGCAACAAGGCCCTGCCGTATATCCTGCACCGCACGTCTCTGGGCTGCTATGAGCGTACGCTGGCCTATCTGATCGAGGAGTACGCCGGCGCTCTGCCTACATGGATGATGCCGGAACAGGTGCGGTTCCTGCCCATCACCGATCGCGCCGCCGACTACTGCGCCGATGCCGCCAAGGCGCTGCGCAAGCAGGGCTTCCGCGCAGAGGTGGATGCCCGCAACGAGAAGGTGGGCAAGAAGATCCGCGAGGCCACCCTGGAGAAGATCCCCTTTATGCTGGTGGTGGGTGACCGCGACATGGAGAACGGCACCGTGTCCGTCCGCACTCGCAAGGGCGAGGATCTGGGCGCCATGACGCTGGAGGAGTTCTCCGCCAAGCTGCGTAAGATCGTGGATGACAAGGAGCGCGTTTGAGCAGAATAACTACAGGGCCCATGCTTCCGCATGGGCCCTGCGCATTGGAAAGGAGCAGGATATGGGTGTTTTGAGCGGGCTGGAGCCCAGAGAGGTATTTGACTATTTTGAGCAGTTGTGTGCCGTGCCCCACGGCAGCGGCAATACCGCCGCGGCCAGTGATCTCTGCGTGGCCTTTGCTCAGGCCCACGGACTGCGGTGCCGGAGGGAGGCCTGCGGCAACGTAGTGATCTGGAAAAAAGCGTCCCCCGGCTGTGAGGGGGCAGCGCCGGTGATCCTGCAGGGACACCTGGATATGGTGTGCGCCAAGACGGACGATTGTCCCAAGGATATGGCAAAAGAAGGACTGGATCTGCGGACCGACGGGACATGGGTATGGGCGGACAAGACGTCCCTGGGCGGGGATGACGGCATAGCCGTGGCCATGATCCTGGCCATTCTGGCGGATGATACGCTGGTACACCCGCCGCTGGAGGCGGTGTTCACCGTGGAGGAGGAGACGGGCATGGACGGCGCGGCGGCGCTGGATGTGTCCGACCTAAAGGGCAGGAAACTGCTGAACCTGGATTCGGAGATCGAGGGCGTGTTCACCGTGTCCTGTGCCGGCGGAATGCGCTCGGACTGCCTGCTGCCGGCGGCTATGACGGCGGCGACAGGGATGACGGGCTTCACGCTGACTGTGGCGGGCCTGCAGGGCGGCCACTCCGGCGCGGATATCCACCGGGGCCGCGGCAGTGCCAACCAGCTGATGGGCCGTGTGCTGTACGGCGCGCTGGAGGCCGTTCCGGGCCTGCGTCTGGCGTCGCTGAACGGTGGACAGTTCGACAACGTGATCTGCTCCCGCTGCACGGCGGCGGTGGCCGTCCCGGCGGGGCAGGAGGCGGCGCTGGAAACTTTTGCCCGCAGCTTCGCGGAAGAGCTGCGCAATGAGTACGCCGTCACCGATCCCGGCGTGACGCTGACGTGCGAACGGTCTGCCGTTTCCGCGGCAGTGGACGCAGAGCGGACGGCGGTGCTGCTGCGGGCGCTGGCGGCTATGCCTCACGGCGTGGCGGCCATGGACACGGATTTTCCCGGCCTGGTACAGACATCACTGAACATGGGTGTGGTGTGCCTGTCAGAGGACGGGCTGCACATCACATTTTCCATCCGCTCGTCGTTGGCATCCCGCAAGGAGATGCTGGCCCGGCGGGTGCGGGCCGTCGCCGCGCTGGCGGGCGGTGCCGTGACAGAGCGGGGCCGCTATCCCGGCTGGCAGTATCGGAGGGAGTCGGCATTCCGCGACACGGTGGTAGCGGCCTATGAGAAAGTCACCGGGCGCGAGGCGGTGGTGGAAGCCACCCACGGCGGCCTGGAGTGCGGTTTGCTCATCGAAAAGCTGCCGGGGCTGGACGCTGTGTCCCTGGGGCCGGATATTCCGGACATCCACTCTGTGCGGGAGAGACTGGGCGTAGCGTCTACGGCCAGGGTATACGCGGCGGTGCGGGAGGCGCTGCGCTGCTGCGCCGTATCATAGCGCAAAGACGCTCCGCCGCGGGAGATTCCGCGAACAATAGGACAACAGGCTGTTCCGGCATCGCTGGGACAGCCTGTTTTGCAAGATTGAACAGCAAAATATGCATGATTTGCAGGGAGTTCCTGCATGAAGTGATTTAGCATTGTGAATCGACAAAAGGAGAAAAGTGCTGTAACATAGGCAAAAACGTGAATCTGACAGCATAAACAGCAAAAGACAGGGGAGACGAAGGCAGAGAGGAACGAAAAATCGCCCGGTAAAAAATGAAATTTTCTGCATTTAGATATTGCAAAAAGTTTACGCTTGCGATATAATGTCAACGTTGAGCACCGCGGCGTCCCGATGGGGACGGGCGGAAATGCACTTTTCAGGAAGAGTAAAAGAGTATATCAAACAAGGAGAAACAAGCATGAAAAAGTTTTTTGCACTGGTTCTGGCGCTGGTCATGGCGCTGAGCCTGGTCGCCTGCGGCGACAAGAGCAATGACAACGGCGATGCCGCTGTCGAGCATACCGACACCACCACCGTGGCCGTGGGCGCGGTGATCCTGGCCCGCGATGACGTGTCCAGCGATGATGTGTACAAGTTTGTGGCGGACATCTTTGACAACGCCGCCGATCTGGTCACCAGCCACGCCAAGTACGAGGAGCTGACTCTTGAGTACGCTTCCTCCATCACCTCTGTGCCCTATCACCCCGGCGCTGCCAAGTATTTTGCTGAAAAGGGCTTTGAGGTCGCTTCTGTCAAGGAAGGCGCCGGCAACACTGATTCCCGCAACCTGCGCTTCGTCACCGGCGGTGAGTCCGGTACCTACTACGCCTTCGGCTCCGTTATCGCCCAGCACGCCACCAACAACGCCGGCGTCAACATCGTGGGCCTCGTGGGCAACGGTTCCCAGGCCAACGTGCAGGAGCTGGTGGACGGCACCGCGGACTTCGCGTTCTGCCAGTCTGACGTAATGGCCTACGCCTATAACGGCACCAACCTGTTCGAGACCAAGGTCGAGGGCTTCTCCACTGTGGCCGCTCTGTACATGGAGCAGGTGCAGATCGT
>CAVGEC010000026.1:0-21345 GCA_963628195.1 Bacteroidaceae bacterium
GTTGTAGTTCCCTGGTAGTTCTTGGTATGGTATAATAAATCACCTCACTTTCGTCCGTACATTTATAGTTGTAGTTCCCTGGTAGTTCTTGGTATGGTATAATCCGCCGCGGGCGAGATATTCGTTCTTGAGAGTTGTAGTTCCCTGGTAGTTCTTGGTATGGTATAATTGGCATCAATGACGCGGGGGTTGGTGGCTAGTTGTAGTTCCCTGGTAGTTCTTGGTATGGTATAATAGAGCCCAATGTTTAGATTCGTGGCAACGGGTTGTAGTTCCCTGGTAGTTCTTGGTATGGTATAATGCGCCATTGGATTCAGCGGCGCTGCGGAGTGTTGTAGTTCCCTGGTAGTTCTTGGTATGGTATAATCACAGAGGAGGTATCATAGTCATATACAGAGTTGTAGTTCCCTGGTAGTTCTTGGTATGGTATAATGACACCTATATGAATGAACTTATGCCTGTGGTTGTAGTTCCCTGGTAGTTCTTGGTATGGTATAATGTTACCGTCCAGTTTCGCAATGAGTTTGTTGTTGTAGTTCCCTGGTAGTTCTTGGTATGGTATAATAGACTACCGAAAAGTCGCTCAAGGCAATGCCTTGGGCGACTTTTTTTCTCAAAAAATCGAGAGCTGTTCGCACTGAAATGTATCATCTGCTTCTGATAATTTTCCCAAAAGCACGTCAATGGCTTCGTACTGCTTCTCCGTGATGACCATTAGGCGGATCGCGCCGTTGTCCGGCAGATTCTGCTTGACACGCTGGCGATGCTTTTCCACGGCGTCCATGCCGTTGCAAACGCGGGCATAGACGGAATACTGAAGCATATGGTATCCGTCTGTCAGCAAAAAGTTACGGAAGCGGGTAGCTTCCCGCCGCTGCGTCTTCGTCTTGACCGGCAGGTCAAAAAACACCAGGATCCTCATAAACTTATTCATAGCGGTGCTGCTCGGATTCCAGCAGTGTGGGTAGGGTGAGCTTCATTTCAGGCCGTTCCATCGCACGTCCCAGACTTTGTATCAGCCGCTCCACGGCATAGGACACGCTGTGGTGCTGCCGTCCCGATAAGATATCCAGATTCAGACAGTTGAACAGGAGCCGCTTTTGCGGCGGCGTCAGTTCATCTTCGGATGCAATGCTCCGCGACACCAGAAGATCGACGACCGGGCGGAACGGCTCGATCAGGTCGTCCGCAAGGTTAAAGGCATTCAGCGTACTGCGATGGTGCAGTCCCAGCGCAGGCAGAAAGCCGTACACCGCCAAATGGCGTGCAATGCAGCCCCGCAGGACCGCGTAGCCATAGTTCAGGCCCGCGTTGATGCCGTTTTCCTCTCCACGGGTAAAGCCCTGCCCGAATAGCGCCGGAAAATAGAGCTGTGCGGCCGTGGCTTCCACATTTTCGCTGTCGCCGGAGCGCACACGGTCGATCATCGCACGGAGCGTATCCGCTTCCGCAGTGTGCTCTGTCAACTGCAGGCATATGGCCTGATTCTCTATTTTAGCCTTGACAATACTCTGCCACAGACGCTTTTTCGCCGGCTCGGTCATGCTTATCTGCATTCGCAAAACAGACAGCCCCCGGCTGTGCTGCTGATACGGCGTCAGAACCGCGCAGGGCAGATGCTTTTCATCGCAGGTAAAAACGGCGCAGCCGCGCTGCCCCAAACGGGACAGCGCGGCTGTTGTAATGGTGGTCTGGCGGCTTTCCAATAAAAGCGCGGAAATATCCTCAATGGGCACAGAGTGTTCGCTGTCAGTGCGGACGATCAGCTGCTCTCTCAGCAAGGAGATCGCAGCGGGATTCTCAACGATGATATTCCGAAAAGCCATACTCAAACCTCACTTTCTGCAAAACGCCATGCGCGGCTCTTTCTCGACCTTGTGGTATTCGCCCAGTATGTCTACGGTAAACTTTTCCAACTTCTCCAGGGTTTTGATCCCCATGCTCCTGATCTCATAGCTGTTGTCATGGGTACGGCATGCAATGGAAGCAACAGAAATTCCCGCGCTGATATAGTACAGCATTTCCTGCTTCGTCTCATAGGTATCGGGAAGTGTGCTTTCCTTTTGGGCCTTGGTGAGTTTCAGCTTGGTTTTGTGGGTTGCGCGGAACAAATCATTGGGGTACAAGGAAAAGATAAAGTCCTTGTCGGCCATCTCCTTCCATTGCTCATAGGGCTTATACGCCACACACGCCTTGTTGGGCAGCTCTTTTTTCAGCGTGTCGGCAATATAGATGGGGACAAAGTAATAGCCGTCGTTCTCCACATGGAACACGTCGATACGCACCATGCTGTCGTTGTCCGCCACACCGGTTCCCTTCAGAACAGGGACGTTCAGCGTCGTGGGTTCACATAGCTTGACCTTATTGACGACGGGGCCGGGCGTGCCGTCGCTTTTCGGCTTATGGAAGGGTGCGGCAAAAGCTTTTACTCCGTTGCCGCCATACTTCTTTAATTGCTCCTTCAGCGCCTCGTAGAGCAGGCGGTCGCTCTGCGGCATATAGTAGTTGGCGATCTCGCCGGTCTTGGGATCAAGCTTCAGGTCAGTCAACGCGCGCTTCACGACAACAACGCCGTCGTTCAGCGCCTTGGGGCTCTTGATAGTCTCCTTGTGTGCCGCACCTGTCACCTTGCGGCGGGGCATACGGGACACAAAGAGCTTCCGCACAGGAATATCGCCGGTTACATACACAGGGAATCGCTGGGAGATAACAGCGCGGCGGGGATCATCGCCCAGACGGGCCTCCAGCTCCCGGCGGAACTCCGGCCAGGGATAGGGGAACTGCCTCAGCACTTCGCCGGTATGCTGGGAAACCGCCATGCTGCCTGCTTCTGTCTGTACATACTCACATTCCCGCAGCGCGGCATAACGGCTCACCTGCTGGATCATTCCGTCTGTTGTGCAGGCGATCACCAGCGCATCTACCGCGTGGTGCAGATCTCCGTTTTCGCGGATCTTGGTAATACCCCAGCGCTTGCGCATATAAGAGGTAACAGCGCCGTTGACGGCCGTCACATGCTTCTTTCGCCCGCTGGCAAAATCGGAAAATTCCAGATGGTCGCTGATATAGTTCAGCAGGAAGCGGGACATGGTTTTGGTGTCCTGCAAATTCCTCTCCTTGAACTTCTTTTCGTCCTCAGCGGTAATGGTCTCCTTCAGCAGCCGCTGCTTTTTTCTGAAATCGCGAATGCTGCTCTCTACCCAGACGGTGAAATCCTCCCGCCGCTTGCCCTGTAAGTATTGCAGCGGCAGGCGGTTGCTCTTGTTTCGGTTTTCCTCCGTGAATACCAGCACCTTGTTTTTATAGCCGTCGTCAAAGGAGATGCTGTACGGGATGATATGATCCACCTCCACATACCCCGGCTCAAAGAGCCTCTCAATGGAGATATGCTTTTGGGAATACGCGCACTCGCCGTGCTGCTCCTCCCACAGCTTGAGTTTCACCAGATCCTGTCCCGTGGGGCGTTCCTTGCCGTATTCCGTGCGGATGCGCTCCATGAGCCGTTCGTTGCGGTTGCGGTTTTCATCCATGTCCTTTTTCATCTTGCTGCGCTCCGCGAAGTCGCGGGCCATCTCCCGCGCCAGCTCGATGTTGATAAAGGTGGGACTGCCGCCGCGTTCCCGGATGATGGCGTTAAGGACTTTCACCGTTTGTGAGATCGCGCGCCGCACAACAGGGCTCGTCACATCCGCGAAATCATCCTCCGTAGGGCGAAGAAGGCGTGTCCGCATTTTGCCGTCGTGTCCCTTGAAATCATATCCCGCAGCGGCGCAGGCCTCATCGTATTTCATTCCTTTTTCAAGAAAAGGAATCAGCTTGTCGCAGGCTTTTACGGAAAGGTGGCCGAACTTGCTGAAGCTCATCGTCTCGGCAATGTCGATCTCCGTTTCAGACAACCCGACCGCAGCCAGGCGGGGGCGGATATTGGCGGAGGTTTTATAGGTAGAGAGAACGCGCCCCAGCTCGTTTTTCTGCTGACGGGACAGCCCGTCGAAATGGTTTTTGGCAAGCTTGTTGAAAGCTGCCCGCATTTGGTGATAGGCTCTGAGATAGCAGAACTTCGTTTTCTTTTCCGCTTCCTCATAGTCCTCCGCATTCTTGTAGGACACCGCATTAAACGTCGTGCCTACGGGGATCCCCAGTTCCTTGCGAATGCGGGAGAAATGCAAATCCTTCGTCTTATGTGCCAGCGTGATAAGCGTCTCCCGCTGCGTACCGGAAAGCGGACTGCTTTCACCGCCGCAGATCAGCCGCAGGTGATTGACGTTCTGAAGCAGCGTAAAGTACTCAAAAGAATAGCTGGCCTTTGCTGCACGCGGCTCTGCAGGCTCCAACGTGCACTTGCCGATCATCTTCTCGATCTGGCTTCCTCCATAGGGGCTGCCCTGACCGGGGCCTTCGTCAAAAGAGCGCTGACTCAGGAGTATTTCCAGATACTGTTCCTCCAGCTCTGCCGCCGCGAAGGGCTGTCCCCGTTCGTGCTGGGCCTTGAAGATGGCGCGGACTTCTTCCTCCGCCATGTCTCGTCCCACGGTTGCAAGGTATTTACCGCCCTTGTTCCGTTTATTGGCGCTGTACTGCGGGTCTTTCAGCAGCATTTCGCCCACTGTGCGGTAACCCTTTTCGGACATGAGCACACGGTTGGCCGTTACGGCGGCAAGCAGCTCGCCATCCTCCTTCGATGTGCCGGACTTGCGGTTGGACTTGAAACCGCGTCGCTGCGCGATATGCAGAAGGATACGGGCAAACTCAGTGTTGGACACCGGGGCGTCCAGCGCCTTGACGCGCAGCTCGTAAATATCCTCCAGTTGTCCCTCAAAAAGGGTGTCCAGCTCCGCTTGAGAAACTACCTTCTCCGCCACGAGAAGGTGGCGGATGCGCTCCAGGCGGTGCTGGTGCCGACGCAGGCGGCGGCGCGCACTTCGGGCTTCCCGACGGGGTGCCGCCAGAGAATCGCCCGTTTTCGGCTGCTCGGCGGCGTCAAAAACGCGGGAGCCCATGTTAATGATGCCGAAAGGCTTGTCCTCTCCGTCCAGAGCGACGACCGCCCAGCCTACCGATGCAATACCAATGTCAAAACCGATGGCATATGGATACATAGTCTGCCCTCCTCATACTCCCGGATAGAGATAACGCCCCGCTTACGCGAGGCGTTAGAGCTCTGCGGTGTACTACCTTATCATAGTAACCTGCATAGTTCTTGGTATGGTATACAGAACTATACTTAATATAGCATAAATTTTGACAAATTGCAAGAAATTTTTGCATTTTTGTTTACTTCTGCTTATTCCGAGGTTTCCGCCGGGAACTGGCGGCCGGTGTGGTCGATGGTGTAGGGCGCGTCGAGTATCAGCTGGCTGATGGGGACCACAGTATAGCCGTCACTGATGAGGCAGCTCAAAATGGTGGGCAGAGCCTCCGGCGTATGCAGTGCGGCGTTGTGGAACAGGACGATGCTGCCCGGCTGCACCTTGGACGTTACGCGCTTGCAAATGGTGTCCGCGTCGTAGAAGTTTCTTGCCCGCTGCCCGGGAGAAAAGAAGCGATATTATGTCTGCGCAGGCGTCTCGCGGCGGATGGTCAGCAGGGTCGCTGCCGACAGGGGCAGACAGACCGTCAGACCCCACAGAGGCGCACCGTAGCCTACCTGCTCGATAAGCCGGCCCAGCACCGTGGGGGCGACCAGCGCCGACAGGGAAACACCCAGTACAATGATAGACGAGGCGGAGGCTGTTCGGGTAGGGAAAGTCTCGCAGCAGAGGATCACCAGTGCGGGGACCTCCGCGCCCTGCAAAAGACCCAGCGCCACCAGCAGTACCCGATGGGCCGACGGAGATGGGATCAGCAGCAGCGCCGCGAACACCAACGCCGACAGGAAGCAGGTGAGCAGATAGAACGTCCGCACCTGCATACGCCTGTACACCAGCGGCGAGAGCATACGGACCACCAGCGCGCCCAAGAAGAACAGCGTCAGCATCGTGTTGGCCGCGCCGCTTTCCATGTGGTAGACGGACTTGTAGTAGTTGGGCAGCCAGACGGCGATGCCGTTCTGGAAGCACAGGTACAGGAAGCAGCACAGCAGATACAGCCACGCACGCTTGTCGCGGAAGATCTCCGCCGGGTTGGCCACGGACCGCGCCCGCAGAACCGTCATGTCGGCGTAGGGCGTATAGGGCGTGGCACGTCGGGATACCGCCCAAAATGCCGCGGCCAGTACCAGCGCCGCCGCACCCAGTGCTAGATACGGCACCGCAAAGGTGGCCGGGCGGCTGCCGTCGGTGAGCCACGTCACCAGCAGGGGCGCCAGCATAGCGCCCAGACCGTAAAAGCCGTGGACGATGGGCAGCAGAGTGCTCTTTTTCTCGGGGAACACATCAGCGATAACGCCGTTCATCAGCAGGTCGATGGTGATATACCCCACGCCGCCGACAAGCGCGAAGATCAGCAGCAGCGCATAGCTGTTGCTGCCGTACAGAGGCATGGTGCCGATGGCCAGTCCGGCTGCACCTACGAACAGTGCACCGGCCAGCAGACCGTGCAGCTTGTGCAGCCGCTCACCGAACAGTCCCAGCAGTACCGTCATTACGATGCCGCCTACGGATTGAATGGTCATCACAAAGCCCTGACGGCTCTCGGTGATGTGGAAAAAGGCCATCATGGACTCGGCATTGGCGCCAAAGGCGTTGAAATAGACACCGTACAGCAGGAACAGTGCAAAGCATAAGCCTGCCAGCAGCGGCAGGGCGCGCTTTGCGCCGCTCATGCCTGCCCCCTCAGTGCGGCTAGAGCGTGGAACGTCTCCCGCAGGGCGGGGTACTGGCGCAGGTAGAGCTGATAGTAAGGCTCATAGGCACGACCCCGGTCCGCATCGGGCAGCAGTACAGTATCGGGCTTGACGATAGCGTCGCAGGCACTTTCCACAGAGGGGTATATGCCGACGCCTACGCCGGCCAAAATGGCAACGCCCAAAGCCGGGCCTTCCAGAGCGGCCTTGGCGGTGCGAATGGGGCAGCCGTATACGTCTGCCAGCATTTGACGCCAAAAGGCGCTTCGTGCGCCGCCGCCGCAGGCCATCATCTCCTCTGTGGGGACGTTCATGCCCCGGAGCACATCCACGCACTGGCGCTGAGAGTAGGTGACACCCTCCAGCACAGCGCGGATCAGATGTCCGCGGCCATGGCCGCCGGACAGACCGATAAATGCGCCGCGGGCTTTTTCGTCCAAAAGGGGGGAACGCTCACCCATCAGATAGGGCAGGAACAGCAGCCCATCGGCGCCGATGGACACCTTTTCGGCGAGGGCGGTCATGATCTCGTAGGGGTCCACGCCCTGTCGGACGGCCTCAGCCGTCTCGGCGGTGCAGCAGGTATCCCGCAGCCAGCGCAAGGACTGTCCTGCCGCCAAAGTGCAGCTCATCACCGCCCACTTGCCGGGGACGGCGGAGCAGAACGTGTGTACGCGGCCGGCCGGGTCGATGGACACATTGTCCGCATGGGCGAACACCACGCCGGAAGTACCCAGCGTTGTGAAGGCCTTGCCGTAGCGGACGGTGCCTGTACCTACGGCGGCGGCGGCGTTATCGCCTGCGCCGCCCACCACAGGCGTACCCTCGGCAAGACCGGTCAGAGCGGCGGCCTCCGCCGTCACGGTGCCGGTCACGTCAACGGATTCATACATGCGGCCCAGCAGCGCCGGGTCGATGTCCAGCTTGTTCAGGATCTCGTCGGACCACTGCCGCCGGGGCACGTCCAGCAGATTCATGCCGGAGGCGTCGGATACCTCGGTGGCAAACTGGCCGGTGAGGCAGTAGCGGATGTAGTCTTTGGGCAGCAGGATATGACGGCAGGCCTTATAGACCTCCGGCAGATGCTTGCGCACCCACAGGATCTTTCCGGCGGTAAAACCCGCCAAAGCGGGATTTGCGGTGATGGCGATGAGCCGTTCTGCACCCACCGTCTCGGTGATCTCGCGGCACTCCTCGCCGGTGCGGCCATCGCACCACAGAATGCTGCGGTGCAGCACTCTGCCGTTCTCGTCCAGCATCACCAGACCATGCATCTGTCCGGAGATACCTACACCGGCGATATCGGCGGCGGCAACGCCGCTTGTATGCAGCACGGCCTGCACCGTTTCCTGCACGGCGCGCCACCAGTCGCCCGGTTCCTGTTCGGCCCAGCCGTTTTGGGGCTGGTAGAGGGGGTATTCTGCCGTGTGTGCGGCCACGGCCGTGCCGTCGCTGCGGAACAGGACCGTCTTGGTGCCGGAGGTGCCCAAGTCGATGCCCAGCAAATATTCCTTCATAGCCTGCGCCTCCTTCAGACAGGGCCGCCCTTCCGGGCGGCCCGCAGCAGATGTTGTTTCAGCGGAACAGCACGCGGTTGACGACGGATTCCAGATACTCCTGATGGCCGCTGGGCACATCGAAGCCCTTAAGACCCTCGGCGTAGTCGGCAAGGGACTCCAGCGTCATCTCACCGTCCACGATCTTCTTACCCACGCCGCTGTCATAGCTGCTGTAGCGCTCCTTGACGAACTGGTCCAGCCGACCATCCGCCTTCAGCTCCAGCGCCTTGCGGAGGCCCAAAGCGAAGGTGTCCATGCCGGAGATGTAGGCCAGCAGGATGTCCTCAAAGGTGTTGGACTGGCGGCGGGCCTTGGCGTCGAAGTTCAGGCCGCCGTTGGTGAAGCCGCCGGCGCGCAGGACCTCCATCATGCAGTAGGTGGCGCTGTAGACGTTGGCGGGGAACTGGTCGGTATCCCAGCCCAGCAGATAGTCGCCCTCGTTGGCGTCGATGGAACCGAAGCTGCCGTTGACGATGGCGGTGCGCAGCTCATGCTCGAAGGTGTGGCCCGCCAGTGTGGCATGGTTGGCCTCAATATTCATCTTGAAGTCTGCCGTCAGGTCATACTTCCGCAGGAAGTTCATGCAGGTGGCCACGTCGAAGTCGTACTGGTGCTTGGTGGGCTCCTTCGGCTTGGGCTCTAGATAGAAATCGCCGGTGAAGCCGATCTTACGGCCGTAGTCCCGAGCCATGCGCAGGAAGCGAGCCATGTTGTCCAGCTCTAGACCCATGTCGGTGTTCAGCAGAGTATCATAGCCCTCGCGGCCACCCCAAAACACATAGCCGGTGGCACCCAGCTTTACCGCGGCGTCCAAGCAGGCACGGACCTTGGCGGCGGCGGCGGCAAATACGTCGGCGCAGCAGGAGGTGGCGGCACCGGCCATGAACTTCTTGTCGCCGAAGTTGTTGGCGGTGACCCACAGGCACTTCTTGCCGGTCTTTTTCTGCAGCTCGTACAGATAGTCGACCATCGTGCGGAAGTTGGCGATGCTCTCCGCCAGTGTGTCGCCCTCGGGGGCGATATCCACATCGTGGAAGCAGTAGTAGTCGATGTTCAGCTTTTCCATCAACTCGAAGGCGAAGTCCGCTTTGGCGCGGAACTTGGCCATGGGGTCAGTCTGCCCCATGGATTTGTCCATGGTGCCGGAGCCGAACATATCCACGCCCTCGGCGTCGATGGTGTGCCAGTAGCTCAGGGCAAATTTCAGATGCTCACGCATCTTCTTGCCGTCGATGACCTCGTCCGGGTTATACCAACGGAAGGTAAAGGGATCGGTCCCCTTGGGATCGTAGACGACCTTACTCACATCAGCGTATTTTTTCATGTTGTTACACCTCCGAAGTATGTTTCGTTTTTACGCGGGAACGAATCATGGGAACCACAAGCTGGATAATGACGGCTACCAGCAGGATCGATCCCTTGATGGTGTCGTTGATCAAGGCATCCACCTGCAGGGAAGCGATGATCTTGTCGATGATGGTATAGCTCATGGCGCCGAACAGAACGCCCAAAAGTTTGCCTTTGCCGCCGCTCATGCTGATGCCGCCGATGACCACCGCGGCGATGGCGTACATCTCGTTGCTCTTGCCGAGGGTGGCCGGGTCTACGGAACCGTTCATGGCCAGCCACAGGAAGGCGCTCAGGCCGGTGAGCACGCCGGTGATGACATAGACCGCCACGCGGGTGCGGTTGACATTGATACCGGCCAGAGCGGCAGCGCGCTCATTGCTGCCCAGAGCGTAGACGGTCTTGCCGAACTTGGTGCAGGTGGACACGAATACCATGATGACCGTGACCAGCAGCAAGACCAAACCCACCACAGGGACAGTGGCGATCTTCAACTGGCCGAAGCCGTAGAAGCTGGCGTAATGATCCAGCGTGCCGGTCATGTTGAAGATAGAGGAGCCGGTGGTGCGCAGGTAGTACTGTGCCACCGAGCGGAAGATCAGCATAGTGGCCAGCGTTACGATGAATGCGGGCATCTTTACCAAACCGATGAGCACACCGTTGAACAGTCCGCACAGGCCGCCGGCGACCAGAGCGAAGAGCAGTGTGAGGAACACGCTGTCCGTGGCGTTGAACACCACCACGGAGAAGCTGCCTACCAGAGCCAGCATGGAGCCCACGGACAGGTCGATACCGCCGGTGATGATGACAAGGCCCATACCGAAGGCCATGATGCCCACCACGGCGGAGTGCCGCAGGATGTTCATCACGCCGCTCCATGTGGTGGCGCCGCGGTTGATAAACAGGTAGGCGATGAAAATCGCCAGCGCGATGAGAATAAAGCTGTAATTGTTGACCCATGCGGCGATGCTCTTCTTGTTCAGCACCGTCTTTTTGGCAGGGGCTTTCAGTTCTGTGTTCTGACTCATACGTTTACCTCTCCCTCCGTTGCGTGTATCACATTGGTCGCATAGAGCATGACCGTCTCCTCCGTGATGGCCTCACGAGGCAGGATGGTCTGGACATGTCCGTGGTAGAACACCACGCAGCGATCTGCGATTTTTTGAATCTCAGGTATTTCCAAAGTGTTGACCAGAATGGTCTTGCCCTTCTCGGCCAGCTCAAGGATCAGTTTGTAGATCTCTGCCTTAGCGCCCACGTCGATACCCTGTGTGGGGTTATCCATGATGAGGATATCCGCCTCGGTGGTGAGCCACCGGCCTAGAATGACCTTCTGCTGGTTACCGCCGGACAGCGACAGGATGAGGTCATCGTGGCTGTTGGCCTTGATATTCAACATATCCCGCATCTTGTTATACTGCGCCACCTCTTTTTTCTGATGGATGAGAGGGTGCTTGGTGGACAGTGTGTGCTCAGAGACGTAATTGTTTTCCAGCAGGGTGAAGTCCGGGATAACGGAGTTCTCTTTGCGGTTGGCGGGGATCATGCCGATCTTGTGCTGCATGGCGTTATGTATGCCGCCGCGGCGCAGCGGTTCACCGTTGACATACACCGTGCCCTCAGCGATAGGTATAGCACCGAAGATCGCCTGCATCATCTCGCTGACGCCGGCGCCCTTCAGGCCCGTCAGACCGATGATCTCGCCCCGGCGGACCTCCAGATCGATGTTTTCGAAGCCGTCGCCGCTGAGGTGCTCCAGCTTCAGCGCCACGTCGCCCAGCTCGCGGGTCTGGTATACTGAGGCATCGGAGTAGCCGCTGCCGACCATCAGGCGGGTGGCGGCCTCCGGCGTAGTATCGGCAATATTGCCGGACTGAATAAAGCATCCATTCCGCAGGACCGTATAGCGGTCTGCGATGGTAAATATCTCGTTCATTTTGTGGGAGATGAAGATGAAGGATTTGCCCTGCGCCTTCAGCCTCCGCACGATGCTGAACAGGTGCTCGATCTCCGCGTTGTTCAGCGCGGTGGTCGGCTCGTCCAAAATAAAGAGCTTCGCATTGGCGTGGAGTGCCTTTGCGATCTCAAGCAGTTGCTTTTTGCTGGTTTCCAGCTCGTCGACCAGAGCGTTGGGGTCGATGTCCACGCCAAGATCGTTCATTAGCTGGTGCGTCTGCTCCAGCATGGCCCGCTTATCCAGCGTGCCCAGCTTGGTCAGCAGTTCCTTGCGGAGAAAAATGTTTTCGTACACCTTCAGGTCGTTGAACAAGTTCAATTCCTGATGCACGAAGGCGATGCCCGCCTGTTCTGTCCGCTTGACGGAGATATCATGCATCATTTCTCCGTCAAACTCGATCTCGCCCTCATCCCGCTGATGCACACCCGCGAGGATGTTCATCAGTGTGGATTTACCGGCGCCGTTCTCTCCCAGCAGAGCATGGACTTCTCCACGCTCCACGGAAAAATCAACGTGCGAAAGCACTTCCACACCGGAGAATGATTTGGTGATGTTGGTCATTTTCAGCAATTCCATGCCGCACGCCTCTCTTTGCTGTTTGATGAAATTCGGTCTGCGAAAAGGGGGAGGTGCCCCGCGGGCGCCGAAGCGCCCGCGAGACCCTCGGGAACGACTTGATTACTTGGAGACGGCGTCACCAAAGCCCTGGAAGTCGTTGACGTTGGTAGCATCCACCACGGACACGGCGATGACGTGATCCTGAGTGACGGTGCCGCCCTCGATGTGAGCGACCATGTCATCCACAGCGGTCTTGATCATCGCGGGATCGTAAGTAACGGAGAACAGGTCGGCCAGCTTGGCAACCTCAGCGGTGTAATCCTTCTGATGGATGCCCTTCAGCACGGAGTAGATCTCGTTCAGACCGGAGGAGGTGCCCAGATGCACGCCGGCGTTCAGGAAAGCGTCCTTCTTCTCGGCGTCGATCTCGGAGCTCTTCAGAGCCTCCAAAATGCCCATGGCGATCTCATCGTCGTGGGTGAAGATCCACTTGGTGGCGGTGATGTCCTCAACGGTGCTGGCATCCAGCCAGTTGATGAACAGCTCCTTGCCCTTGCTGCGGCTCCAGCCGGTGTAGTCGGTGGACTGGATGGCAGCGATCTGCTCCTCGGTCCAGCCGTTCTCCTTCAGCACGCTGAAGAAGCCGTCGTTACGCATGGTGGGAACGGAAGAGTTGTCACCGGGCATGATGAGGATCTTGTCGCCGGCAACCATGCCGTCAGCGATGAAGCGCTTGGCGGTCTCGGCGCCGATGCCGTTGTTATCGCCCTTGACACAGGCGACAGCAGTGGAGGCAGCGGAGTCGATGATGCGGTCGAACATCACATAGGGGATACCGCTGGTGGCCAGCTTGGCCATGGTGTTCTCCAGAGTGTTGTCCTGAGGAAGAATGACCACATAGTCAGCGGTCTTGTTCTCGATCAGGTCCTCCACCTGCTGGATTTGGTTGGCGGCATCAGCAGAGGTGATGACGGTGGCAACATACTTGCCGGCGTCATTCAACTCCTGTGCCTTCTCCTGCGCATAGGTCATCACAGCGCCGGTCCAGCCGTGGTCGGCATTGGGGACCAGAATCGCGATGCGGTTACCTGTGGCAGCGTCGTTGCCCTTGTTGCTGTCATCGGTAGTCTTGTTGCCGCAGGCGACTAGAGACAGAGCCATGACCAGCGCAAGGATCATTGCCAGTACTTTCTTCATGGTTTTTTCCTCCTAAAAATTTTTTATAGATACGGACGATGTCCGCCTATAACGTGTTGTTTACAGCTCCACCCACGCGGAATCCTTGGCCGCGGAGTCGATGACCGCGTGAATGAACTTCACGCCGTTGAGACCGTCGGCGACGGTGGGATAGTCGAAGGAGCCGTCATTGGCTGTGCCGCCCGCCTTTACCGCCAAAATGGCGCTGATGATGTTCTTGTAGATGTTGGCAAAGGCTACGATCAGGCCCTCGGGATGGCCGGAGGGGATGCGGCTGTACGCACCGGCCTTCTCGGTGATGTAGCCGGTGCCGCGGGACAGCGTCTCCGTGGGCTTGCCCTTGGGAGTGTACTTCAGGTAGTCGGGATAATGCTGTTCCCACTCCAGTGCGCCCTCGCTGCCGTAGATGCGAATGGCTAGACCGTTGAGCTTGCCCGCCGCGATCTGAGAGCACCAGTACGCACCGTTGACACCGTTTTCGTACTCGACGAGCATATTGGCGTTCAGGTCCAGCTCCTTGCCGTAGCGGTTCACGGTGGCGGCCAGGCGCTTGATGTTCAGGCCGGTCAGGTAGTGGACAGAGCTTTCAATGTGGGTGCCGATGTCGCCCACGCAGTTGGAGATGCCGGACACCTTCGGGTCGGCGCGCCAGACGGACAGCTTGGTGGTACCCTCGCCGGGAACGCCCAGCTCATCGATGAGCCACTCCTGAACGTATTCCGCGTTGATGGCGGCGATCTTGCCGATCTTGCCCTCGGCGATCATCTCACGGGCCACCTTCATCATGGTGTAGCCGGAATAAGTATAGGTGACGCCGAAGACTAGATTCTTTTCCTTGGCCAGCGCGACCAGCTCCTTTGCCTGCTCCACGGTGAAGCACAGGGGCTTTTCGCAGACAACATGGATGCCGTGCTGCAGGAAGCACTTGGCCACGTCATAGTGGGTGTTGTTGGGAGTGGTGATGCTGACGAAGTCGATGCCGTCGGGGCGTTTGCTCTCCGCCTCGGCCATGGCCTCGTAGCTGGGATATACGCGGCTCATGTCCAGGGAGTAGGTCTCACCGGTCTCGCGGTTCTTCTCCGCGTTGGTGGAGAAGCAGCCCGCCACCAGCTGTGCGCGGGGGTCAAAGGCGATGGCCTTGCGGTGCACCTCGCCGATAAAGGCGTTCATGTGGCCGCCGACCATGCCGTAACGGATCTGAATACCCATGGTTATCCTCCTTGCGTCGTCTCAGTTGGCGATGGCGTCGTCAAACTTCACATCGGACTTCTTGAAGTCCACCTTCTTCACGAAAGCGGCCGCCTCGGTGGCACCCTCAATGCGGTCCATACCACTGTCCTCCCATTCCACGGACAGGGGGCCGTCATAGCCGGCGGCGTTCAGCACGCGGATGATCTCCTCGAAGTTCACGTCGCCGTGACCCAAAGAGCGGAAGTTCCAGCCGCGGCGCAGGTCGCCGAAATCGATATGCGAGCCCAGCAAGCCGCTGCGGCCATCTAGAGTCACCGCCGCGTCCTTCATATGGACGTGGTACACGCGGTCCATAAAGTCGCGCAGGAACAGGTGGGGGGTCACACCCTGCCACAGCAGGTGACTGGGGTCAAAGTTCAGACCGAACTCGGGGCGGTCGGCAAACTTCTTCAGCAGCTTCTCGGTGGAGTAGTAATCGAAAGCGATCTCACCGGGGTGGACCTCCAGAGCAAACTTGATGCCGTTGGCCTTGAACTCGTCCAAAATGGGGGACCACAGGCGTACGATCTCATCATAACCGTTCTCGATCATCTCCTCCGTGGTCTGGGGGAAGGAGTACAGCCACTTCCAAATGGGGGAGCCGGTGAAGCCGGTGACCACATAGCAGCCCAGCTTCTTGGCTACCACAGGGGCTTTTTTCATGGTGTCGATCGCCCATGCGCGGATCTCGTCCGGCTTGTCCGCCAGCGCCGCCGGGGCAAAGTTGTTCAGCCGGGGATCCGGAGCGTCGCCAACGCACTGACCGATGATATGGCAGGCCAGCGCCTTGCAGATGAGGTTGTTCTTGGCCAACGTGTCCTTGATCCATGCCACATAGCTGTCATCGCTGTAGGCGCGGTCAATATCAATGCCGTTGCCCCAACAGGCGACCTCCAGTCCGTCATAGCCCATCTTGGACGCCAGAGCGCACAGCTCGTCAAAGGGCAGGTCCGCCCACTGGCAGGTGCAAAGAGTTACCGGTCTGTTTCCCATGATACATTCCTCCTGTTAAAAAATTAAATCATCATCGGCCTGTGCCGATTGGATCACATGCTTACTGCGAGTGGCGTACCCGCACCCGGTTGTGGGTATACACCACGCCGCCGGCGGGCCGCCGCTCGGTGTGGATGTAGTCAAACAGTACGCGCACGGCCTCGTCGCCCTGCGCGAAGGGCTCCTGCGTCACGGTGGCGGCGATGCGCCCATCTTCCATGTACCGCAGCACGGTATCGGTCTCGTCCACCGCCAAAACGCGGATATTCTTTCCACTTTCTAGAATGGCTCGCATACCGCCGTCAATGCCGGCGGCGGCAAAGTACACGAGATCCGGCGTATGTTCCGCCAAATAAGTGTGCATCACGCAGTAGGAGATGTCGTCGTCGTCCTGATTTTCCAGTACGGAATCCACTGTGATCTGCGGCGTATGCTCCAGCGCGGCCCGCAGTCCGCGCACCCGCTCCATATGGCCGCGGACGTTGGTGCTGCCGATGACCGCGGCCACGCGGCCCGGACCGTTGAGCATGCACTGCACTAGATCGCCGGTGATCATGCCGCTGTTGTAATAATCGCAGCCGATAAAGGCGACTCTGTCGATGTCGATGTCTGTGTTGAAGGTGACTATTGGAATGGACAGGGATTGCAGATACTCCGCCACCGCGGGCACATCCAGCGGCATCACCGCCAGCGCGTCTACGCCCTCGTCTACCAGCCGGCGCATGGCTTGCAGCTGTGTGGCGGCGTCGTAGCCCTTGATCTCACGGATGGTGAGGGTAGTACCATAACTGGAGAGTTTTCTAGCGCGGCTCTGTGCGCCGCGGAGCACCTCGTCAAAAAAAGGATTGCCGACGGAGGGAATGACCATGCCGATATGCGTGCGCTGACGGGAGCGAATAAGCGCCTGGGCCAGCTGGTTGGGCTGGTAGCGCTCACGCTCGGCGATGTCCAATATGCGTTTTGCCAATTCGGGATTTACGTTGCCCCGGCCATTGAGCACACGGTCCACGGTGCCGCGGCTGGTACCCGCTTTTTCAGCGATCTGCTTAATGGTCACGCCCTTGCTTCCCCTCTCCAAAATTTCTGCCGCCCTTTGCGATGTGTCATTTGTGCTCGAGCACGAATTGACTGTGCTCGAGCACACTTTCAAAATACCATCTCTTTTGCACTCTGTCAACGGAAAAGGGGCGGGACGGTTTCATTTCTGTAGAGTTGCCTAAACTGGAGAAAAAACTTTTGTTGTTTTTCCCAGTAGACATTTCGAAACTACCTGTTATCCGCAGCACTTTGTACCAAACATTCCCCACTGGCAAGGCGCTTCTAACGGCCCGCAAACGGCGATCCCTTTGGCGAAAAAAGCCGAACGGCTCCCGGGTGTGTACCCGGGAGCCGTTCGGTGCAAGGGGGAGGAAAAGGAGTAAAGGAAGAAAACAAGCTATTTGGTGCAGACCGGCAGGAACTGACCGAAGCAGTCGGGCAGGACCTGACCGTCACGCATAGTGGTGCGGCCGCGGAGGATTGTCTCGACCACCCGGCCCTGGAAGGACATACCGTCATAGGGAGACCACTTGGCCTTGGAGTACATCTGCTCCTGACGGAAGGTGTAGGCCGCGGACATATCCACAATGGCCAGATCGGCGTCGGCTCCGGGGCGAATAACGCCCTTGCGGGGATAGAGGCCGAAGGTGCGGGCCGCATTGGCGGAGGTAATCGCCGCCACGCGGGGCAGCGTCAGCAGACCACGGTGGACAGCGGTGAGCAGCACAGGCGAAAGGCCCTCGATACCGCTGATACCGGCGGGGGCATCCCAGAAGGAACGGTGCTTTTCCTCGTAGGTGTGGGGCGCGTGATCGGAGCAGACCCAGTCCAGGGTACCGTCCGCAAGGCCCTGCCAGACTGCCTGGCGATCTGCGGCGGTGCGGATGAGAGGGTAAGTCTTCATCACCGCGCCGCAGCGGCGGGCGTCGCGGTCAGTAAGGGCCAGGTAGTGGGTACAGGTCTCGGCGGTGACATCCACGCCGTCGGCCTTGGCGCGGCGGAGGTGCTCCACACCGTCGCCTACGCCCACATGGAGGACGTGCAGGGGCATAGAGAGCTCCTTGGCCATGTCGATGGCGGTGTCGATGATAGAGGTCTCGCAGCTGACAGGGCGGGTACGCAGCAATGCGGCGTAGTCCTGCGCGCCGGTGGCAAGGACCTCCTGCGTCAGGGCTCGAACAATGGAGAAATTCTCCGCATGGATGCCCAGGCGTTTGCCGGTGGCCTTCACGGCGCGGAACAGGCGGTAAATCTGGCCGTCGTCCGGGGGCGGGAGGACGTTGTCCATGCCCTCACGGTAGTTGTAGATCAGGCTGTTGTCCCGGCGGTCCACCGCGTAGCCCCAGAAGAATTTGAAGGCCACGCAGCCGGCCTCCGCCAAAGCGGGCAGACTGGCAAGATTGGCATCGCCCAAAGCCAGGCCCCAAACGCAGAAATCCGCATGGGCCTTGGGCTGGATGACCGAAACAAGGTCACGGAGAGACTCCGCCGAGTGAATGGTAGGGGTGCAGTTGGGCATTTCAAACACGGTGGTAATCCCAGTGGCGGCAGCCGCTGCGGTGGAGGAACGGAAGTCCTCCTTCTCGTCAGTGGCTAGACGGCCGTCGCGGGAGTGAACGTGGGTCCCGATCAGGCCGGGCAGGATATAGCGGCCAGAAGCGTCGGTGGTTTCGCCGACGATGCCGGGCAGGCGCTCGGACGTGACGGCGGCGACCCGGCCGTCACGGATGTAGATATCGGCACGCTGCATACCGTCATCGTTGACCACCGTACCGTTGTAAATGACTCTGTCCCAGTCCATAAATGCCTCCTCTGATATGTATACTGTATACACTTCGCCTTCGAGAGAAGCCCCCATGACAGATCACGGGGGTCTCGTGCAGGCGGTAGATATCCGTCATGCGGGTGATACATATCCGTCATGCAGATGGTGCATATCCGTCATGCAGACAATACAGATCTGTCATGCAGATGGGGTTTGTGCGTCAGTCCTCCTTGCCGTAGCGCTGGAGGGCTGCCTCGTGAACGTTGGCCGTGTGGGCGGTGAGCACCCGACGGAAGCGATCCGCATCGCGGGCCCGCAGGGACGCCACGATCTCCTCGTGCTCCGCCAGCGCACGGCGGCGGCGTTCATCATCGGACAGCACGCTCTCACGGAAGCGGGCGTGCTCCGGGTTCTGAAACGACGTGGTGGCGCTGTAGCTCTCGATCTGGTCTAGAAGCTTGATGAGCAGGGGCATATTGCTGCTCTGGGTCAACAGGCCGTTGAATTCGTCTAGGTGACGGAAATACGCGCCGACGTCGTGCTTGTCCAGCGCGGCGGCACAGCCGCGGTTGTCGGCCTCCATAGCGTCCAGCTGCGTGTCGGTGATATTCCGCACCACAGCATCCACGCTGAGCAGCTGCAGGGCGGAACGGATGGTATAGACCTCGTCCACCTCGGCACGGGTCAGCCTGGGACGGGCCACAGCGCCCTTACGGGGCTCGTAGACCACCAGCCCCTCGCGCTCCAGCATACGGATGGCTTCGCGCACGGGGGTGCGGCTGACGCGGAAAATATCGGCGTATTTTGTTTCGACAATGCGCTCATCCGGCGCGATATCGCCGTTGATGATGGCGTTTTTCAGCTGGGTATATATCGTTTCGCGCTGAGGGTTGGCGGGGTCCACCGGTGTGAAGGCTGTCATCTCTCTATGCCCCCTTCTTTTTGTACCGCAGCAGGCGGTTCCATACACACTATACCCGCTGCTGCGGGAAAAAGCAAGCAAAACCGGCAAATTTTGCCGATTTTCCCTCCCCTGCCGGGGCTTGGGCGCAGTGCAGTCTCTCTTGTATGTGCACAGGATACTGTATACAAAGTACATGGTAACATATTCCTTCCCCTTTTGCAAGAGGTTTCTGCCGCGCCGGGGCAAAAAAAGAAAGCCCTTATGGGCTTTCTTTTTTGCGCTTAGTGACGCTTCCTGGCGGTCCAGGCCATGCCGGTGACGGACAGGACAGCCGTCACGGCGTAGATACCGATGCCCGCGTCGAAGGTCTGGGGACTGCTGCTCTTGCCACCGATGGTGAAGTCCATCGCGGCATTGCCGGAGGTGGACAGGATGGTCACGGTGTGCTTGCCCACCGCCAGCGTCTTGAGGTACGCGGCCTTCAGGTAGACCTCGGTGCCGCCGTTGTCCTCAACGGTGTAATTGCCCTTGGCAAGGGTCTTGCCGTCCACCTGCACGCCCTGGAAGGTGCTGAAAGCCGCGGTGGAACGGAACACCAGTCCGTAGTCGCCGGAGGTGTAATCTGTGGCGGACTTATTGGAGCCGTTCAGCACGGCAGAAATGCTGGGGTGGAGGGGTAGTAATAGTAACCGCCGGTGGAGGGGGTGGGCGCAGGCTTGGCCGTTTCGGTCTTACCGGCAGCAATCGTGTTGCCATTGATGCTAATATCCTTTTCGGTGCTGTTCTTTACAGTGACACCGGTAGGAATGCCGGTCAGTTCAACATTTTCACCATACGTGATTTCAACGGTGCTTCCGGCAGTCGCAGCCTCAGCAATATTGGATGCACCCACAGCATAGACGGTTTCACCGTTCTTATCTTTAACAGTAGCCCTGGGACTGTCAGTCTTTATGTAGGATGTTACATCAGTAGTGAATGTATCGGAAAAGACCGCCAGCTTTGCCGTTGCGCTGACCTCGATATTGCCTGTGATAACGCTGCTTCCCTCCACAGATATCTCGGAAGTTTTATCAGAGTCAAATGCAACATTTGCAAAATTGCCGGTAATTCTTGCCACTATTTCGGTATCTTTAATAGCAGTTTTGGCTGCATTTTTGCTATTGTTGGACAGCGTATAATTCGGGCCCTGCTTTAAGCTGCCATCACTCTGTTTGTAAAAAGCATCCTTCAAATTTCTGCCATCAACGACCATATTGTCCAGTGTTAAATCGCAATAGTTCTAGATAAGCATTGTCATATTGCCTTCGCAATTTTCGGCAATATTGATCGTACCGTTCATGAACACGACCTTTGTGCTCTCCCCTGCCTTTGCTTCCAGATGGAATCCCTGTGATTCGTAGCCTGCCGAGCCAACTGCCGGTGTGGTCAGCGTATAAGTAAAACTATTAGAATTAATCGTAAACGCCTTGGCTGGAATCTGATTTGCCTTCGGTGTTGCATATGTGCCTATGCCACCACCAGCAGCATTTCTCAGCAATTCAACTGTCCCACCATCCGGAACATTTTTGATTGCCTCTTCCAGTGTCGCATACTCTTGATCGCCAACTTTGGCAACCGCTGGATCTGTGGCCCAGCTGACGCTGCACAGCCCTATGGCCATGACCAGCGCCAGAATGGTTGCTAATACCTTTTTCGTTGTTCATTCCCCGTTATTTTTAGATTTCCGCAGGGACTCTCGTTTTAATAACCATTAAAACGCTAATGTAGAGGTACCTCTGCGGATAGTCAGATTATGGCACAGCTGCACCGTTTGTCCAGCTTTTTTATGGGAATTATACATATTTTTTCTGTTATCGGAAATGAAAAACGGGAGAATTTTACAGGAAATGGGAATTAGGGGTGGTGAAAATGGCCGCTGCGCGGCGACACCTCATCCGTCAGCCTGCGGCTGACACCTTCAGCTGTGCACACCCAGTGTGAGCACTGGGACGCCCTCAAGGGGAAGGCTAAGGG
>CAVGEC010000027.1:0-18768 GCA_963628195.1 Bacteroidaceae bacterium
CGCCCAGAGACAGCAGGGCCGTTACGGCGTAGGCACCGATGCCCGCGTCGAAGGTCTTGGGCGCGTCGGCGGTACCGCCGACGGTGAAGTCCATGGAGACATTACCCGCCGCGGACAGGATGGTCACGGTATGCTTGCCGGCGGCCAGCGTCCGGAGGTACACGGCCTTGAGGTAGACCTCGGTGCCGCCGTTATCCTCCACGGTGTAATTGGACGCAGCCAACGTCTTGCCGTCCACCTGGACGCCGGTAAATCCGTTGTAGGACGCGGCGGCGCGGAAGATCAGACCATAATCGCCGCCGGGGTAGTCTGTGGCGGACTTATTGGGGCCGTTCAGCACAGCGCTGATGGAGGGGCCAGCGTAGTAATACCCGCCAGTGGAGGGCTGCTGTGAGCTGCCTCTGAACTGAACGACACCGCTGTTTACAGTACTCTTGCCCTCCCATGTGACCTGGCAAATATACTTGCCAGCGGACAGGCCGGCGGTGTCAAGCGCCGCAGCTGTTCCACCCGCGGGGTTGGCCGTATCCGGCACAAACGTTTGCAAGGCCGCCTCGAAATTCAAGTAATAATCACCAGGATAATAGTCAGGATAATAGTCAGGATAATAGTCATTGCGCCCCGTAGCGCTGATTTTCAGCGTATACTCGCCGGCCGCGGGCGCAGTGAATGTATAGGTCCCGCTGTCCTTTTCAACCTCGGTGCCGGAAATTGAAACTTTACTAACCTGTCCGCCCCGAACATTGCTCAAGGTCAACACGTCTCCCTCGTTCATATAGAGTGTGAAGCAGTCAATTCCATCACCGTAATTTACCTGCCAGTTGTCCCACTTATCCCATCTGGCATCCGCGCTTTTCTCCGCAACCGCGTCTGTTACGGTGATCTCGTCTTTTATAGCCGCATACCACTGATAGCTCAGCTTACTATCGGGCGCGTTGCCCTTGACCGTATAGCTGTTGCCACTGGCGGGCTGCTGGGTGATGGCACAGGCGGTAAATTTTAGGTTACCATTGTCATACGCCACGAACTTTCCGCTATCAAAGGATGTGAAGTACTGCGCCTTGTCTGCTGAAGAAGCTGTCCCGAACGTCTCACTTGTGCCCCATACAGATACAGAGGACATGGGGGCAAAACTGCCTTCTACACGAATAGGCCCCGCACCTACGTTAATATCCTCTTCTCCGGTAGAGGTGATCGTCGGCTGGCCGGAGAGAGTCAGATCAACACCAGAAAGGGCTATTGCCTCTTCCCCAGCGGAAATCCTACCTCCCGCAACGAGGAGATTTATACGATTATTCCCAGAATATGTGCTGATTCCGCGGCCATTTGTGCAGGTAATTTCGCCGCCGTAGATATTCGCGTCATTCTCCAACCATAAAGCGGCCGTCGTTCCATCATTGCTGACGGTTCCGCCGTACATATTAAGCTCAGACCCACTTCTTGTCCTTATGGCATGACCGTTATTGTTAGTATTCATCCTGCTGATGGTACCGCCGTACAGGTTCAGTGTCCCCCAGCTATGAATCGTTGAAATTTGGCTGCTGCCCTGAGCTATTTCGTACTTAATGCAGCCCGTGTTTTTACAGTCACAAATCGTCAGCGCCGCACCCCCGGCAATGTAAATCAAGCCACCACCATTACTGGCAACAATGCCTGCACCATTGTAGCTTATCGTTTTGCCATTGAGGCAGAGGGTGACCGTACCAGACTCTACGAGGCTACTCTTACTGTTTTCCAGCGTGATATCCTCGGCCAAGTAGTAGCTTTTCCCGCTGTTCAAGTTCAGCTTGCCTTCAGTCACATCGGCTTGTTTCAGCGCCACCCACTCGGTCACAGGCGTGTGGTCGTGGCCATTATTCTGGCAGTCCACTACACCACAGCTAAAGTGGCTGGCGTGCACCGGCACTTCCGATGCGGAGGCGGTGACGGCCATGCAGAGCAGGGCGCACAGACTCAAGGTCAGGGCCAGTAACACTTTCTTACATTTCATGCAACATTCTCCTCTCGAAACCGCTTGTTCAGTGTGGATCTGTCTTCGCAAGGCGAAGACAGCGACGCACATGTGCGTCGCCGGTGTTGACTTTGGCGGGTTTTACCTTATAATGGAAGTATAACCCGTTCACCCGTGAACGAAGCAAGGGGTTCCGGGGGCAAAATGCATACGGCACAAAAAGTCATTTCAGCGCCCGGAGACCGGGACGCGAAAAAGGAGGCCTGTTATACAGGTCTCCTTTCTCTCTTATACCAATTTGTGAGGAAACAAATCTTACTGATCGAGATACTCCACGGCGATGGCGGCCAGGCCGGTGACGCCGGACTTGATAACGTCCTCGTTGAAAACGATCTTGCCGTTGTGGAGAGACACCGCGTTCTCGCCGCGACCGGCGTCGATCATCATGAAGGCGGAGGGGGTGCCGGTGAGCTTGCCGAAGAAGCTGAAATCCTCGCTGCCGGAGAAGGGCTTGTCGATGAACTCCGTTCTGCCGCCGGCGGCGGTGACGGCCTTGTTGACCAGGTCGATCATGGCGGAGTCGTTGTACTGGAGGGCGTAGCCCTCCTCGATGTTGACCTCGATATCGCAGTCGAAGGCGATGCCGATGCCCTTGCAGATGCGCTGGACCTCCTGAATGGCGGTATCGCGGCCGGAGTCGCTGAAGGAGCGGAGGACGGCCACCATCTGCGCCTGGCCGGCGGTGATGTTGACGGCGTCGCCGCCGGACATGGTGCCCACAGTGAGCACGGCGGTGTCCATAGGATCGATGCGGCGGGAGACCACGGTCTGGAGGACGGTGATCAAATAGCCGACGCAGGCGATGGCGTCGCGGGCGGTGTGGGGCGCGGAGCCGTGGCCGCTCTTGCCGTGGACGGTGATATGGAACAGGTCCACGGCGCTGGTGAAGTAGCCCTTATAGAGCTGCATGCGGCCCACGGAGTCGTTTTCAGAGGGGCAGACATGCTGGCCGAAAATAGCGTCCACATGGGGGTTCTCCATGACACCGGCGGCCACCAGTGCGCGGGCTCCGCCGGGCATGGTGTCCTCGCTGGGCTCGAATATCAGCTTGACGGTGCCGGCGAACTTGTCGCGCATATGGCACAGCGTCCTGGCGGTGCCCAGAAGCATGGTGGTATGGAGGTCGTGGCCGCAGGCGTGCATGACGCCCTCGGTCTCGCTGGCGAAGGGCAGGCCGGTATCCTCGTGGACAGGCAGCGCATCGATATCGGCGCGGAGCGCCACGCACTTGCCGGGGCCCTTCTTGCCGTGGATCAGCGCCACCACGGCGGTGGGCAGGGGCTGCTGGATCTCGTCCACGCCCATTTTCTCCAGCTCGGAGCGGATGAGGACGGAGGTGCGCGTCTCGTGCATGCCCAGCTCAGGGTGGGCATGGATGTCGCGGCGGATGGCGACCAATTCGTCGAAAATACTGTCGACGTAGGTGCGAATATCAGACATTTGAAGGAACTCCTTTCCAATCAAAGCGCGAAGCTTACAGCCAGTTGCTCATCACGCCGGCCACCAGCACGGAGGTGATGGACACGGTGACCATGCCGGCCACCAGCATCTTGGGCATGATCTGGGCGTTGATGGCGGCCTTCTCCTCGGCCGTGGTGCCGGTGGACTCGGAGACCTCGTTGGAGATGATGACCGTTCCGGGGAAGCCGAACAGGCAGGAGCTGCCGATGGCCATGGACATCTGCCAGCTGTAGCCGAAGATCTTGCCCACCAGGATGGAGACCACGGAGAAAGCGACGGTACCGATGACAACGCAGACCAGCAGGGGCACCACCATGCTGCCCACCATTTCGGGGGTGGCGGAGGCCAGGTTGGTGAAGATGGACAGGGTGATGATGGGCATGACGATGCCGGTGGCGTGGGCCTTGCCCAGGGCGTCCTCATCCAGGAAGCCCAGCTCCTTGCAGAGCACACCGAAGATCAGGCACCAGACCAGCTTGTTGACGGCGTCGTTGAACAGGCTGGACACCCAGGTGGACAGCAGGGCCACGAGAATGACCTTGGCAATGATGGCGTTGGGGGTGTTGTACTTGTCGGGCAGGGCGGGGATCAGCTTCTTGCGGCCCGCGGCGGCAGCCTGCGCGGCTCCGGCGGAGACGTCCACCTTCAGCTCACCGGCGTCAAGCTGCGCCTTGATGCGCTTGGCCTCGCTCTTGAGGCACAGGGAGGCCACGGGGTAGCCCACGAAGCCCTGGGCGCACATGACCAGCGTGGCGAACACGGCCAGGTCGGGCAGGTTGGCCTTGTTGGCCATGTCCTGCATGGTGAGGGTGGCCACCACGCCGCCGGACAGGATGGGCGCGCCCACCAGGGCGAAGCCGCGGTCGATGACCATCTGGCCGATAAAGAACACGGCGGCGGAGATGGCGATGCAGGCCACGGCGGAGATGATGACGGTGCGCCACTGGGCGCCGAAGTCACGGAGCCGGATGGTGGTGCCCAGGTGCACCAGCAGCATGGTGACCAGCAGGCCGGCCATGCTCAGGAGCGTGGAGTCGGCAAACAGGGTGGTGGGGAAAATGCCGGTCCAGAAGCCCGCCAGGAATACGACGGAGGCGACCAGCAGCATGGATACGATGGCTTTGGTCTTGGCGGAGATCATATCTCCGACGGCGAACACCACGAAGATGACAGCCGCTGAAATGATTGCAGTCATGATTTTCTTCTCCTTTTTGTCTTGTAATATGGGGTGGGTAGGAATGATGAGGTAAATGAAAAAGCGGCTCCGTCTGAAAGACGAAGCCGCTTCACACACAGGGAAATGTGGGAAAAACGGGTTCAGCTCTTTGCAGCCGGCAATTGGTATCGGGAAGTAAAATAGGCATACCAATAAAAGCCCCAGATGGAGCTGGTGCCGGCGTAATAGGAGACAGCGGCATGGTTCGCGGCCATGTCGTTATGCAGCATATCGTTGCGCATCATGTGACGTGCCATGTGGAGTCTCCTTTCCGCCGATGACCGGCTGGTTTGATGTTGGCGTTATCTTAACGCCGCAGCGGGCGGAAGTCAACCGTTAGATAGCCCATACTTTCACAGTTAAAAGCGTGAAAATTTTGTTGAAATGTGACAGGAATCACCGCGCCGGGGCCGGGCAGCGGCGGGGATATGCAAAATACCCACCGGAGCAGTATAGTTTTTGTGAAAGGTGACAATGGACTTTGCGCGGAACGGGACAGTATAATACTATATAAGATTTCCGGAGAAGGAGAAAACGCATGAACAGCACGCTGCACACCATGAACTGCGCCTGTTGTACGTCCGCCTGCTGTGCGGGCGCGTGTTGCTGCGCCTGTAAGGACGGTGCGTTTTCTGCTGCGGGCGTCCGGTAACGGGCGGCTGTACCTGTATACAGGCGGCGGAGGATGCAGCGCATCCCCCGCTGTTTTTTATTTCAAGAGGAGACGAGGACTATGACTTCCAACGCGGATATTGCCAGAGCCATGGCGGAGAATATGACGAAGGCGGCGGTGCCGCTGTACGGCAAGCGGCTGCGGCTGCCGGACAGAGGCGCCATTATCGGGATCATCAAGGAGTTCCGGCGGCTGCTGTTCCCTGCGTATTTCGGGGACGCGCAGCTGATGGCGCTGCCGGCAGAGAACTACGCGGCGCTGCTGCTGGAGCGCATCGAGACGGCGCTGACGGCACAGATCGCCCTGGCGCTGCCGGAGGACCAGGCCTTTGCGGCGGCGGCGCTGACTCACGAGATATTGGAGCAGCTGCCCCGCATACAGCAGACGCTGATGACGGACATTGAGGCCACCTTCGACGGCGACCCCGCGGCGGCGGACAAGGAGGAGATCATCTTCGCGTATCCGGGGCTGTTCGCCATATTTGTATACCGCATCGCACACGAGCTGTATCTGCGGCAGATCCCCATGATCCCGCGGATGATGACGGAGTACGCCCACAGCCGGACGGGTATCGACATTCACCCCGGCGCGCAGATCGGGCCATGGTTCTTCATCGATCACGGCACGGGCATCGTCATCGGCGAGACGTCGGTGATCGGCAGCCATGTGAAGCTGTATCAGGGCGTGACGCTGGGCGCACTGTCTCCCAGAGCCGGTCACGCCAGCCTGCCGGGGAAGCGGCATCCCACGGTGTGCGACTATGTGACCATCTACTCCGGCGCGTCCATTTTAGGCGGCGAGACGGTGATCGGCGAGCACTCGGTGGTGGGCGGCAACGCGTTCCTTACCGGTTCGGTGGCGGACAACACGCGGGTGGTCATCACGGCGCCGGAGACAGTATTCAAAAACGCGGAGTAATCGCGGATAACAACTTAAAGGGACGGCCCTGCGGCCGCCCCTTTTTTCTGCCGCGGCACAGGCGTCCGGCTTTTTGCATAGTTTTTGTGTGGAAAATTCAGCGTATCGCCGGGTATCGCGGGAGGAAACTCTGCTTGTCAGAGGCCGGCGACATGTATTATAATAATTTGTAAAATACAACACAAGGAGGCGCGGATATGGAGCGCATCAGCAAGGAGAACTACTATCTGGACATTGCGGAGACAGTGCTGGAGCGGGCCACCTGTCTGCGCCGGGTGTACGGCGCCATTATTGTGAAGAATGATGAGATCATCTCCACGGGCTACAACGGCGCGCCGCGGGGACGCAGGAACTGCGTGGACATGGGCTTCTGCACACGGGAGGCCATGCGTGTGCCCCGCGGGCAGCGGTATGAGCTGTGCCGCAGTGTGCACGCGGAGGCCAACGCCATCATCTCCGCCAGCCGCCGGGACATGGTGGGCAGCACACTGTATCTGGTGGGCAAGGACGCGCAGACCGGGCAGCTGCTGGAGGACGCCACCAGCTGCGCCATGTGCCGCAGGCAGGTCATCAACGCAGGCATCCGCCAGGTAGTCATACGAAAGACGAAAACGGAATTTGAAGTGGTGGATGTGCAGGACTGGGTGCAGCAGGAGGATGACGTACCCGCACTGTGAGGACTGCGGCAGGTGATCGAACGCGAAAGGGACCCCTGACGGTTCCTTTTCACACTATCCTTCCCTCCGATATCGGGTACCGAGCAGATTTTTCGACAGTCTGGACTATCCAGCCGAGGGGCTGATAGAATATAACAACTGAACAAAGGAGAATGTGTGATGTTGAACGACTCTAAGATCGCCGCGTACACGGCGATACTGCAGGAGGAGCTTCTGCTGGCCACAGGGTGTACAGAGCCCATCGCCGTCGCGTACTGTGCCGCGAAACTGCGCGAGGTGTTGGGCGGAAAACCGGAAAAGATCCTGGCTGAGATCAGCGGGAACATCCTGAAGAACGTGAAATCCGTGGTGGTGCCCAATACGGGCGGACGCCGCGGCATCGACGCCGCCATTGCCGTGGGCATAGTGGCCGGCGACGCCGACGCGGGGCTTCAGGTCATTGCCAACGTAACGGAGGACGATGTGACAGCCATCCAGGGGTATCTGGACAGCGCGGACATCAAGATCACCTGTCCCGAAACACCATGTCTGCTGGACATCAAGCTGACCGGCTGGCGGGAGGGGCATCACGCCTGCGTACGGGTGGCCAACAACCACACAAACATCATCTACATGGAGAAGGACGGAGAGGTGCTGCGGCAGCTGCCGGTGACCGGCAACGCGGAGGACAATCTGCAGGACAAATCCGTGCTGAACGTAAAAGACATCATCACATTCGCTGAAACTGTACCTTTGGACAAGATACAACCCCTGGTAGGGCGGCAGATCGAGAAAAACACCGCCATCGCCGCCGAGGGGCTGAAAAACAGCTGGGGCGCCAATATAGGCTCCACACTGCTGGAGAGCAGCCAGGATTGGGGAACGCAGGCGCGGGCCTGGGCCGCTGCCGGATCGGACGCACGGATGAACGGCTGCGAGATGCCGGTGGTCATCGTGTCCGGTTCGGGGAACCAGGGCATCACCGCATCGGTGCCCGTGTGGAAATACGGCAAGCTGATGGGTGCGGACGACGACACCATCCTGCGGGCAGTATGCCTGAGCGACCTGATCACCATACATCAGAAAACCGGTATCGGACGGCTGAGCGCCTACTGCGGCGCGGTGAGCGCCGGCGTGGGCGCCGGCTGCGGCATCGCGTGGCTGCGGGGCGCGGACTATGAAGGCATCAGCCACACGCTGGAGAACGCGGTGGCTATGATCTCCGGGTGCATCTGCGACGGGGCCAAGGCCAGCTGCGCCAGTAAGATCGCCATGGGTGTGAACTGCGGCATGCTGGGCTACGATATGTATCTGGGCGGGAACAACTTCCGGCCCGGAGACGGCATCGTAGGTGAGGATGTGGAGGACACGGTGCGCCATGTGGGCGTACTGGCCGCGCAGGGCATGAAGGAGACGGACCGGGTGATCCTGAAGATCATGACGGAGTAAAAAAAGCGCGGCCACCGGCGAAACCGGGGCCGCAGCGTTAACAAAAAGCAAGACCGGAAAATCCGGTCTTGCTTTTTTATTGCTTTTTACTCGGTCACGAAGGGCAGCAGGGCGATCTGACGAGCGCGCTTGATGGCCTCGGTGAGCTGGCGCTGATGCATAGCGCAGGTGCCGGTGGTACGGCGGGGCAGGATCTTGGAGCGCTCGGAGATAAAGCGGCGCAGCTTGGCAGCGTCCTTGTAATCGATGCACTCGCACTTGTCCACGCAGAACTGGCAAACCTTCTTACGACGCTTGCCGGCGCCGCGAACGGGTCTATTTTCGCGTTCCATAGCCATGGAAGTTTCCTCCTTTATAAAATGTCATGTGCCGGAGCACATCAGAACGGCAGGTCGCCGTCCTCTTCATCGATCTCAGCAAAGCCGGAGGCGCCGCCCACAGGCGCAGCATAGCCGCCGGCCGGGGCAGAGTAACCGCCGTTGCCGCCGTAGCTGTTGTTGGCATAGCCACCGCTGCCGCCGTCGCCATCCCGGCGGGAATCACCGAAATAGACATTGTCGGCCACGACCTCGGCAGAGCGGCGGTTGTTGCCGTCCTTATCCTGCCAGGCCCGGATCTGGAGCCGGCCCTCCACCACGGCCATACGGCCCTTGGTGAAATACTTGGACACAAACTCCGCGGTGGAACGCCAGGCGACCACATCGATGAAGTCCGTCTCCTTCTCGCCGGACTGGGACTTGTAATCACGGTCCACAGCCAGAGAGAAGCTGGTGACGGGGGTACCGGACTGCGTGCGGCGCAGTTCCGGATCACGGGTCAGACGGCCCATGATGAAAATCTTGTTCAGCATTGCGGTTCTCCCTTACTCGCCCTTGCAGACGATCATGGAACGCATGATACCCTCGGTAATGCCGAGAATACGATCCAGTTCCTTGGGGAACTCAGGGCCGCTGGTGAAGCTCATCAGCACATAATAGCCCTCGGTCTTGTAGTCGATCGCGTAAGCAAGACGGCGCTTGCCCCACTCGTCGACCACTACGTCAGTCGCATTCTGCTCGGCCAGGGACTGGAACTTTGCCACGGTGGCGGCAACAGCCTCCTCACCCTGTGCAGGGTCGATGATGTAGACGACCTCGTAGTTGGCGGAAATCTTAGCCATACTTTTTGCACCTCCTTTTGGACAAATGGCCCTCATTCTCAGATGAGAGCAAGGATATGCTTGCAGACGCAAGCCATATTATTATACCGGATATGCGGGGAAAGTCAAGGGTTTTCTTGTTCTTTTGGTATATTCTGTGAATGTACGCCGGTTGGCTTTACATGTTTTCCAGGTGTAGACAAATTGCGAATCTTTGTTTACGGAATGTATTGCATAGGGTAACCAGGTGTGATAAAATTGTGATATAATTGCAATATATGCAATATATTAAGATTAAGATAAGGAGGCGCGTCTTTATGATCTCCATGGCCATGCTGCACGATGCACAGCGGGTGCTGAAGCCTGTCATCAACCGGACACCGGTGATCCCCACCAAGGGGCTGGTACCCGGCTGCGACTTCTACCTGAAGGCGGACTGTCTGCAAAAAACCGGCGCATTCAAGCTGCGGGGCGCGTACTATAAGATCGCTACCCTCAGCGATGAGGAGAAGGAACGGGGCGTTATCGCCTGCTCCGCCGGGAACCACGCCCAGGGCGTGGCCTTTGCCGCACGGGACATGGG
This sequence comes from Bacteroidaceae bacterium, assembly GCA_963628195.1. Taxonomy (GTDB): domain Bacteria; phylum Bacillota; class Clostridia; order Oscillospirales; family Oscillospiraceae; genus Vescimonas. The sequence continues at coordinate 10,106 of CAVGEC010000027.1, forward strand.
CATCAAGGCCACGATATGCATCCCGGAGGGCGCGCCTATTTCCAAGATCGAGGCTACCCGCAGCTACGGGGCCAACGTGGTACTGGTGCCGGGGGTATATGACGACGCTTACGCCGAGGCGGTGCGCCTGCGGGACGAGCAGGGGCTGACATTCATCCACCCCTTCAACGACTACAGCATCATGGCCGGACAGGGCACCATCGGGCTGGAGATCCTGGAGCAGCTGCCGGACGTGGACATGATCTTTGTGCCCATCGGCGGCGGCGGGCTGATCGCCGGGCTGGCCTACGCGGTGAAGAATCTGAAACCCGCCTGCCGCATCATCGGCGTGCAGGCGGCGGGCGCACCCAGTATGGCGGAGTCCCTAAAGGAAGGCAAGATCATCACCCTCAGCAGTGTGGATACTGTGGCGGACGGCATCAAGGTCAAGACGCCCGGCGATCTGACCTTTGACATGTGTCGGGAGTATGTGGACGAGGTGGTGACGGTCAGCGAGGGCGAGATCGCCAGCGCCATACTGACGGTGCTGGAAAAGCAGAAGCTGGTGGCCGAGGGCGCGGGCGCCGTGGGCATCGCGGCAGCTATGTATCACAAGGTGAATACCGAGGGCAAGACCGTGTGCGCCCTGCTGTCCGGCGGCAACGTGGACGTCACCATGCTGGAGCGCATCCTCACCCGCGGTCTGGCCAAGGAGGGCAGAACGGTGAGCTTCTCCACGGTACTGCCCGACCAGCCCCACGCACTGGCATCGTTCCTGGAGGTGGTGTCCTCCCTGGGCGCCAACGTGCTGGACGTGAACCACGAGCGGCGGAACACCAAGGCCGCCATCGGCTCCTGCGTGGTGAATCTGTCGCTGGAGACGCGGGACAAGGCGCACATCCAGGAGATATTCGGCTCCCTGCGGCGGAAAGGGTACATCGTAGAGGAGCAATAAACAGGTAAAAAGAGAAAGACGGCTTCGCCGTCTTTCTCTTTTTGCGGTTTACAGCATCAAGGGCGTGGTGCGGTAATCCTGGGCAGGAGCCGCCTGAGACAGGTCGGGCCGGGCCAGAACGTAGAGGTCGGTGCAGCGGGACTCCAGGGCAAACAGGGACTCCGCCGCCGGGCCCAGGGCCGGGACATCGGCGGGCTTGGTCAACACCGGCGCACCCGTATCCCGCAGGCGGCGCAGATGAGCGCGGCCCGCGGCATTGGCCGCCAGTACCCGGAGATAAGGCATCTCCGCCGGGGCCGGGGGCAATTGCAGATAGGCGCCGAGCACCATGCGGCGCAGACGGGCGAGCGGATAGCGCTTGGTTTTTGCGGCGGAGAGCAGGCCGTCCAGCGTGCAGGCGGTACGCTCCGCCTGATACAGGCGGCGGTACAGGCCCTCGTTTCCGGGATCGCAGGCGCACCAGTCCTCCTCGGTCATGGTACGCAGGCGGGCCAGGATGGCGCGTTCACAGAGGGTACCGTCAGCCACGCGGCCAACGGTCAGTTCACGGCGGAGAATATCAGCGGCAGCGGGCGGCATATAGGCGCAGGCAGCCTCTCCCCTGCCCTGCCGCAGCAATTCCCGCAGGTAGGAGGCGGAGGCGGTATCTCCGTCGGGGGCGCCGTCATGGGCGGCGCCGGCGCGGCGGAGTGTCAGCGGTGTCATGGGCGCGGCCTGGCAGCGCAGGGCCCTGAGGTATTCCACCGCCAAAGTGTTGTTCGGGCGTTGCAGCAGAGCGGCGGTATCATCGTCCAGCAGGGACGCAGCGGCGCTCTGGCGGCGGGCGGCGAAGGCAGCGCCGGTATCCGGCACGGCGGCCAGCGCTTCAGCAAAGGCCGGGCTGTCCAGACAAAAGGCAAGGCGCTGAAGCGTGGGCAGATCGCCGCACTCGCTGCCGAACAGCAGGGCATCAGCTCCGGCCAGTGCCAGCGCCTGCACGCCGCCCCGGGCGAAGGTCTCCGCCGTGGCCATGGCCCACGGCGCCGGCAGCTCCAGCACCAGGTCCGCGCCGCAGCGGACGGCCATCTCCGCCCGCGCCGTCTTGGACAGGGCGGCGAAATCACCGCGTTGGGTGAAATTGCCGCTCATGGCGCAGATCACCACGTCCGCGCCCAGCGTCCGGGCGTGGGCCAGCAGCCGCGCGTGTCCGTTGTGCAGCGGGTCGAATTCACATACAATGCCGACGATCATGGGCGCTCTCCTCTCGTTTTTTACCATTTTACCGTGAAACCCCGCGAAATGCAACTTGACATTGTACCGCCCCGGTATTTACAATGTAGAAAACGCAAGAAGCGAGGTCTTTTACTATGCTGACTGGATTGCTGTACGCCATGCCGGGCGAGATCAAGAGCCTGCTGCCCCCCGATGCGCAGCCGGAAAAAACAGTTGCCGGCGTGCCCTTCTACCGCATCCGCGAGGATGTGGTGGCCTGCTGCGGCGGCGTAGGCAAGGTGAACGCCGCCATGGCCACCCAGTTGTTCATCGACCTGTACCGTCCGGGCCGCATCGTCAACGTGGGCGTGGCCGGGTGCTTTGAGGATGTCCCCATCGGCACCCTGGTGCTGGCGGACCGCTTCCTGCAGCACGATGTGGATACCTCCGCCGTGGGCGATCCCGTGGGGCTGGTGTCCACGGTGAACCGCATGGACTTCCCCGCCGCCGATCCCGCGCGCGCCAAGGCCGCCATGGACCGCACCGGCTACGACTGCCTGGTGGGCAGCGTGGCCACCGGCGAGTGGTTCGCCACCAAGGGCGACCGGGCACAGTGGATCGCCGACACCTTCCACCCCCTGCTCATCGAGATGGAGGGCGGCGCGGCAGCGCAGGTGTGCTACCGCAACGGCGTGCCCTTCATGGCGCTGAAGTCCGTGTCCGACTGTCTGCTGGCGCACCACGACTCCTATTTCAGCTTTCCGGAGGCCATGAAGCACCTGAACAAGGCCGCCATGGCCTTCCTGGACGCGCTGGACGCATAAATGCACACCGGCCGCGGCGGAAAAGTGATTTTTCCGCGCACTTTTTGTGAAAACAGCGTCTTTTCCTGTTGACAAGGGGGAAAGACGCTGTTATACTTGGTAGGCCGCTTTGAATGGGTAAGCAAGCTCCGGCGCGTCCGGACGCCCCCGACAGCGAGTCCGTAATTAAGGAAAGGCAGGTGCAACAAGGTTATGCAGGCTATTATCGTTACCGGCGGTAAGCAGTACAACGTCAGCGAGGGTGACACTCTGTTCATCGAAAAGCTGGACGTGAACGCTGGCGATTCCGTGGTGTTCGATCAGGTTCTGGCGATCGTGGATGGCGAGAACACCAAGTTCGGCACTCCCGTGGTGGAGGGCGCGAAGGTGGATGCCACCGTGGTCAAGAACGGCAAGGGCAAGAAGATCCGTATCTTCAAGTATACCCCCAAGAAGGGTTACCGCAAACGGCAGGGCCATCGTCAGCCGTACACCAAGGTCGAGATCGGCAAGATCACGTTCTGAGACGGCAATGACCACTGTAACATTCCTCACGGAGGAATCGCGCATCGTCGGGTTTGAGGTCAGCGGACACAGCGGCTATGCCGACGCGGGCGAGGACATCGTCTGTGCCGCCATTACCAGCGCTGTGCGTCTGGTAGAGGCCACCGTGAATGACGTGATGGGGCTGTGCGCCGCCGTCAAGGTCAACGAGCGGGAGGCCAGCATTATGCTGCGGCTGCCCGGAGGGCTGGCGTCCGACGCCGAGAGCACCTGTCAGAATCTGCTGACAGGGCTGATGGTGTATCTGGCCCAGCTGCACGACGAATACCCCGACAACATCGAAGTCATGGAGGCGTGAGCCTTCTTCCTCGATCATCTTACAGAAAGGATGGTACTTGAAAATGCTGAACATTTCTCTGCAGTTCTTCGCCCATAAAAAAGGTATGGGCTCCACCAAGAACGGCCGTGATTCCGAGTCCAAGCGCCTTGGCCCCAAGCGCGCTGACGGGCAGTTCGTGCTGGCTGGCAACATTCTGGTGCGTCAGCGCGGCACCCACATCCACCCCGGCACCAACGTGGGCAAGGGTACCGACGACACCCTGTTCGCCAAGGCGGACGGCATTGTCCGCTTCGAGCGTCTGGGCAAGGACCGCAAGCAGGTCTCTGTCTACCCCGCGGAGTAATTGGTATTTGAAAAACCTCCCGCCGATGGCGGGAGGTTTTTTATTGACCTTTTTGCCCTTTTCGGGTAAAATGCAATTAAATTGGAGTAATAGGCAAGTTTTCAGATACAGTGAGGTAGAGACCATGGCCAACGGATTTATTGATAAGGCGCGGATCACCGTGCGGGCCGGCAACGGCGGCAACGGCGCGGTGGCGTTCCACCGGGAGAAATATATCGCGGCGGGCGGCCCCGACGGCGGAGACGGCGGCAGCGGCGGCTCCATCATTCTGAAGGTGGACGACAACATGTCCACACTGATGGACTTCCGGTACAAGCGCAAATATGTGGCCGGCAACGGCGTGGACGGCCAGGGCGGGCGCAAGACCGGCAAGGACGGCGAGAGTCTGACCATCAAGGTGCCCCGCGGGACACTGGTGCGGGACGCGGAAAGCGGCGAGATCATCAAGGACATGTCCGACGACAAGCCCTTTGTGCTGTGCAAGGGCGGACGGGGCGGCTGGGGCAACCAGCACTTCGCCACCCCCACGCGGCAGGTGCCGCGGTTCGCCAAGGCAGGCCTGCCCGGCGAGAGCCACGACGTGATATTGGAGCTGAAGCTGCTGGCAGACGTGGGGCTGGTGGGCTTTCCTAATGTGGGCAAAAGTACGCTGCTGAGCGTAGTCAGCAAGGCCCACCCCAAGATCGCCAACTACCACTTCACCACCCTGTATCCCAATCTGGGCGTGGTGTATGTGGACGAGGGTGTCAGCTTCGTGATGGCGGACATCCCCGGCATTATCGAGGGCGCCAGCGAGGGCGCGGGCCTGGGCCACGACTTTCTGCGGCACATCGACCGGTGCCGCCTGCTGGTGCACCTGGTGGACGTATCCGGCAGCGAGGGGCGGGATCCCATCGCGGACTTTGACGCCATCAACGCGGAGCTGAAGGAATACAGCCCGGAGCTGGCCACCCGGCCCCAGATCGCCGTGGCCAACAAGACGGATCTGCTGATGGACACGGAGCAGCTGGAGGCCTTCCGCGCCCATGTGGAATCGCTGGGCTATGAGTTCTTCGCCATGTCCGCCGCCACCCACCAGGGCACACGGGAGCTGGTGCAGCACATCGCCCAACGGCTCAGCGAGCTGCCGCCGGTGACGGTGTACGAGCCGGAGTATGTGCCCAAGCCGCCGGTGATCGACACCACAGAGCCCCTGCACATCGAGCGGGAGGACAACACCTGGCTGGTGGAGGGACCGTGGCTGCAGCGGCTCATGGGAAATATCAATTTCTCCGACTACGAAAGCCGGATGTATTTCGACAAAATGCTGCGGCAGAGCGGATTGTTCGACACGCTGGAGCAGATGGGCATACAGGACGGCGACATCGTCAGCATGTACGACCTGGAGTTTGAGTATCAGAGATAAGTATGCAGCGCCCCCGGCTGATGCCGAGGGCGCTGCTCTTTGGGCAAAAGAGTTGTGTGAGCAAGCCTGTTCGTTTAGAAAGCGGCGGGACGGGAATCGGTCTGGATGTCGGCGGCGGCCTGCTTCAGCTGGCGCAGATCGCGGATATTGCGGCGCTGCTGGAGCTGTGTCTGCATCTCCGGGGAGAGAGCGTAGAAGTAGTCATAGGCCGCCGCCTCGTTGTTCAGCAGATCCGTCAGGGTTTCGTACTGCATAAAAAACACCTCCGCGCTTAGTGTGCGCGAAGGTGTTTTGCTTATGCGTCAAACGGTCTTTTCGAAATAGAAATAGGTCCCGTCCTCGCCGTTGGGGCGCATGCAGGAGGAGAGCATTTTATGAGAGGGCCCGTTCTCCTTGAAGCACTTGGCCACCACACGGGCCAGGCCAAGATGGTACAGCGCCCAATCGGCGGCGGCGGCGAAGGCCTCTGTGCCGTAGCCGTGGCCGGCGTACTCCGGCGCGATGCGGCAGCCCTGCTCGAAGCCGCCGCGGAAGTCCGGATGATAGAGCACCACCTCGCCGATGAGCTTCCCCTTCAACCGGACGGCAAAATTGACGGCACGGCGGGCGGCAAAGTCGGCGCGGGCGTCGTTATAGAAATAGTCATCGGTCAAAGGCGTGTCCCCCAGGCCGGTGCGGTAATCGTAGCCCCACCAACGATTGCGCTCGTCATCCAGGCAGAGGGCGGCATAGGCGGGGATATCGGCCCTGCGGAGGGGCGTCAGTGTCAGGCGGTCGGTTTTAATGACGGGGACGGTCTTGAGGCTATCCAGTTCGGTGCCCGCCTCGATACGCACCTTGCCGCCCAGGTGATCGGGCAGGTATTGCAGCTTAGAGGTACGCAGGCCCTTGTCACGGGCATCATCCTCCCGGTTGCACCATTCGCAGCCGGCGCCGTAGTACGCAGCAAATGCCTGCACCAGTGCAGGATAGGCGCCGGCGTGGGAGTAGAGGGCCTTTTCGATGTGGTCAATGAGAGTGCCGCCGCACTTTTCCGCCAGGCATACAGCCACCAGACGCCCCTCCGCCAGCATGCCGCCGGCGCAGAACCAATCCTCACCGATAAGTGAGAACATCTCCTGCGCCAGGGCCAGTTCCTGCACGGCCAGAGGGCCGGCCTTGTGGAACTCGGCCTCGTAGTCCTGCCAGAAGGCGGCCAGGCGGGGATCGGCGGGATCGGTCAGCGGGGTAAATTCCACGTCTGGATAATCACGGCGGAACTTGTTGATATGGTTGCGCTGGCCGCTGTACCGCCGTCCGGCAAAGGCAGCCAGCTCCTCGGTGCGGTAGAGGTAGTCCTTCCAGGGCCGCTCGCTGATGACGCGGCAGCGGGGATAGCGCAGCACCAGCTGCGCGGCCTTATCCTCCGGCACCACAGAGAGCACCAGCGGCGTGCCGGCGGCAACGCACCAGGACTCAATGGCAAGCAGCGCAGACTCCACGTCCGCCTCCGCACCGGGGATGGGGTAGTCGAAAACGTACTCGCCCTCGATACAGTTGCGTATGATGAGGCAGCCGTGGGCTTCGGCAAAGGAGGGGTGCAGATGGCCCCGCCACATCAGCTTGACGCCCAGTGAGTATTCGCACAGGCGGTAGTCACAGTTCTGATAGTAGCCGCGCAGGCGAGCGCCGTGGGCGGCGGTAAGTTCTTGAAATTGCAGCATAGTATCCGTTTCCTTTGTATTGCAGAGTGTTACATCTTTTCGATCATATCGCGGGACTGCTGGATAAAGCGGCGGACAATGGGCCTCAATTCCTTAGACGGACGGGCGGCAATGCCCAGTTCACGGAAGGCACGGGGCTCCAGCGGCAGGGCGCGGACGCTGTTCTGCCGGCCCCGCAGCACCAGGCGGGACAGCACACTGACACCCAGGCCGTGCTCCACCATGGAAATAACGGCACTGTCGGACACCTGGGTGGTGCGGATCAGCGGCGTGACACCGTGCTCGTTGAGCACACGGAGAATGTCCTTGTCAAAGCCCATGGAGGGCATGAGGAACTCCTGCCCGTTGAAGGCCTCGACGGGGAACCCCTCGTCCTCGCTGTCGTACTCCGGCGGGAGGATGGCCAGCAGCTCATCGTTCCGCAGGAACGTCCACTCCAGGGCATCGGCCTCCTGACGGCTGGCGAAGCACATGTCCACGCGGTCCTCCTGTACCCAGCGGTAAACCTCATCCACGCTGCCCATCTGGATATCCACGGTGACATCCGGATGCTCACGGCGGAACTGCTGGATGATCTCCGGCAGCCAATGGCGGGCGATGGACTCATAGGCGGCCACGCGCACGCTGTCCTCCTTGTGGGTGTTGATGAGGGATATCTCCCGCTCCAGCGCCGATGCGGAGGCCAGGCAGTCCCGCACCATGGGCAGTATCCGCTGGCCCGCCGGAGTCAGGCGGACGCCGCTGCGCCCGCGCACCAGAACGGTGAAGCCGATGTCCTTTTCCAGACTGTTCATCATGTGTGTCAGGCCCGACTGGGTGTAGCCCAGCACCTCTGCCGCACGGGTGAAGCTGCCCAGTTCCACCGCCGTCAGCAGGGCTTCCAATTTCTTAGTATCCATGATAACTCCTGTCAATATGACAATATTTCATACTTGGATTATACTCCCTGCCCCACCCGGCGGCAAGTCCGATTTTTCGTCGTTTTTCCCGATTTTTCAGCGGATTTGGCCACCAAGTATCTATCTATGACATTTTCTAATGTATGCATGACATATTGTCGCTTTACAAACGCGGCTGTCCTGTTGTATTGTACCCATAGTGATTCTGATACATGAATTGCTTTTCCTTTCTATCCTCAAATCGTCGGGCAGCCGCACAGCCGTGCGGCTGTCGGCACCTCTGGCGGGAGGTTTTGAGGATGCTGTGTGAACACCTCTGAAAGAAACGGGCGCCGTAAGCCGAACGGCGCCCGTTTTCATTTGCCCGGACAGGGTACATTTCACGCGGCGAAAGAAATACCGGTTCGACGGCATTTCACTCTTGACAAGGAGCGGCGGCGTATAGTATAATGATTTTCGCTGACACGGTGACATAGCCAAGTGGTAAGGCAAGGGTCTGCAAAACCCTCATTCCCCGGTTCAAATCCGGGTGTCACCTCCA
>CAVGEC010000028.1:0-17741 GCA_963628195.1 Bacteroidaceae bacterium
GAATACGCATCAGCTCCGGGATCACCAGCGTGGGGTGGGTGTCGTTGATCTGGATAACGTTTTTCTCATGGAAGTTCTTCAGCGTGCCATACTGCTGGATGTGCTTCCGGGTAATGGACTGAATGGTGGCGGACACAAAGAAGTACTGCTGCTTCAGCCGCAGGGATTTGCCCTCGTAGTGGTTATCCTCCGGATAGAGCACCTGACTGATGGCGTCGGCCATGGCCCGCTCCTCCGCGGCGTGGAGATACTGTCCCTCGCTGAACAGCTTCATGTCGATGGGCTTGGGGCTCCGCGCCTGCCACAGGCGCAGGGTATTCACATGGTCGGTGTCGTATCCGGCGATCTCCATATCGCAGGGGATGGCCAGCACGCGGGTGTAGTCCTCGTGCACCACCATCAGATGGCCGTTGTCCCACCGGGTGCGCACCTTGCCGCCGAAGTGTACCTCCTCGGCCTCCTGCAGCTTGGGCAGCAGCCAGGCGTCGCCCAGCTGCATCCAGTCGTCCGGCAACTCCACCTGCTGGCCCTCTACGATCTTCTGCTTGAAGATACCCAGCTCATAGCAGATGGAATAGCCCGCCGCCGGGATCTCCAGCGTGGTCATGCTGTCCAGATAGCAGGCGGCCAGGCGGCCCAGTCCGCCGTTGCCCAAGCCCGCGTCCGGCTCCATGTCGAAGATGTCCGCGGCTTTGAACCCCAGCTCACCGATGGCGGCGGTCAGTTCATCCAGCAGTTCCAGATTGAAGGCGTTCTTCATCAGGCTGCGGCCCATGAGAAATTCCAGCGACAGATAGTGCACCTTCCGCTTTTCCTCGTGGGCCGTCTCCTCGCGTGTCTGCACGCCCCGCTCGGCCATAATATCCCGCAGCACCATGGCGCAGGCCTTCATCATCTCGCCGTCGGCGGCCTGCTGCTCGGTGCAGCCGTAGTTGAGGCGCAGCTTCTGCACAATGGCTTCTTTCAGTGTCTCTTTGTTGTAGGTCATATAGGGTTATATCCTCCTAAGGTCAAAGGTTCTCATAGATATGCCGGTAAGCGCCTGCACTGCGCCGCCAGCTGAAGTCCCCGGTCATGCCGCGGCGTCGAACGGTGTCGAATCCCGCCCGGTCGCCCCGATACAATCCGGTGGCCTGGCCGATCACGCTCAGCATGGCTCCGGCGTCGTAATCGCCAAACAGGTATCCGGTGCCGTCCTCCTGTCCCACCTGACAGGACCGCACCGTGTCCGCCAGCCCGCCGGTAGCGCGCACGATGGGCACCGCGCCGTAGCGCATGGCGATCATCTGGCTCAGGCCGCAGGGCTCGCTGCGGCTGGGCATCAGAAACAGATCCGCCGCGGCGTAAATGCGCCGGGACAGATCCTCGGCGTACAGGATCTGCGCCGACAGGCGGCCGGGGTACTGCCCCGCCTTCCAGCGGAAAAAGTCCTCATAGCGCCCGTCGCCGGTGCCCAGCACCACGAACTGGCAGCCGGCGGCCATAATGCCGTCCATGGCCTGCTGCACCAGATCCAGCCCCTTGTGGCCCACCAGCCGCGTCACCATGGCGATGAGCGGGGTATCCGGCTCCTGATGCAGCCCCAGCGCCGCCTGCAGCGAGGCCTTGCACGCCGCCTTGCCGGCCATATCGTCGGGCGTATAATGCGCTGGCAGCGCCGGATCCGCGGCAGGATCATACGTCTCCGTGTCAATGCCGTTGACCACGCCGTGCATTTTCCAGCCGATGGCATCCACCACGCTCTCCAGCCCCTCGGCGTAGGCCGCGTCGTGCAGCTGTGCGGCGTAGGTGGGGCTGACGGTGGTCACGGCGCCCGCCATGAGCATGGCGCCCTTCATCAGGTTCACATCGCCGTCCATACGCAGGGTGCCGCCGTCATACCAGCCGCGATCCAGCCCGAACAGCTGATCCACACTGTCGCTGCCGTAGCGCCCCTGGTACTCGATGTTGTGGATGGTGAACACCGTCCGGATATGGCGGATCTCCCACCAGCGGGTGGCCGCGTCCTTCAGATAGATGGGCACCAGCGCCGTCTGCCAGTCGTTGCAGTGCAGCACGTCGGGCATCCAGTCCAGACTGGGCAGCAGGTCGATGACCGCCTTGCTGAAGAAGGCAAAGCGCTCACCGTCGTCGAATTCGCCGTACAGCCGCCCCCGGCGGAAATACTTCTCGTTGTCCACGAAGTACCAGGTCACCCCCCGCCAGCACAGGGAAAACAGGCCGCAGTACTCGTGCCGCCAGCCAAGATCCACATAGATATACCGGCGGAAGGTCATTTTCTCCCGCCACTGCGTCCCGATCTTGTCGTACAGCGGCAATATCACCGCCGTCTCCACGCCGTCGGCTGCCAGCGCGGGCGGCAGGCTTCCGGCCACGTCGGCCAGTCCTCCGGTCTTGCAGAAGGGATACGCCTCGCTGGTCACATACAGCAGTTTCATGGCATGCTCCTTTCCTTCAGACCGTGGCGCCCTTGGCGATGACGATGGGGTATCTCTCGTGGCCCATCAGCGTCACATTTTCGCTGACAGTCACATATTTGTCGGTGATCACACCCCGCAGGATGGCCCCGCGCTTTACCACCGTATCCTTGAACAGAATACAGTTTTCCACGCTGGCCCCCTTTTCAATGCGCACATTGCGGAACAAAACGCAGTTTTTCACGCTGCCCTGGATGTCGCACCCATCCGCCGCCAGGGAGTTGACACAGCCTCCCTCCGGATCGATATAGCTGGAGGGCGAGTCGTTCTCCTTGCCGTACACAGGCCGCTCCGGGCAGAACAGGGCGCTGCGCGTATTCATGTCCAGCAGTTCCATGCTGCGGTCATAATAGCTCTGCAGCGTATTGATGTGCGCCGCGTAGCCATCGTAGATATAGCCCCGCAGGTTCAGCTTTCCGCCCATCCCCTGCAGGATGTCCCGCCGCAGGCTGTAGCGGTTGTGGCTGATGCACTCTGTCACCAGCTGCAGCAGCAGCTCCGTGCGCAGAATGAATATGTTCAGGCAGCGGTAGCCCTCCGGTGTGTGCAGGCCATAGGCCGTGTCGCTGATGCGGCCGTCTTTCTCCAGGCGGAAATAGGTGTCCTGCCCGTCGCCGGGAACGGCGGTGCACACGGCGGTGATGTCCGCCCCGGTGTCGATATGCTGCTTCAGCACATCCTCCAGCGGCAGGTTGATCACCGTGTCGCTGTCCGACAGCACCACATACTCCTGCCGTATGCCCTTGAGGTAATTCATCACACTGCCCAGCGCCTCCACCCGGCCGCGGAATTGCCCGTCGCTGTGGCGCTGTTCGTTATAGGCAAAGGCCGGCAGCAGCGTCAGTCCGCCGAAGTTCCGGCTCAGATCCCAGCTTTTCCCGCTGCCCAGATGGTCCAGCAGCGACTGGCACTTGCCGTGCATGATGACGCCCACGTCCGTGACTCCGGCGTTCACCATGCTGGAGAGGATAAAGTCGATAATGCGGTAATCCCCGCCGAAGGGGATGGAGCCGTGCACCCGGTTCTCGATCAGCTCGCGCAGTCCGTTCTCCTTCTCATAGGAGAATATGATCCCGTGCAGACCTTTCATTTGCGCACCTCCTTGCCGTTCTCGCCCACCATCATTTTCGGTTCAACGATCCCGCCGTCAGCGATCTGTGTACGGGGCCCCAGCACGGCGATGCCCCAGTGGTCAAAGTCCACGCTGCCCGGCGCACCGCCCACCACGGCATTTTTGCCCACCCGGCAGCCCTCGCCCACAATGGCGTAGGACACCCTGGTGCCTGCCTCGATCACCGCCCCCGGCATCACCACGGAATAGACCACCTCAGCCCCCTCCGCCACATAGGTGCCGGTGCTGAGCACGGAGTTCTTCACTTCTCCCAGCACCGTACAGCCCTTGGCCACGGCACTGTTGCCCACGTCGCCCTCCGGGCCGATATACGCGGGCGGGCAGGTGGGTGTGCGCCCGTAAATGCGCCACTTCTTGTCCAGCAGATTCAGTCCGGAGCCGGGGGACAGCATATCCATATTGGCGTCCCACAGGGAGTCCAGCGTCCCCACGTCCTTCCAGTAGCCCTCGAAGCGGTAGGCGGACATTTTCTCGCCGTTTTTCAGCATGGTGGGGATGATGTTCTTGCCGAAGTCGTTGTCGCTGTCGGGATCGGCCTCGTCGGCCACCAGATACTCCCGCAGCTTCTTCCAGGTGAATATGTAGATGCCCATGGATGCCAGGTTGCTTTTGGGCTCCTTGGGCTTTTCGGCAAACTCGGTGATATTGTCCTCGCCGTCCACAGACATGATGCCGAAGCGGCTGGCCTCCTCCCAGGGCACCTCCATCACGGAGATGGTACAGTCGGCTCCCGTCTCCTTGTGCCGCCGCAGCATGTCGGAGTAGTCCATCTTATAGATATGGTCGCCGGACAGGATCAGCACATACTCCGGCTCGTACAGATCCACGAATCCGATATTCTGATAGATGGCATTGGCGGTGCCCTTGTACCACACGGCGCCGCCGGCGCTCTGATAGGGCGGCAGGATATGCACGCCGCCATTGACGCGGTCCAGCTCCCAGGGCTGGCCGCTGCCGATATAGGTGTTCAATTCCAGCGGGCGGTACTGCGTCAGCACGCCCACGGTGTCGATACCGGAGTTGGTGCAGTTGGACAGGGGAAAGTCGATGATGCGGAATTTGCCGCCGAAGGGCACGGCGGGCTTGGCCATGCTGCCGGTGAGCACATACAGGCGGCTGCCCTGGCCGCCGGCCAGCAGCATCGCCACACACTCTTTTTTCATCCTTGCATACCTCCTGCTTTCTGTTTTTTCCGGGGATGCTTCCCCTCCCGGCGCAGCAGCACCGCGCCCAGCGGCGGGATCGTCATGGAAAGAGATGTCTCCCGCCCGTGGGAGGGTATATCGTCCACCTGTATCCGACATCCTGCCGCCGCGGCACAGCCGCTGCCGCCCCAGCAGGCGTCATCCGTGTTGAACAGCACCTCGTACTGCGCCGCCCCCGGCACACCGAAGCGGTAATTCTCCCAGGGCACCGGCGCAAAGTTCACCGCGCAGATGATCTCGCGCCCCTTCCGGTCCCGCCGCAGAAATACCAGCACATTGTTATGGTTGTCGTCGGCCACCAGCCATTCAAAGCCGTCCCAGTCCCTGTCGTTCTCCCACAGGCACCGATTGCGCTTATACAGCCGGTTCAGCTGCCGGATGCACTCGTGGCTGGCCCGGCAAGCCGGATCGTCCAACAAATACCAGTCCAGCTGCCCCTTAAAGTCCCACTCATGCCACTGGGGCAGCTCACTGCCCATGAACAGCAGCTTCTTGCCGGGATGGCACAGCATATACGCGCAGAATCCCCGCACACCGGCCAGCTGCCGCCAGTCGTCGCCGGGCATCTTGCCCCGCAGGCTGCCCTTCATGTGCACCACCTCGTCGTGGGACAGCGGCAGCACATAGTTTTCCGAAAACGCGTACACCATGGAGAATGTCACGTCCCGGTGGTGGAACTGCCGGAAGTAGGGATCCATTTTCAGATAGTGGCACAGGTCGTTCATCCAGCCCATGTTCCACTTCAGATTAAAGCCCAGTCCGCCCTGCTCCGGCGGATACGTCACCAGCGGCCAGGCGGTGGACTCCTCCGCCACCATCAGCGCCGCCGGATCGGCGGCGAAGGCCGCCCGGTTCAGTTCCCGCAGGAACTCGATGGCCTCCAGATTCTCCCGTCCGCCGTTCCTGTTGGGCCGCCAGGCCCCGCCCTGCCGGTCGTAGTCCAGATACAGCATGGACGCCACGGCGTCCACCCGCAGTCCGTCGATGTGGTACTCCTTCAGCCAATACACCGCGGAGGACAGCAGGAACCCCTTCACCTCCGGTCTGCCGAAGTCGAACACCCGCGTGCCCCACCCGGCGTGCTCCCATTTCAGCGGATCGCCGTACTCATACAGGCACGTCCCGTCAAATTCGATCAGCCCGTGGCTGTCCTTGCAGAAGTGGGCGGGCACCCAGTCCAGTATCACGCCCAGCCCCGCCCGGTGCAGCGCGTCCACCAGCGCCATGAAGTCGTGGGGCGTGCCGTACCGGCTGGTGGGCGCGAAATAGCCAGTGCACTGATAACCCCAGCTGTCGTCCAGCGGATACTCCGTCACCGGCAGCAGCTCCACGAAGTTGTAGCCCATACCCTTTACATAGGCGGGCAGCTCCTTCGCCAGCTCCAGATAACTGAGGGGCGTACCGTCCTCATGGCGCTTCCACGAGCCCAGGTGCACCTCGTAGATCAGCAGCTCTCCCTCCACCGGCGGCTTCTCCAGCCGCTGCTGCCGCCATTTGTCGTCCCGCCACGGGAAGCCCGCGATGTCGTAGACCTTGCTGTCCGTCCCCGGCCGCGTGGCCGCGTGGAAAGCGTAGGGATCGGCCTTCCACACCACCCGGCCGTCCGCGCCCGTGACCACATATTTGTACGCGTCGTAGATCTCGGCCTCGGCAAAGCCCTCCCACACACCGCCGTCCAGCCGTGTCATGGGGCGCGGCTCCCAGCCGCTGAAGTCCCCCGCCAGCGCCACCGCGCGGGCGTTGGGGGCCCACACCCGGAAGGTATACCCCTTCTCCGCCGGATGTGCGCCAAAGTAAGTATAGGCATCGTGCGCCGGGTGCTGCGTCATGTCCTCCGCTCCTTTACTGTCTCTCTGTCTGCCCATATATGGTAGCACGCCTGTCCCGTCAAGAGGCGCGAAACAGGTCGTTGGTAACGTTACCGACATTTTACCTCTTTTTGCCCGCCCCGTCAACAAACGGTGCCGTCCTTTTGATGAAATATGCGTAAAAGGGAAACGCAGATCGTCTGCGTTTCCCTTTTTGATCATGTTTTCTCCTGCTGCACGGCAGTGCCGCCGCCCAGGCCGAAATCATCCGCCACGCTGGCGGTATCCCGCCGCAGCATGGTCTCCATCACCCGTATATCGCTGTCGATGTCCATGGCGTCCGTGCGGTACAGCTCGTCCAGCTGATGCTCAAACCCCGCCACGATGCTGTCCATGGTCTTTTCGATCTTGGCCTTGGCCTGGCTCAGATTCTCTCCGCTGACGCCCGCCTCCTCAAAATTGGCATAGTTCTCCAACAGCTTCAGCGTGGTCGGCAGATAATAGTTGAGGAACGTGCTGGCCGAGGCGCGCTTGTCCTCGTCCTCCTCAATGACCTTGAATATACGCCCCGCCACCTGCTCCATACGATCCAGCTTGGCGCTGAGAGCCTCGTCGGCGATACGGTCATTCAGTTCCCGGATCTGGGCCAGAATAGCGGCGTAACCCTCCGGCGCGGGCACAGCCTGTGCGGGCTGCTCCTCCTCCGCCTTGGCGCGGCGGTCAGCGTCGAAATACGCCGTGGCCGCTGCCTGGGATTTGAACAGCATGCCGCTGCCCAGGTCGATATAGGCCTCGTCGCCCCACAGGCCCTTCTCCAGCATGGCGTTTACATCCTTTTCCACCCGGCGGCGCGACACATCGGCGGCCCGCGCCAGGTAGTCCAGCGGCACAGCCTGCTTCTGCCCCACCGTCCGCAGATAGGTGGCAAACCGCCGCTGGCGGCGCTTCATGGCACCGCTGCCCAGCAGCAGCGACACACCGCCGGCCATCATACCCATGGGGTAGAATATCTGCCGCAGCAAGTACATCCATTCGTGGTATTCAATAGCGTAGCCCAACGTAAAGTCCAGCTCCCGCAGCAGGAAAAACGTGCCCAGAATGCCCAGTACCGCGCCGATGATCTTCATGATCCTGGTGCCCTTGTCGGAGTAATCCGGCGTCTCTGTGACCTTACGCACCGCCTTCTTGGCCGCGTCGGTCTGGGCGGTCCCAGTGGATGTTTTATTGGCAGCGCTGCCCGCCGCCGTGCGGCTCCAGGCATCCCGCGCCTGCTGGCGCATTTTTCTGCCGCCGCCCTCACTGAGCTTGCTCACCAGCAGGATCAAGCCCACCGGCCACAGGCCAAACACGAACATCGCGCCGATAATGATCCATGAACCCAGGTCGTTGTTGTTATTCTTTTTCGGCTGCTTCGGCTGAAGGCCGTTGTTCTCGTCGTATTCGTAGCTCATGCTTCCCCTTCTCCTTTTCCCCGCAGCTTCCGCTTGTTGCCCTTCTCGTCCACGATATAGGTGTTCTCCAGCACGCTGCGGGCGTTGGCCATCACCGCGTTCAAATACTCCTGCCGCAGGGCGGCCCGCTCCTCGATCTCCGCGTCCGTCAGCCCCTCGGTCTTGGCCTTGCGCGCCAGCTCGTTGATACGCGCTATCTTTTTCTCGTCCATGTCTATCGCTCCCTTATATGAATCGCCGTATCGCCACGGGAAGCCGCCCCTTCTTCGTGGGGCTCCCCACACTGTCCAATACGCATTTCCCCATACCGCGGCAGGTGATGGTGCACCCCGCCGTCAGCGCCTTGTCCGGCTTCTGGCAGGTGACATAGTCCACCTGCACGGCGCCGCGCTCCACGGCCTCCGCCGCCTTGCCCCGGCTGAGGGAGAATCCTGCCGCCAGCACATTATCCAACCGCAGAGAGGAGACAGTGTCCCTTATTTCTTTCACCGCCGCCTGCGGCGGCGCCAGTTCCGAAAGCGCCAGCGCCGCGACCGACAGCTTTTCCCGCCCGGCGCTCTCCCAATTCTGTGTCAAAAACTCCTGCGCCGCCGGATCGATAAGCACCTGGCACCCGCCGGGCACCACCAGTATATCCCCTATCTTTTCTCTGGTCAATCCCAATGCCATAAGACTTCCCAAAAAATCCCGGTGTGTCAGGTCACTGCCGCTGCGGCACAGCGCCCGCAGCGCAGCGATCTCCGTGCCCTCCGGCTCCGCCATCCACTCCGGCAGAAACAGCAGCCGCTTCCGCTCCGCGCTATCATAGCCGCCCCAAAACACATAGCCCTCCCGGCACCCCAGCGCGTTCAGCAGATGCTGCGCCGCCGCCTGTTCCTGGGGCGAGAGAAACCCCGTGGCCGTGGGGATGTTCCGCAGCCGGCACTGTTCCCACTTGTCCCACACCCGGCTCAGCAAAAGCCGCTCCTCCGGGCCGCAGGCCGTTCTGTCCAGCAGTTCCCGCCTATCCATCCTTACGCCTCCACATTCTGCGTTCTGTACAGCTTTGCGTACACGCCGTCCTTCGCCAGCAGTTCCCGGTGCGTGCCCTCCTCGGCGATCTCTCCGTCCTGGATGACCAGAATGCGGTGCGCCGCCCGTATGGTGGACAGCCGGTGCGCGATGATCAGCGTCGTCCGCCCCTGGGCCAGCCGGTCAAAGGCTCCCTGTATCCGGGCCTCCGTCACGCTGTCCAGCGCGGAGGTAGCCTCGTCCAGAATGAGTATGGGCGGTGATTTGAGGAATACGCGGGCGATGGCCACCCGCTGCTTCTGTCCGCCGGACAGCAGCGCGCCCCGCTCGCCCACATAGGTGTCGAACCCGTCGGGCATGGCGCAGATATCGTCGTAGATCTCCGCCTGCTGTGCCGCCTGCTCCACCTCCGCGTCGGTGGCATCGGGGCGGCCGTAGCGGATATTCTCCCGTATGGTGTCGGCAAACAGGAACACGTCCTGCTGCACGATGCCGATGGCCCGCCGCAGCGAACGCTGCGTCAGCGTGCGCACGTCATGGCCGTCCACGGACACGCTGCCGCTGTCCACATCGTAAAACCGCGGCAGCAGCTGGCAGAGCGTGCTCTTGCCGCCGCCGGAGGGCCCCACCAGGGCCACCGTCTCCCCCGCGGGAATGTGCAGCGTCACGTCGTGGAGCACCTCGCTCTTTTCTCCGTAGGCAAAGGACACGCCCTCCACGTCCACGTCGCCCTTTACCTCCCGCAGCTCCGCAGCGTCGGGCGCGTCCTGTATGGACGGCTCCGTGCCCATCAGTTCAATGAACCGGTGCAGCCCCGCAAATCCGTTGGAGAACATCTCCGCGAAGTTGGCCAGCTTGCGGATGGGGCTGACAAAGGTGGTGACATACAGGGAAAACGTGATCAGATCCACATAGTCCATCTTTTCGTCCATGATGAGCCAGCCGCCCACGGCGATCACCGCCACCGGCAGTATGCCGGTGCAGAACTCCATCACCGCGTTGAACCGCCCCATCTCCTTGTGGAATCCCCGCTTGGCGGTCTTGAATATCTCATTGGCCTCGTCGAACCGCTGCTGCTGGGCCTCCTCGTTGGCGAAGGCCTTGGTGGTGCGCACGCCGGACAGCCCTGACTCGATGGCGGCATTGATAGTGCCGGTCTTCACCTTGGCGGCGCGGGAGGCCGCGCTCATCTGCCGCCGGCGGCGCAGGGCCGCGGCCAGCAGCACCGGCAGCAGCACCAGCAGCACCAGCGCCAGCTCCCACCGCAGCGTGAACATCACCGCCAGCGCCCCCAGTATGGTCACCAGCGAGATAAACAGATCCTCCGGCCCGTGATGGGCCAGCTCTGTCAGCTCAAAGAGATCGCTGGTCAGCCGGCTCATCAGCTGGCCGGTACGGTTGCGGTCGTAGAAGTCAAAGCCCAGCTCCTGTATGTGGTGATACAGGTCCCGGCGGATGTCCGCCTCCACGCGGATGCCGAAGGTGTGGCCCCAGTAGGCCACCACGAAATACAGCCCGGAGCGCAGCACATAGGCCGCCGCCACCGCCGCCATGACGACAAAGAATACACGGAACTGCCGCTCCGGCAGCCAGGTATACATGGCCGCCCGCGACACCAGCGGAAACGCCAGGTCGATGCAGGCGATCAGAAATGCGCAGCACATATCCAGGGCGAACAGCCCCCGGTGCGGCTTGAAATAGGAGATAAATATCCGCAGCGGACTGCGTGTCTGATAGTCTTTCGTGGTCATAGAGCGCCTCACTTGCCTGTTTTGGGCATATAGTATACCACAATTTCATCGCAGGCGCAACGAACAAACCCGTCACGCACGCGAAAAACCGCCGCCATACCTGCGTATGGCGGCGGTTTTTATGCATGTCAGCTGGTCAGCGGATACGGACGATCAGCTTGATGGTGGCATCACCGACCTTGCCGGTTATGGTGGTGTACCGTCCGCTGCTGCTGCCGGTCACCTTCAGCGTATCACCGCTCACCGTGGCTACGCCGTTGCCGCTCTCAGCGGACCAGGTGACGGCGGCGGTGGTACCGTCCACCGCAAGCGTCCATTCCTCGCCCTGAACACTGGTAATCTCGAAGTTGCCGTCGGAATTGGGACTCTCTACCGTGGATACCCACTCACCCATGGTGAGCTTCAGCTTCAGCTTGCTCACGTCCACCTTGGTAGTGGTGGTATTGTTGTCGGGCGTATCAGTGCTGTTATCCGGTGCGTCGCTCTCCTCCTTGACGGTGACCGTGCAGGTGACGGACTCGCCGTTCACCGTGGCGGTGATGACCGCGTTGCCCTTGGCCAGGGCCGTCACCTCGCCGGAGGCCGTGACGCTGGCCACGGTGGGCGCGCTGCTGCTCCACTCCGCCGTCTCCTCCGTGCCGTTGACCTTCAGCGTCTCCTTATCGCCCACCGTCAGCATCAGCACCGTGCGGTTCAGCGAAATAGTCGGCGTGACGGGCGTATCGTCGGGCTTGTTGGTATCATCGGGCGTATTCACATCGGTAACGGGGGGCTTCTCGCCGGTGATGGCGGCCTTGATCTGGTCGCCGAATATCAGCCACACCACCAGCGCCGCCAGCAGGATCAGCACGATCACCGCCACAGGCCCCAGGATGCTGGGCGCCCTGCGCTTACTGCTTTCGGCGGCGCGGCGGCCCTTGCTCTTGCGCACCCTGCCGCTGTAATAGGCCTCGTCCTCCTCGCAGAACGGGCAGGTCTTATAGCTATCGGAGAACATCTCCCCGCACTTGGGACATTTGATCAAACTCATTGCAAAAACCCTCCGTGATCCCCAGGTAACAAATTTACATAATACATAATACTCATTTCTGTCCCCCGCGTCAACTGCATTTCGAGGAAATTCATCCTTTTTTTACAACAGTTCATACCTCCCCTTGCTTTTCGGCGCGGGAGTTTCTATAATAGAAGCCAAGAGAATACACGGGGAGGCACAACTATGAACACCATTTTCATCGGCATCGCCGGCGGCTCCGGCAGCGGCAAGACCACGCTCACCGAGCACCTTGTGGCCCGCTTCGGCAGCGACATCAGCGTGGTGCACCACGACAACTACTACAAGCGGCAGGACAGGCCCTTCGCCGAGCGCTGCCTGCAGAACTATGACCACCCCGACGCCTTCGACACCGACCTCATGGTGGAGGATCTGAAGGCGCTGAAGCGGGGCGAGACGGTCCACTGCCCCGTATACGACTACGCCATCCACAACCGCACCGATCAGACGGTGGAGATCCGCCCCACCAAGGTGGTCATCGTGGAGGGCATCCTCATTTTCCAGAACAAGGCCCTGCGGGACCTGCTGGACATCAAGATCTTTGTGGAGACCGATGCCGACGTGCGCATCCTGCGCCGCGCCCTGCGGGACGTGGAGGAGCGCGGCCGCTCGCTGGAATCCGTGGTGAACCAGTACCTTACCACTGTCAAGCCCATGCACGAGCAGTTTGTGGAGCCCACCCGCAAATTTGCGGACATCATCGTGCTGGAGGGCGGCCACAACCTGGTGGCGCTGGACATGATCATGCAGCGCATCGCCGGCCACATCAAGGAGAACTGACATGGCCAAAACTCTGCGGCGTGTCCTGGCGGCGCTGTGCCTGGCGGGCGCGGTGTTTTTCCTGCTGCCGCTGGGCATGGGCATCCTGCACTTCGGCATGGTCTGGCCGGCGCTGCTGCTCCTGCTGTGCGCCGCCTGTCTCATCTGGTCGGATCTTTTCCGCCGCCTGCTGAGGCCCCGGTGGCTCCGCGCCCTGGTGAGCTGCGTGGCCGCCGTGTGCCTGACGGCCATTCTGGTGACGCTGGGCAAAATGGCCTCCGCCGCCCTGCACCGTCCCGCCGAAGGGCAGGACTGCACCGTAGTGGTGCTGGGCTGCCAGGTATTCCCGGACGGTCATCCCAGTCTCATGCTCCGGGGCCGCATCAACGCGGCCTACGACTATCTGGCCGCGCACCCGGACGCTCTGTGCATCGCCTCCGGCGGGCAGAACGGCAGCGAGCCCGTCAGTGAGGCGCAATGTATCCGCGATACACTTGTGTCCATGGGCATCGCCCCGGAGCGTATTCTCATGGAGGATGCCTCCCGCTCCACAGAGGAAAATCTGGCCTTCTCCGCCCGGCTCATCGCCGAAAACGGCCTTCCCTCCGATGTGGCCATCGCTTCGGACAACTTTCACCAGCTGCGCGCCGCGATCTGGGCAGAGCGCAGCGGCCTGACGCCCTGGTCCGACGGCTGCGCCAGTCCATGGTTCCTCACCACCGGCTACTGGGCCCGCGAGACGGCGGCACTGCTCTATATGGTCGCTGCCGGCGGATAGTCCGGCAGTGACCGAAATCTCAAAAGTTAAACTCATCTAACCGCAAACCTTGTATTTCCAAGGAAAATGGGGTTGATTTTTTCATTTTTCATGGTACAATGTGTTTACAATCTTAATGGAGGTACTTACTATGGCTTATCAGATCGGTTCTGCTTGCGTGAGCTGCGGCGCTTGCGCTGATGCTTGCCCCGTGGGCGCTATTTCTCAGGGTGATGATCGTTACGTCATCGACGCCGGTGCTTGCCTGGACTGCGGTTCCTGCAGCGACACCTGTCCCAACGGCGCTATCAGCCCCGCTGAGTAATTGAACTCAAGCACAACGACAAAAAGTGACCGGCTTCACACCGGTCACTTTTTTATTGCTTCCCGCTGTGATTTATATTACAATACTTACGATCATCATGCAGAGGAGGTGCCGCCGTGGAGCGCTGGGACGAAGTATGGCCGGGCGGCCTCCGCTTCTGCTTCGGCAGCGGTGCCTTCAAGCCCTCCACCGACACGTTCCTGCTGGGCGATTTTGTCCGGGTGCACCGGGAGGATCGCGTCTGCGACCTGGGCGCGGGGATCGGCCTGCTGGGCCTGCTGCTGCTCAGTCGTCAGCCGCAGCTGTACATCACCGATATCGACATCGACGAAACCGCCTGTGCTCTGGCCGCCAAAAGCGTCGAGGCCAACGGCCTGCAGGACCGCGTCGCCGTCCTGTGCGCCGACCTTCGTGACCGTGCCGCCCTGCCCAACGCCGGCAGCTTCGACCTGTGCGTAGCCAATCCGCCCTACTTCCCGCCCCGCACGGGCCGGGTGGCGGAGGGCCCGCGGGGCACGGCGCGGGCCGAGACAGCCTGCACCTTCGATGAGCTGTGCGCCGCGGCGGCATATCTGCTGCGCAGCGGCGGGCGGTTTTACCTCGTTCACCGGGCGGAGCGCACCGCCGAGCTGCTGGACACCCTGCGCCGGTACAGGCTGGAGCCCAAAGAACTGCGCTTTGTGCAGAAGGACGCCCGCACGCCGCCCCGGCTGGTGCTGCTGGGCTGCCGCCGTCACGGCGGCACGGGGCTGACGGTGCATACGCCTCTGCTGCTGCAGAACAGTTCCGGCGGTGAGAGCGGCGAACTCCGCCGCATCTATTTCAGAGACAGGGGGTAATTCCCAATGGCAGGTATCCTATATCTGGTGGCCACGCCCATCGGCAACCTGGGCGACTTTTCGCCCCGCGCCGCGGAGACGCTGGCCGCGGCGGACTTCATCGCAGCGGAAGACACCCGCGTATCCGTCAAGCTGCTGAACCATTTCAACATCAAAAAGCCGCTGGTCAGCTACCACGAGCACAACCGCGCCGCGGCGGGCCAGGCCATTCTGGAGCGTCTGCTCTCCGGCGAGACCTGCGCGCTGGTGACGGACGCGGGCACCCCGGCCATCAGCGATCCGGGGCAGGAGCTGGTGGCCCTCTGCGCCGCCAACGGCGTCACGGTGCAGGCCATCCCCGGCTGCTGCGCCGCCATCGCCGCCCTGGCCGTCTCCGGACTGGATACCCGCCGCTTTACCTTTGAGGGCTTCCTGCCCTCCGGCAAAAAGGAGCGCCGCGCCGCGCTGGAGGAGCTCACCGGCGAGACGCGCACTATGGTATTTCATGAAGCTCCCCACCGTCTGCGGCAGACGCTCTCGGACATGGCGGAGCTGCTGGGCGACCGGCCTGTAGCCCTGTGCCGCGAGCTGACAAAGCTGCATGAGGACACCGTGCGCACCACGCTCTCCCAGGCCGACGCCTTCTACCGCGTCAACGAGCCGCGGGGCGAATACGTCCTGGTGGTGGCGGGCCGCGAAAAGCAGGACGCCCCTCAGCTGACGCTGGAGGAGGGCGTATCCCGTGTGCTGGCTCTCCGTGACGGCGGCATGAAGCTGAAGGACGCCGTCCGCCGGGTAGCTGACGACACCGGCCTCCCCCGCAACGCCCTGTACGACGCCGCACTGCGATCATAAAAATGCGCAAAAGCCATCCCTCGTCCGAGGGATGGCTTTTATCTTCCGCGAAACACCGGCGCCGCGTGGATCGCGCCTCCGATCCGGGGGCGCCGCTGTTCAGTTCAGCGTCCCCTCTTTCAGCTGGAACAGCGCCTGTATACGGCGGCGCAGCACGGCGTGCTCCCCGCTCCGCAGGCTGGGATCCTCCGCCAGCACCGTCCGGGCCGCGTCGCGGGCCTCCTCCATCAGCGGTATGTCGCAGCTCAGATCCGCGGCCTTCAGCGCCGGCAGGCCGTGCTGCCGGCTGCCGAAGAAGTCCCCCGGCCCCCGCAGCTTCAGATCCTCCTCCGCGATGCGGAAACCGTCGCTGCTCTCCGTCAGCGCCCGCAGCCGCCGTTTCGTCTCCTCGTTCTGCGCGTCGCTGAGCAGCACGCACCAGCTCTGCGCCCTGCCCCGGCCCACCCGGCCCCGCAGCTGGTGCAGCTGGCTCAGGCCGAAGCGCTCCGCGTTCTCTACCACCATCAGCGTGGCGTTGGGCACGTCCACGCCCACCTCCACCACCGTGGTGGATACCAGTATATCGCTCTCCCCGGCGGCAAAAGCCGCCATGACCTTCTCCTTCTCCTTCGGCTTCATCCGTCCGTGGAGCACCGCCACCCGCAGGTCGGGGAACGTCTTCTCCTGCAATTGCCTGGCGTAGGCCGTCACGGCCTTGCGCTCGTCGGGCACCTCGTCCCCCTCCCCCACCAGCGGGCAGACGATGAACACCTGGTGCCCCTCCTGCACCTGTTTGCGGATGAACCCGTTCAGCCGCGTCCGGTACTTCTCCCCTACGGCAAACGTCTCCACCCGCTGCCGCCCCGGCGGCAGCTCGTCGATGACCGACACGTCCAGGTCTCCGTAGATGATCAGCGCCAGCGTCCGGGGGATCGGCGTGGCCGACAATACCAGCATGTGGGGCGACGCGCCCTTGTGGGCCAGCGCCGAGCGCTGATCCACCCCAAACCGGTGCTGCTCATCGGTAATGACCAGTCCCAGGTGCGCATACCGCACATCCTCCGTCAGCAGCGCGTGGGTGCCGATGCACAGGTCGATGCTCCCCTCCTGCAGCCCCTCCAGCACGGCCCGCCGCTCCTTGGCCGGCGTGGAGCCCGTCAGCAGCACGCAGCGCAGCCCGAACCGGGCAAACAGCGGCGCCAGATTCCCGTAGTGCTGCCGGGCCAGAATCTCCGTGGGCGCCATCAGCGCCGACTGCCACCCGCTCTGGGCGGCGAACCACACGCAGGCGGCGGCCACCATGGTCTTGCCGCTGCCCACATCGCCCTGGCACAGCCGGTTCATGGGCCGCCCGGAGGTCATGTCCCCCACGGCGTCCTCTATGGCCCGCCGCTGGGCCCCGGTCAGCGTAAAGGGCAGCGCCCCGTAAAACGTCTCCATATCCGCCGCCCCGCACCGCGGTCCCGGCGCCGTCTCCCGCCGCTGCCGCAGCAGGGACAGCCCGCAGTTCAGCAGAAACAGCTCCTCGAACACCAGCCGCCGCCGCGCCGTGTCCAGCGCCTCCGCGGAGGCCGGAAAATGGATGTTCTCCAGCGCGAACCCGGTATAGCACAGCCGGTGCTCCCGCCGCACCCTGTCCGGCAGCACATCCTCCGGCAGGTCCCGGCACTCGTCCAGCCCCTGCCGCACCGCCTTGGCCATCATGATCTGCGTAACGCCCGCCGTCAGCGGATAGATGGGCATGATCCTCCCGGTCAGCAGCTGCTTTCCCTCCGTCTCCAGCAGCGGATTGACCATCCGCCGCCGCACGCCGCCGCCCTCGGCCTTACCGTAGAAAATATACGTCTCGCCCCGGTGCAGGGCGTTCTTGCGGTACTCCTGGTGAAAGAACGACACATCCAGCACGCCGCCCTCGTCCACGGCCCGCACCTGTACCAGCGTCTGCCCGCCCCGTATGCGGGCGGAGGTGGGCTCCTGTGCGATCATGGCCCGGCAGCAGGCGTACTCCCCCTCCGGCAGCGCCCGGATAGGATAGATCTGCGACCTGTCCTCCCACCGCCGGGGATAGTAGTTCAGCAGGTCGCCCAGCGTGCGGATGCCCAGCTTCTCAAACGCCTTGGCCCGCGCCTCGCCCACGCCCTTGATATAGCGGATATCGGTATTGAGATCGGCCACAGCGTCCCCTCCTCTCCCCGGTGTTTTTCCCCATTGTACCACAGTCGGGCGGCAAAGACAAACGAAAAAGCGCCCCGGTTAGGCCGCCTGGCATAAGAAAACATGCGCCGCAAAAGGCGTGTTTTGCACAGCCCCATCGTTGCGCCGCCTTGCCAGACATCCAGTATGCCTGCGGCGGCGCGCCTCG
>CAVGEC010000029.1:0-17203 GCA_963628195.1 Bacteroidaceae bacterium
TGGTGCCGGGCATCGGCGAGATCATCGGCGGCAGCCAGCGCGAGGAGCGGCTGGAGCTGCTGGAGAGCCGCATCAAGGAGCTGGGCATGAACCCGGAGGACTATTGGTGGTACTGCGACCTGCGGCGCTACGGCAGCTGTCGGCACGCGGGCTTCGGCCTGGGCTTTGAGCGGATGGTGATGTATCTCACCGGCGTGAGCAATATCCGTGACGTGGAGCTGCATCCCCGCACCGTGGGCAACGCGGAATTCTAAATGACAAAGGAGCACCCGAACGGGTGCTCCTTTTATCGCATTTACTGTTGGGACTCCTTCTTTTTGACCACCTTGACGGCGATAAGCCCTCCCAGAAGCAGGGCGGCTACCGCGCCGCCGCCGACATAGTAAACGGTTTTGATATCGGCACCGCCGGTACGGGTGACGACGTAGGTTCCGGAATGGGACAGCAGCGTATCGCATCCGCCCAGTTCATTGGCAAAGTCGTTCATCTCCCTGACGGTGATGGCACCGCCCTGCCGGGTAAGGCAATAGACCTGGAAATTGGCGTCGTCCTTGCGGAACGCCTCCGGGATATCGAAACGAACGGAGGCGGGCTGCTCCAGCGTCTCCACAGCTTCCCCGGTGACCGTATCGCGGATGGTCAGCTCCACAGCGGAGAGGATACGGGGGGACACATCGTGGACCTTCCACCAGTCGGACAGGGCCGACTTCTGCTCAGCGGTAAGGGTGACGCTCTCCATCCCGACGGACAGCGGGCCCTCCGAACCGGCAGTGGCGGCCAGCAGCATCAGCGCCGCGGCCAGCAAATACAGCCTCAGTTTTTCATAGGCTACTCCCTTACTCCGCCGCGCCGCAGAACATTTCCCCTCCGTGGCCGTTCGCACACTTTGGCAAGAATAGTATAACACACACAGACGATGTGTTGTCCATAGCGGCTCCTAATCCGTGGTGAACGCTCACATTTTTGTACGAATTGCGTAAAGTGCAAATTTGGGGTAGAAATCCGGGACAGAGGCTGTTATAATGTACGACTGAAAGATGTTATATTATGTTGTCAACGTAATATGGCATATTAGGTAATCTTGTAAAATGTCGAAGCTTATATTAGATACATAGGAGAAGCATATGGAAGCATACAAGAGACGGCGGGGGGACCGGAAAGACGGCCGTCTGCTGCGGGAATTGGATTCCCTGCACTTCATCACCGGCATCATCTACCCCAACCGGTGCGACAACGAGGCGTACATCTCCGTGAAGGTGGATCTGACCGCCATGAACGCCTATCTGGCCAAGAAGAACGCGGAGGAGAAGGACTTCCCCTACACCATGTTCCACCTGGTGGTGGCGGCGCTGGAGAAGACCATTACGCTGCGGCCCAAGCTGAACCGCTTCATCGTCAACAGCAATTTCTACCAGCGGAACGAGGTGTCGGCGGCCTTTGTGGTAAAGAAGCAGTTCTCCGACAAGGGCGCGGAGGCGCTGGCCTTCCTGCACGGGAAGGAGACGGACACGGTGGAGGACGTGCACGCCTACATCCGCCAGCAGGTGACGGAGTGCCGCAGCGATAAGGTAGACGCCTCTACCGCGGGCATGGATATGTTCAACAAGATGCCCCGGTGGATGGGCAAGGCCATCGTGCGGTTCCTGATGTTCCTGGACCGTCACGGCTGGGTGCCCGCCGACCTGATCGCCACCGATCCCTACTACAGCTCGGTGGTCATCTCGAACCTGGGCTCTATCAAGCTGAAGTGCGGCTATCACCATCTGACCAACTGGGGCACCTGCTCTCTGTTCTGCATCATCGGCGAGAAGAAAACGGCGCCGTATTTCGACGAGGACGGCAGCGTGACCATGCGGGAGACACTGGAGCTGGGCCTGACCATCGACGAACGGCTGGCGGACGGATATTACTACTCCAAGTCCGTGCGGCTGCTGGAGTACCTGCTGACACATCCGGAGGAGCTGGAAAAGCCCATGAACGAGGAGGTACAATATGAGTGAAGTAAAAACCCCGTGGAAGGACTATATGGGCGACGTGCCCATGCACCTGGACTATTTCCGGGGCAGCATGTTCGAGGCCGTGGAGCGCATGGCCGATATGTATCCCAACAACATCGCCTTTGATTTCATGGGCAAGTCCACCACCTACCGTAAGATGGTGCAGGAGATCGAGAAGTGCGCCAAGAGCCTGAAGACGCTGGGCGTGCGCCCCGGCGACAAGGTGACCATCGCCATGCCCAACTGCCCGCAGGCCATCTATATGTTCTACGCGGTAAACCTGGTGGGCGGCATCGCCAACATGATCCACCCCCTGTCGGCGGAGAAGGAGATCGAGTTCTATCTGAACGCCTCCGAGTCCACCACGGCCATTACGCTGGACCAGTTCTACGACAAGTTCGAGCACATCCGGCAGAACACCAAGATCATCAACATCATCATCGCCTCTGTGAAGGACGCGCTGAGCCGCACCATCCGGGCGGGCTATATGCTCACCGAGGGGCGCAAGATCCAGAAGATCCCCGAAGACGCGCCCGTGATCCGCTGGAAGGAATTCATGGACATGTCCCGGTACTGCTTCTACAAGAACTACCGGGTGGAGCGGGGCTATGACGATCCCGCCGTGATCCTGTATTCCGGCGGTACCACCGGCACCACCAAGGGCATCGTGCTGACCAACGGCAACTTCAATGCTCTGGGCCAGCAGATCATCGCCACCAACCCCATGTTCCGGCCCGGCGACAAGATGCTGGCGGCCATGCCCCTGTTCCACGGCTTCGGTCTGGGCGTGTGCGTGCACTCCATGCTCTCTCAGGGCGGGCGGTGCATTCTGATCCCCCGGTTCACCGCCAAGAGCTACGCCAAGCAGATCGTGAAGTACAAGTGCAACTTTATCGCCGGTGTGCCCACGCTGTATGAGGCGCTGCTGCGCCTGCCTAGCATGGACGGCGCCGATCTCAGCAGCCTGAAGGGCGTGTTCTCCGGCGGCGACAGCCTGTCCATCGAGCTGAAAAAGAAGTTCGACAAGTTCCTGTACGACCACAAGGCTGTCATTCAGGTGCGCGAGGGCTACGGCACCACCGAGACGGTGACGGCCTGCTGCCTGACGCCTACCAACATCTACAAGGAGGGCTCTATCGGTCTGCCCTTCCCCGACACCTACATCAAGATCGTCAAGCCCGACACCGACGAGGAGCTGCCCTACGGCGAGGAGGGCGAGATCCTGCTGGCGGGCCCCACCGTCATGAAGGAGTACATGAACCACCCCGAGGAGACCGCCCACACCCTGCGCAAGCACGCCGACGGCCTGACCTGGGTGTACACCGGCGATCTGGGCAGCATGGACGAGCAGGGCTTCATCTACTTTAAGGGCCGCGCCAAGCGGATGATCATCACCTCCGGCTACAACGTGTACCCCGGACAGCTGGAGAATATTCTGGACGCCCACGAGGACGTGCAGATGAGCTGCATCATCGGCGTACCCGATCCCTACAAGATGCAGAAGGTAAAGGCGTTCGTAATGCTGAAGCCCGGCGTGCCCGCCAACGACGCCACCAAGCAGACGCTGCTGGACTACTGCCGCAAGCATGTGGCCAAGTACGCCATGCCCTATGACATCGAATTCCGGGACGAGCTGCCCAAGACGTTGGTAGGCAAGGTGGCCTACCGCGTGCTGGAGGACGAGGAGAAGGCAAAGATCGCCGCACAGGCGGAGCAGACGGAGGCGTAAGCCCTCCCCCGCCGGAAAAAAGAGAAATGGAGGCTGCCTGCCATGGATGCGGAGCTGATACGGCAATATACCCTTATCGTAGACTTTCTGGGGCATGTTCTGGGCCCCGACTATGAGATCGCCCTCCACGAACTGGAGGACGACTCCAACCGGATCATCGCCATCGCCAACGGTGAACTGACAGGGCGGCATATCGGCTCGCCCCTCAGCAACAAGATGCTGGAATTCGTGGCGGGGAACCTGTACGAAACGCAGAACTATGTGCTGAACTTCGAGTCCGTGTCCGCCACGGGCAAGACCATGTGCTCCAACTCCATGTTCATCAAAGGGCGGCACGGAGAATTGAGCGGGCTGCTGTGCATCAACTTTGACGCCAGCCGGTACGAGGAACTGAGCCGCAAGGTCATGGATCTGTGCGGCGGCGGGCTGAAGCGGGGCGTGCCCAGCGGCACGCGGCTGATCGCCGACAGCAACGACCCGGTGGAAACGCCGGTGCGCAGCGGCTATCCCACGTCCATTGCCGGCGCCACCGCCAGCATCGTATCCCAGGTGGTGGCCAACTACCCTGTGGAGGTAGACCGGCTGACGCAGGATGAAAAAATGGAGATCATGGACATTCTGAACCGCAAAGGCGTGTTCCTGCTGAAGGGCTCCGTGAGCCATGTGGCGCAGACGCTGCACAGCAGCGAGGCCAGCATCTACCGGTATCTGGGCAAGCTGAACAACAAATGAAAAAAGACCGGCGCAGGCCGGTCTTTTTTTCTCCCGCGATTGACCGGAATAGCGAAAGCGTGTATAATGTAAGCCATGAATCAAGGACTGGAGGCGACAGGATTGAAAACAAAGACCATCGTCCATAAATCTGCCGCGCCCATATACGCCGCGGCGGCCACATGGGTGCTGTACGCACTGCTGTTTCCGCTGTATGAGGTAGGGCATTTCCTGCTGGCGGCAGGGGCTTCCGCCGTGGTGGCGCTGATCGCCAGGATGTTCTGCCGGGATGTGACGGAAACGGTGGAGATACCGGAGGAGCCGGTGACCACCGGCAACGTGGAGCTGGACAAGGCCATCGCCGAGGGCGACGCGGCCATCAAGGCCATGCGGGCACTGAACGACAGCATACAGGATGAGACCATCTCCGGCCAGATCGACCGGCTGGAGGAGGTCAGCGGCAAGATATTCAGCTATGTGAAGGAGCATCCGGAGAAGCTGCCGCAGATCCGCAAGTTTATGAACTACTATCTGCCCACCACGCTGAAGCTGCTGCGCAGCTATGACGAGCTGAGCCGGCAGGGCGTGTCCGGGGAGAATATCACCGGCACCATGGAAAAGGTGGAGGGCATGATGGCCGCCATCGTATTGGCCTTTGAGAAACAGCTGGACAGCCTGTTCGGCGACCAAGCCATGGACATCTCCACGGACATCACTGTGCTGGAGAACATGATGGCCCGCGAGGGGCTGACGAACGGCGATGCCGTGCATCAGACGGCCCAGGAAAACCCGGTGGCCGATCCGCACCCGGAGCTGGACATCCGGAACGCCGCACAAACTCAGCCGCCGCAGGAGGACAGCGGCACGGACGCCGGGAACGGCATCACGCTGGAACTGTAAAAAATACCGCAAAATTTAATACAATTTGTTGAATATATTGAGAAAATTACAGAAAGGAATCGAAAACCATGACGGATAACATGATGCCCGAACTGACGCTGACTCCCGACGATACCGCCACCGCCGCCGCAGTGGAGGTGCCCTCTCTGACGCTGACTCCGGAGGCTCCCGAAGTGCCCCAGGCGGAGGAAAAGAAGATCGAGCCGGTAGCGATGGACGACAAGCTGCTGACCGAAGAGGAAAAGAAGGCGGTGGAGGAATTCTCCCACAAAATCGATATCCGCGACACCAACCAGGTACTGCAGTACGGCGCCGCCGCCCAGAAGAGCGTGGCCTCCTTCTCTGAAAACGCGCTGAACAACGTCCGCAGCAAGGACATGGGCGAGATCGGTGAGGATCTGAGCCGCCTTGTGGTGGAGCTGAAGGGCTTCGGCGAGGACGAGGAAAAGAAGGGCCTGTTCGGCATTTTCAAGAAGGCCGGCAATAAGCTGGAGACCATGAAGGCACAGTACAGCAAGGTCGAGGCCAATGTGGACAAGATCGCCCAGAATCTGGAGAACCATCAGATCACGCTGCTGAAGGACGTGGCTATGTTTGACCAGATGTATGAGCTGAACCTCAAATACTACAAGGAACTGACCATGTACATTCTGGCCGGCAAGAAGCGCCTGGCCGAGGTACGCAGCACCGAGCTGGAAGAGCTGCGCAAAAAAGCGGAGCAGACCGGCCTGGCCGAGGATGCGCAGGCCTACAACGATCTGGTGAATCTGTGCAACCGCTTTGAGAAGAAGCTGCACGATCTGGAGCTGACACGCATGGTGTCCGTACAGATGGGCCCCCAGACACGGCTGCTGCAGAACAACGACACGCTGATGATCGAAAAGATCCAGTCCTCTCTGGTGAACACCATCCCCCTGTGGAAGAGCCAGATGGTGCTGGCCCTGGGCATGGAGCACAGCCGTCAGGCCACCGCGGCCCAGAACGCCGTGACGGAGATGACCAACGATCTGCTGAAGAAGAACGCCGACACGCTGAAAATGGGCACCATCGCCACCGCCAAGGAGGCGGAGCGCTCCATCGTGGATATCGAGACGCTGCAGCACACCAATCAGCAGCTGATCTCCACCCTGGACGAAGTGCTGACCATCCAGCAGGAAGGCGCAGCCAAGCGCAAGGAGGCCGAGATCGAACTGGGCAAGATCGAAGGCGAATTAAAGCAGAAACTGCTGGAGCTGAGAGGCTGATAGAAACGCATAGGCCAGCAGCCCAGTTCGATCGTGCGGCAACGCCGCACACGCGCCAAACGGCGCGCACAAGCGTTTCGGCTTGCCGAAACCTTGCCGCAGGACGAATTCATTTCGTCCGAGGATGTCCTGTCCTCAAGGGTTCCCGTTTTGCGCGGCGCGCAAAATGGGGCACTGGGCAAAATCGAGGGCGAATTGAAGCAAAAGCTGCTGGAGCTGAGAGGCTGAGAATGAGATCAATCTCCTTTAGAAAGGGGAGCAGGTATGAAGTTTTTTGAAAAGCGCGGTGCAGCACTGGCAGTGCTGGTCATCGCTATTGTGGGCGCGGTGTTCATCGGCCAGAGCCGAAAGGACAGCTTTATCGCCAAAAAGCCCACGGCCCTGCTGGACGTACAGTACCAGACCTGGATCTGCGATGACGCGGGACTGCTGAATGACCAGACAGAGCAGCTGATCCGGGACTACAACGCCAGCTGGAACGAGAAATACTACGGCGTCGTGGCCGTGGCCAGCATCGGGCATCTCACCGGCTGGGATGCTGAGGACTACGCCGCCAGCCTGGGTGAAGCGTGGGGCCTTGGCAGCAATGACATGATCCTGCTGCTGGTGAAGGACGGCGATTGGCAGGTCTACTGCGGCGACAATGTGGGCTACACCATGACCGATACCCAGCAGAACAAGCTGCGGCAGGCCATTGAGACCACCTATTACAGCGACGATTTCGACAGCGCCGTGACAGCCTTCTTCCGCCAGGCGGACGTGTTCTATGCCCAGGCGGATCTGTCCGGCGGCAGCAGCAATGACAGCGGCTGGTACGCCCCGGCGACTCCCGCGGCGGCTTCCGCCGGCGGCACGTCCATCGGCGGCGTGGTGGTGCTCATCATCTGCATTTTCCTGGTGTGGATGGTGCTGGACGCCATTCGGTACAGCCGCTACCGGCGGCGGTACATCGTGGGTGCGCCGGTAAACGTGGTGCGGCCCGTGTATTACCCGGTATTCTGGGGCAGGCGGTACGCACCGCCGCGGCCTCCCAGAGCACCCCGGCCCCCACGCCCGCCTCGCGGCGGCGGGCCGAGACCTCCCTACGGCGGCGGCCCGCGGCCTCCCATGGGCGGCGGCGCGCCAAGACCTCCGCGGCCTAATAACCGGCCCTCCGGCGGCCCTCGGCCCAGCAGTCCCAGGCCCAGCGCACCCCGTCCCAGCCGGCCCAGTCGGCCCAGCGGCAGTGGGTTCAGCGGCGGCGGCTTCGGCGGCGGCAGCAGAGGCGGCGGTTCCCGCGGCGGCTTTGGCGGCGGCGGGTTCGGCGGCGGCAAACGCCGGTAAATACATCAAAAACACCCGGACCTTAGGCCAGGCGGCCTTTCGTCCGGGTGTTCTTTTACTGCCCGGCCGTGAGAGCGGCGGACTATTTGACCTGCAAAATGAACTGCTCCAGGCCGCGGCGCAGCAAGGCGGAGGCCTGCTGGCCCTCCCCGGCCTCGATAAAGGCGGTGAACTGCGCCAGCCGCTCCAGGCAGCAGTCCGTGCCGGTGACCTGGATATACTCCTTCCAGAACTCCAGATTGACGGTGGCAAAGGCGTTGAATATCAGCGGCGTGATGGTGTTGCCGCTGAGGAATGTGATGCCGCGGTGGTAACGGAACAGCGCCTCGGCAAAGGCCGGTACGCCCTCCCCCGCCGCCTGCTCCGCCTGACGCTGCAGCGCACGGAGAGCCGCCATATCCGCCGGCGTATGGCGGGCGGCCAGTTCCTCCATGGCGGGGCCCTCCAGGTAATAGCGCAGCTGCAGGATACTGCCGGCAGTCTTGGCATCGGGGATGCCGCCGTGAAAATCCATGATGGCGCGCAGTGTCTCCAAACTGCCGGTCTGGGCATAGTCGGCCACGGTGACGCCCTTGCGGGAGGCGATATCCAGGAAGCCCAGACGGTGCAGCTCCCGCAGGCCCTCATGGACGACGGTCTTGCTGACCTTCATCTCGTCGGCCAGTTCGCGCTCGGTGGGCAGCTTGTCGCCGGGGCGCAGCTCACCGGAGAGGATCATGCCCTCCAGCTGCTGGATGAACAGTTCTTTGACGGTGGGGGCTACGATCTCGCGGAATGCCATGGCGGCGTCCTCCTTTTCTTTCGTGGTCTGACCACGACCATAAAAAAGGATAGCACAGGTTTGGCGGAAAAGTCAATAGGATTCCGGGGGAAAAGTTGCTATTATAGGTATAATAGCACGAAAAATACAACGCTGCATCCTGTCCGGCGGTTTTGCTCCGCTGGTCGGAGCAGCCAACGACGGAGGAGAGAGACTATGCGCGATATCAACGGCAGCAAGCCTACCAGCTTCCCCCTGGACGAGGAAAAGCTCTCGTTCAAGATCCCCTGTCCCGACCGGCCGCCCCGCGAGAACATTCTGAAGCTGGGCAGCATGATCACCAACCGCATCGGGCTGAAGGCCACTGTGGACGATCCCGAATACTGGGGCCTGGACGCACTGGTGACCGACGAGATGGCGGACGTGGCTCTGAAAATGGGCGTGCGCAAGCCCAAGACCATCGAGCAGCTGATGAAGCTGACCAAGATGGAGCGGGAGCCGCTGCAGAAGCTGCTGGACGAGATGTCCTGGCTGGGCCTCATCGAGTACAACTGGGAGAACCTGGACGGCAAGAACTCTGGCCACGAAAAACGCTACATCCTGCCCCTGTTCGTGCCCGGCAGCGCCGAGTTCCTGAACATGCGGAAAAGTCAGATCGACGAGCATCCGGAGGTAGCGGCGTTCTTCGAGCGCATGACGATGCTGCCGCTGGAAAAGATCACACCCATGGTGCCTCCCGGAGGTGCGGGCATCGGCATGCACGTCATTCCGGTGGAGAAGGCCATCGAGACGGAGCAGGAAGCCATTGGTCTGGAAAAGATCTCCTATTGGCTGGACAAATACGAGGGCAAGTACGCCAAGAGCATGTGCTCCTGCCGCGCCAGCCGCGACAAGCTGGGCGAGGGCTGCGGAGATGACATCGAGAACTGGTGCATCGGCGTGGGCGATATGGCGGACTATATCGTAGAGACGCAGCGCGGCACCTACATCACCAAAGAGGAGGCACTGGAGATCTTCAAAAAAGCCGAGGACAACGGCTTCGTGCACCAGATCACCAACATCGACGGCGAGCAGAAGATATTCGGCATCTGCAACTGCAACGTGAACGTCTGCAACGCCCTGCGCACCAGCCAGCTGTTCAACACGCCCAACATGTCCCGCAGCGCCTATGTGGCCGCCGTGGAGACGGAGAAGTGCGTGGCCTGCGGCCGCTGCGTGGAGAACTGTCCCGCCGGCGCGGTGAAGCTGGGCCAGAAGCTGTGCACCAAGGACGGCTTTATCGAGTACCCCCGGCAGGAGCTGCCTGACGAGGTCAAATGGGGCCCGGAGAAGTGGAGCATCGACTACCGGGATAAAAACCGCATCAATTGCTATCCCACCGGCACTGCGCCGTGCAAGACCGCCTGTCCCGCGCACATCGCCGTGCAGGGCTATCTGAAGCTGGCGGCCCAGGGCAAATACCGGGAGGCTTTGCAGCTGATCAAGCGGGAGAACCCCTTCCCCGCCGTCTGCGGCCGCATCTGCAACCGCCGGTGCGAGGACGCCTGTACCCGCGGCACCGTGGACGAGGCCGTGGCTATCGACGAGGTGAAGCGGTTCATCGCCCAGCAGGATCTGGACGCGGAAACGCGCTTCGTGCCGGAGAAGGTCATCCCCAAGGTGGACGGCGAGTTCAGCGAAAAGATCGCCATTATCGGCGGCGGCCCCGCCGGCATGAGCTGCGCCTATTATCTGGCGGAGAAGGGCTATCGCCCCACCGTGTTTGAAAAAGAGAGCCGTCCCGGCGGTATGCTGATGAACGCCATCCCCTCCTTCCGCCTGGAAAAGGACGTGGTGGAGGCGGAGATCGACGTGCTGCGCCAGCTGGGCGTGGAGTTCCGCTGCGGCGTGGAGGTGGGCAAGGACGTGACCATCGGCCAGCTGCGGGAGCAGGGCTATAAGGGCTTCTATGTGGCCGTGGGCCTGCAGCACGGCGGTGCGCTGCCTGTTCCCGGCGGCGACGCGGAAAATGTTGTCTCCGGCATCGACTTCATCCGCGGCGTACATCTGCGGGATGAAAAGGCGCTGAAGGGCCGGGTGGTGGTCATCGGCGGCGGCAACATCGCGGCCGACGTGGCCCGCACAGCCGTCCGCTGCGGCGCGGAGAACGTGAGCCTGTACTGCCTGGAGGGCTATGACGAGATGCCCATGGGTGAAGAGGACCGCAGCGAGTGTGAGCGCGAGGGCATCACCATCCACGCCGGCTGGGGCCCCAAGGAGGTGCAGACCGAGGACGGCAAGGCCGCCAATATCGCCTTTGTCAAGTGCCTGAAGGTCAAGGATGAGGCCGGGCGCTTTGCCCCCGTATACGACGAGAACACCGTGCAGGTCGCTCCCTGCGGCACGGTGCTGTACTGCATCGGTCAGAAGGCGGAGTGGAAGGAACTGCTCGCCGGCACCAAGGTAGAGTTCAACCCCAACGGCACCGCCAAGGCCGATCCCGTCACCTATCAGACCGCCGAGGCGGACATCTTTGTGGGCGGCGACGCCTACACCGGTCAGAAGTTTGCCATCGACGCCATTGCCGCCGGCAAGCAGGGCGCGATCAGCCTGCACCGCTATGTCCAGGGCGCCACGCTGACCATCGGCCGCGACCGCCGGCAGTTCATCGAGCTGGACAAGAAAAACGCGCTGATCGCCGTGGACAGCTACGACAACACGCCGCGCCAGCGCATCGGCTACAACGACGCCCTGCGCAAGACCTTCCGGGACGAGCGCGTACCCTTCACGGCCGAACAGGTCAAGGCCGAGACGGCCCGCTGCCTGGGCTGCGGCGCCAGCATCGTGGATCCCAACAAGTGCATCGGCTGCGGCGTGTGCACCACCAAGTGCGCCTTTGACGCCATCCATCTGCACCGTGAGCGTCCGGAATGCAGCACCATGTACGCCTGCGAGGACAAGATGAAGGCCATCCTGCCCTACATGATCAAGCGGAACATCAAGATCAAGAAGGCCCAGCGCAAGGCCAAGAAAGCGTCCAGGTGATATGCACGAGCTTGGTATCGTATTCCACGTCATCAAGACTGTGGAACGGGTAGGCGCGGAGAACAGCCTCTCCCGCGTGGCCGGCGTGACGCTGGAGCTGGGCGAGGTCTGCGGCGCCATTCCCAAGGAGCTGATCAGCTGCTGGGACTGGGCCGTGCAGAAGTCCGATCTGCTGCGGGGCGCGCAGCTGCACATCGACACGCTTCCCGCCGTGACCAAATGCGGCGGCTGCGGGGCGGAATATCCCACCGTGGCCCACGGACGAACATGTCCCCGCTGCGGCAGCGGAGACACCTGGCTGCTGCGGGGCAGCGAGATCAGCATCAAGGAGATAGAGGGTGCATAGCCATGGATAAGTACAAGATCATCGAAGTGAAAGAGAGCGTGTTTGCCGACAACGACCGGGAGGCGGCACGGCTGCGGGAGGAACTGAAGCGGGAGAAAACCTTCCTGCTGAATCTGATGTCCTCCCCCGGCAGCGGCAAGACCACCACACTGCTGCGCACCATCGAACGTATGAAAGAGGATGTGCGCATAGGCGTCATGGAGGCGGACATCGACTCAGACGTGGATGCCGCCGCCGTAGCGGCGGCGGGTGTGAGATCCATCCAGCTGCATACCGGCGGCATGTGCCACCTGGACGCGGGTATGACCGAGCAGGGCCTGCGGGAGATCGGCACAGAGGGGCTGGATCTGGTGGTGCTGGAGAACGTAGGCAACCTGGTGTGCCCCGCGGAGTTCGACACCGGCGCGGTGAAGAACGCCATGATTCTCTCCGTGCCGGAGGGGCATGACAAGCCGCTGAAGTATCCGCTGATTTTTACCATCTGCGACGCGCTGATCATCAACAAGATCGACGTGCTGCCCTATTTCGACTTTGACATGGAGAAAGTGGTGGAATACGCCCACCGGCGCAACCCGAAGCTGGAGATATTCCCCCTCTCTGCCAAGACCGGTGAGGGCATGGATGCCTGGTGCAGCTGGCTGCGCAGGCAGATCGAAGACTGGCAGGCATAAATACCATACAGCAGCCCTGCGGCCTTGCCGCAGGGCTGCTTGCTTTCTCAGCTCTCCATATTCTTACCCAGGAACGCGGCCACGGTCTGGGCCAGCTTGCACTCCGTCTCCCCCGCCGGCCTGTCCTCCGGCGACAGGAACAGTACGGAACCCAGCACATCGCCCTCGCACAGGATGGGCGCCGCCACGGCGGCCCGGAACTGCTCGTTTCCCTCGGTGACAGGGACGCCGTCCCCACAGTACAGGCTCCTCTGGGCCATGATGCCCTCCAGCTCAGCAGAGACAGTCTTGCCCAGCAGTTCCTTCTTTCCCGCCCCGGCCATGGCGATGACCGCGTCCCGGTCTGTAACGGCGGCGGAAAAATCAGTGCTGCGGCTGAGCGTATCGCAGAACTGCGCGGCGAACTCCTCCAGTCCGCCGATGAGGGAATACTTCTTGAAAATGACCTCGCCCTCGCGGGTGGTATAGATCTCCAGGGGATCGCCCTCGCGGATACGCATGGTGCGGCGGATCTCCTTAGGGATGACCACGCGGCCCAAATCATCGATGCGGCGCACGATGCCGGTTGCCTTCATATATGAAATTCCTCCAGTCAAAGCAAATTTTACATCCGTAGTGTTGGCGCGGCAGGTGCGGAATATGCATTTCCAGTTTTTTCACAGGTCTTTGAATGCGCGAAAAGGCCCGCCCCGGTTGATTCCGGGCCGGGCCTTCAGTACAGCAAGCGCTGCATTCAGCAAAGATCTTGACGGCAATTCCGTATTTGCGCCTGTACGCCGCTGATCAGCAGCGTGGCATCCAGTCCCATCGCCACGCCGTCGTAGCCCTGGGCCAGCCGTGCCGCCGCGCCCGCGCCATCACCGGCAAAGATAAGGCACGGCTTGCCTGCCGTGCGGCAGGCGTCCTGTATCCGCATCAGCGCAGCCCGGAAGCGTGTATCCTCAAACGCGCCCGGCAGGCCCATGGAGATCGACAGATCGAAGGGCCCGATAAATATACCGTCCACGCCCGGCACAGCGGTAATGTTCTCGATCTCCGCCAGGGCTTCCGCTGTTTCGCACTGGGGAATGACCAATGTTTCGTCGTTGAAATGGGCCATCGTCTCCGCCACGGCACCCAGCGCATCGGTGCCCCAGCCATCCTTGCGGGACGGGCAGAAACCGCGCCGGCCCACCGGCGCGTATTTGGCATAGTCCACGATATGACGCACATCTTCCACGCTGCGGACATCGGGAATGATAAGGCCCTGGACGCCCACATCCAGAAGCTTTAAAATCGCAGGGCGGCTGATCTCGCGCACACGGGCCAGCGGCGTAATGCCGCGGCGCTCGGCGGCGCGCACCAATTCAGCGGTAGTCTCCGCCTCAATGGGACTGTGCTCGTTGTCCAGGATCACAAAATCCAGCCCCGCGCAGCCCAGGCACTCCACCACAGCGGCACTGCCCGTGCCCGCAAATGTACCCAGCGGCTTTTCGCCCCGGAGCAGCTTTTCCTTCAGCAGATTCTTCATAACGACCTCCCTCAGCGATGTTTTACGCGGCCATTGTACCACAACCTCTACACTATGGCAATGCGCAGCGCGAAGAAATATCCCCCGGCTTTGCCGGGGGATGCTTCCTTATATCACAGGCTCTTCGCCCAGGCGGCGGCGTTGGCGCGTGTCAAACGCTTGCCGCGCTTCCAATGGGCGGCGGGGCAATGGGCCTTGAGGCTGACCTCAGACTTGTCAATGCTGCTGCCGCCGGAGGTAGCAAAGGGGATCAGCGTTTTTCCGGTGAAATCGTAGCTGTCCAGAAACGTGTCCACAATGCGGGGTTCCACATACCACCAGACGGGGAACCCCAGCAGAATGGTATCATAGCCGCTGATATCCAGGTCCGTGGGAGCGATCTCCGGGCGGCTGTCTGGATCGTTCATCTCCACCGTGCTGCGGCTCTTTTTGTCCATCCAGTCCAGATCCGCGTCGGTATAACGCACGGCGGGCACGATCTCGTGGAGATCCGCGCCCAGCGCTTTGGCCAATTCCTCGGCTACGCCGGCGGTGACGCCGCTGGCAGAGAAGTACGCCACCAAAATCTTTCCGTTGCTCATAAGATCATGACCTCCTCGATTCATATTTCCATCATTACAGCGCTTGAAGCGCCGTTCAAGTCAAGTAAATTTTATCCGCGCCGCCCGTATAAAAGCCCGGCGAAGGCCAGTCCTTTTATCAGCTGTATTGACGCACCACGGCGGTAACCTTGCCCAAAAGTGTGGCATACCGTCCGTCGATAGGCTGATAGTTCTCGTTTTCGGGCAGGAGCCAGACCTGGCCGCCGCGGCGGCTGAGCCGCTTGACAGTAGCCTCGTCCTCCAGCAGCGCCACCACGATCTCGCCATTATTAGCGGTGGGCTGACGGTGCACCACCACCAGATCGTCCGGCAGGATACCGGCGTTGAGCATGGACTCGCCGCGCACACGAAGAGCGAAGTACTCCCCCTCCCTGCCGCCGGTGTCAAAGGTCAGATAATCCTCGATACACTCCTCAGCCAGAATGGGGCTGCCGGCTGCCACGGTGCCCACCACGGGGATGCGGTCAGCGGCGGGTTCGGCCTCCTCCTGCACAGGCGAAGCGCCGTAAGCGCCGCCAGGGCCATCCTCCTGCATCGGCTGGGCCAGCGTCAAGGCACGGCCCTTGCCGGCCCCCTTGGTCAATACGCCCAGTTCCTCCATATGCTTGAGGTGAAAATGCACGGTAGAGGGCGACTTCAGTCCCACCGCCTCGCCGATCTCACGCACGGAGGGTGGATAGCCCTGCTCCCGCAGCGCCTGGGCGATGTAGTCGTATATCCGCTGCTGCATCCTGGTCAACTTTGCCATGTTCATGCCCCTTTCGCCGCACATAACTGTCTTTGCGGATATTATACCATGACGTACCATATATTGCAACATTTGTTCTATTATTTTTCCGATTTTTTGCAATGAAAAAACACAGATTTACTATTGCAAAGTCGCTTGCGGTGTGGTAAAATCAACTGTACTGTGAAAAATATGCCGTATGGCATGGAATAGGTGGAGGAATCCGACATGTTGATCGCTATTACTGTTTTGCAGCTTATCGCCGCCTTGATCTTGATTTTGGTGGTTTTATTCCAGTCCGGCAAGAGCCAAGGCCTCTCCGGCACGATCGGCGGTATCGCCGACAGCTATATGGCAAAGTCTAAGGCTAAGAGCCTGGATGCCAAGTTGGCCAAGGGCACCAAGTGGGTGGGCGCCATCTTTATCGTACTGACTCTGGTCATCAACTGCATGCTGGCCGCCGGTGTCGCCGCGTAAAAATGTAACTGCAAAAAGGATCCCCGAAGCCTACGCTTCGGGGATCCTTTTTA
The DNA here is from genome assembly GCA_963628195.1 of Bacteroidaceae bacterium. Lineage (GTDB taxonomy): Bacteria > Bacillota > Clostridia > Oscillospirales > Oscillospiraceae > Vescimonas. Next base: position 16,075 of record CAVGEC010000029.1, read on the forward strand.
TCCTGCGCTGCGGTATGTTGCGCCGGGTTCCGGCGCAATGCCTTTCAGTTCCAACAGCTCGGCCACTGTCACAAAGACGTACCCCTGCTGCTGCAGATGTTCGACAGCCGCCAGCACCGCATCCACCGTGTTCTGGTACCGGTCATGAAGCAGGACTATATCCCCGTCCCCCGTGCAGCGGTAAATAACATCCAGGATCTTCGCGCAGTCCTTTGTACGCCAATCCTCGGTATCTACCGACCAGTTTACCAGCGGCACGGACAGTTGGGCGGCTTCCTCCTCCGGCAGCAGGCCGTAGGGCGGGCGCACCCAATAGTCGCCCTCTCCCAACAGTTCCCGCAGAAGGGCGTCATTCTTCTCCAGATCGGCCAGGGCCTGGGCCGCGGTCAGCGTATTCAGTGCCGCGTGGTCGTAGGAATGGTTCCCCACCTGATGCCCCTCGGCGGCAATCCGCTGCACGATATCGGGATCCTTAACCGTTTGACAGCCCACCACAAAAAATGTGGCCCTGGCTCCCAACGCCGATAATCCGTCCAGAAGTCGGGGCGTACAGCGGGGCGAGGGACCGTCATCAAACGTAAGCGCCACATATTTAGGCATATCCTCCCCGTCAACGGGCATGGCGGTGCTATAAACGCTCTCCACTGTCCCGCAGGCCGTAAGCAGCAGAAGCAGTGCCAGCAGGGCGCATAGTCGCTTTTTCATTTCATCACCGGAAGAAGTATATCGCGGGGTGGGCAAAAAAAGAACACGCTTCAAGCCATAGAGCCTGCGGCGTGTTCTTTTTTATGAAAGTAAAATTACTTCACCAGTTCGATGATGGCAGTCTCAGCAGCATCGCCGCGGCGGACGCCGGTGCGGATGATGCGGGTATAGCCACCGTTGCGCTCGGCGTAGCTGGGAGCCAGTTCCTTGAACAGCTTGTTGGCCACATCCTCGCGGGTGATGAAGCTCAGCGCCTGACGGTAAGCGGCCAGGTCGCCCTTCTTGCCGAGAGTGATCATCTTCTCGGTGAGGGGCTTGATCTCCTTGGCGCGGGTGATGGTGGTCTCCATCCGGCCATTGTCCAGAAGATCGGTGACCTGCTGACGGAGCATCGCCATACGCTGATCGGTAGTCTTACCGAGCT
>CAVGEC010000030.1:0-17053 GCA_963628195.1 Bacteroidaceae bacterium
GTGCTGAACCGCCTGTTTGCCCAGACGCAGCTGCAGACCACATTTGCCATCAATATGCTGGCGCTGGTGGAAAACCAGCGGCAGCCCAAGATACTGTCCCTGCGGCACATCATTGACGAGTACCTCAGGTTCCAGGAGGAGATCATCGTCCGGCGCACTAGATTCGATCTGAAAAAGGCGCAGGAGCGGGCCCATCTGCTGGAAGGTCTGCTGATCGCTCAGGACAACATCGACGAGGTCATCAAGATCATCCGCACCAGCTACGACGACGCCAAGGAGAACCTGATGGCGCGGTTCGGGCTGGACGATGTGCAGGCGCAGGCCATTCTGGATATGCGCTTGAAGGCGCTGCAGGGCCTTGATCGTGAGAAGCTGCAGACGGAGTACAAGGAGCTGGAGGAGAAGATCGCGTACTTCCTGCGTGTCCTCGGCGACGAGGGCCTGGTGAAGTCCATTCTCAAGGAGGAGCTGACCGCCATCGCCGACAAATTCGGCGACGACCGCAAGACCGAGATCCAGGACGTGGAGGACGAGCTGGACATCGAGGACCTCATCGAGGAGGAGCAGTGCGTCTTTACCCTGACGGAGAACGGCTATATCAAGCGGACGCCGGTCAGCGAGTACGCCGCCCAGAGCAAGGGCGGCATGGGCAAAAAGGGTATTACCACCCGCGAGGAGGACACGGTGGTGGATGTGTTCACCGCGTCTACCCACGACTATATCCTGTTTTTCACCGACACCGGCAAGGTGTATCGCAAGAAGGGCTATCAGATTCCGGAGAGCGGCAAGGCCGCCAAGGGTGTCAATATCGTCAACATTATCCAGGTGGAGACCGGTGAGAGGGTGCAGGCCATGCTGCACTTCCGTGAGACCGGTGACGAGCAGCTGTACCTGTTCATGACCACGCGGAACGGCACGGTGAAGCGGCTGGAGGTCAGCGCGCTGAAGAACCTGCGCAACAACGGTATCCGGGCACTGACTCTGGACGAGGGCGATGAGCTGATCTCCGTTATAGAGACACGCGGCCACGACAGGGTGCTCATCGCCACCCATGACGGCCAGGCGGTGTGCTTCGATGAGGACGATGTGCGCGCCATGGGCCGCACGGCCGTGGGTGTCCGTGGCATCCGCCTGCGCGAGGGCGACTATGTGATCGGTGCGGCCCGCGCAGACCAGGGTAAGACCGTGCTGTCCATCACCGAGAACGGTTACGGCAAGCGGACGCCCATTGAGGAGTACCGCATCACCAACCGCGGCGGCATGGGCATCCGGAACTATATGGTCACGGACAAGACCGGCTGTGTTGTCGGCATGAAGGTAGTGGACGGGACGGAGGATCTGCTGCTGGTGACGGCGGCAGGCATCCTGATCCGCACGCCGGTGGAGAACATCCGCGTGGCGGGGCGCGCCACCCAGGGCGTCATCGTTATGCGCTTCAAGGAGGAGGGCGACAGGGTGATCTCCCTGGCGCTGGCCGATCCGGAGGAGAAAGAAGTGCCTGCGCCGGAGGAGGCTCCGCTGTGAGCGGCCCGGCGCTGGAGAGCATTGCGCGGATAGAGACGCCCTTTGCGGAGAAGTTCGGCGTGCCGCGGCAGAGCGGCATTGCCGACTGTCCGGGGCGCATCGTGTTTGAACCCAGGTTCCGCAGCGCGGATGCGGTGCGGGGCCTGGAGGGATTTTCCCACATTTGGCTTATCTGGCAGTTTGACCGTGCGCTGCGGCAGGGCTGGTCGCCCACGGTGCGCCCGCCCCGGCTGGGCGGCAACGAACGGCTGGGCGTGTTTGCCACGCGTTCGCCTTTCCGGCCCAACGGCCTGGGGCTCTCCGCCGTGGAGCTGGAGCGCGTGGCGCTGGATGAGCCGGACGGCCCGGTGCTGTACGTCCGCGGCGCGGACATGGTCAGCGGCACGCCCATTGTGGACATCAAGCCCTATCTGGCCTATGCGGACAGCTACCCGGATGCGGCGGGAGGCTTTACCGGCGGGGACGCCGGAGAGATGCTGACGGTGGATTTTCCGCCGGAGCTGCTCTCCCGGTTCGACAGCGGGCAGCGCCACGGGCTGCTCAGCGCGCTGGCCGCCGATCCAAGGCCCCGGTATCAGGACGATCCGGAGCGGGTGTACGGCATGGGCTACGCCGGGTGCAATGTGCGCTTCACCGTCTCTGACGGTGTGGTACATGTGATTGCCGTGGAGTGACAGCGAACAAGCGCCGCCGGGAGAAGTTTGGAGCGGGGCCAAAATGCAGCGAGGAACGAATTGTTTATGAAAACTGTAACTATCTACACCGACGGCGCTTGCAGCGGCAATCCCGGTCCGGGCGGCTGGGGGGCGATCCTCAGCTACAAGGGCGCAGAGAAGGAGCTGTCCGGCGGTGCGGCGCAGACCACCAACAACCGCATGGAGCTCACTGCCGTCATCGAGGCGCTGCGGCTGCTGAAGGAGCCGTGCATCGTGGAACTGTACAGCGACAGCAAGTACGTTATTGACGCGCTGGAGAAGGGCTGGGCCAGCGGCTGGCAGAAGCGGGGCTGGCTGAAGGCCGATAAAAAGCCGGCGCTGAATCCGGATCTGTGGGAGCAGCTGCTGGCGCTGACAGAACGCCATCAGCTGCGCTGCCACTGGGTAAAGGGCCATGCGGAGAACGAGAAAAATAACCGCTGCGACCAGATGGCCGTGGCCGAGAGCAAAAAATTCCGGTAATAGATAAGCAGAATTCACAAATTGTTCATTACTGCTTCAAGATTCGGCCAAAATTACCGGGTAATATAGCATCATCCAAAGGAACAACACTTCCTGATGTGATTTTCTCTCTCTCCTAACACAAACACACAGAAACACCCCCACCGTTCGGTGGGGGTGTTTCTGTTGCCGGAATTATTTGTCAAAAGTGGAAGTGGGCTGTGCCTGCCTCCATTTACTTATAATAGTCGGTCTCGTCCTCAAGCGCCATGGGCAGGCCGTTGTGATACACCGGCAGCGTCTGGAATTTGAAGCGGCTGGCCCGGTGCAGCGCGTCGATGCGCTCCTTGATGGCAGGATCCACCGTGCCGCGGCGGACATACTCGTTGACGGCGCGGTAGGGGAAGCCCAGGTTGTCCTCGTCGGTGAGGCCGGTGAGACCGTCGGAGGGCGGCTTGATGAGGAACTTTTCCGGCAGGCCCAGTTGACGGCCCAGAGCGATGACCTCCTCAGTGGTGTACATGCCCAGAGGGGAGAAAGCGCCGGCGCTGTCGCCGTAGATGGTGCAGTAGCCCACCCAGTCCTCGCTGAGGTTGCTGGTGTTGATGACGATGCCGCCCTCCAGGGACTGGGCCACGGCATACAGCGTGGCCATGCGGACGCGGCTGGGCAGATTGACCTTCGTCTGGCGGGAGGGCGTCAGTCCGGCCTTTTCCATTTCGTCCAGCACGCCCTGTACGGCGCTGTGGATATTGATGGTGGTGTGGGGGATATTCAAGTGCTCTACCAGCGCCTGTGAGTAGTCGATGTCCGGCTGGACACCGTTGGGCATCAGGACGCCGAAGACGTTTTCCCGGCCATAGGCAGCCACGGCCAGCGCGGCCACGGTAGAGCTGTCCTTGCCGCCGGAGATGCCGATGACGGCGGTCTTTCCGTGACAGGCGGCCATCTGCTCAGACATCCATTCCAGCAGGCCGACCAGCTGTATCTGGGGGTTGAATTCCATGTGCGGTACCTCCCGTTCCTGAATTTGATGTTCTATTGTACCGCGTTGCGGGAGGTTTTGCAAGAGTTAACCCAACAAAGCGGCCACATCCTCCGGCGAGAGGGTGGGCTGCAGGGCCATCGTGACGCCGTGGCCGATGAGACGGCCCAGCTCGCGGACGCGGAGGTCGATATCCTGGGGCGTGACGAACAGGCCGGAGGGGGCGGCATCCTCGTCTCCGGTCAGGGCTGCGCCGTCTATGACCGTGGGGACGCCCAGGGCGATGACCGGCACGCCCAGAGTGTGGGCATCCACGGCCTTGCGGTGGTTGCCCACGCCGCTGCCGGGGATCAGGCCCGTGTCGCCCAGCTGCACGGTGGCGCAGAGGCGGTGGCGGCTGCGGGCGGCCAGCGCGTCGATGGCCACGATCACCGAAGGGTGCAGACGGTCCGCCGCGCCGCGGATGAGCTCCAGTGTCTCCATGCCGGTGCGGGCCAGTACGCCGGTAGCCAGGGCGGCCACCGGCGTCAGTGCGCCGAACTGCCGGGGCATGGCGCGGATCATGTGCCGGGTGACCAGCAGATGCTCCAGCGCCGCCGCGCCTACGGCGTCCGGTGTCATGGCATCGTTGCCCAGGCCCACTACCAGGGCGGGGCCGCCGGTAAGCGGCGGCAGCAGACTCCGCAGCTCGCGGCAGAGACACAGCGCGGCGCGGCGGGTGAGACACTCCTGCCGCTGCAGCACCGGGCGCAGATCAATAGTCACATAGCGGCCCACGGGCCGGCCGATGATCCGCGCCCCGGCGGAGGAGCGGACCTGTATGCGGGTGACGGGACAGCCGCAGAGCAGACATTCGGATTTGGTGATGCCGGTGCCGGCGGCAAAAATATCCTGCCCGGCGGACAGCTCCTCGGCCGTTTCCGCGGCGAGATCGGTACGGGAAAGTGTCATAGTAGTGGTCGATGCTCCCTTCTGAACACAAAATATTGTGGCTTTTCGGTAGCATGGCCGGGGAAATGGCTTTTATACAAAAAGCGCCGCGGAAATTGCAAAAAAGTCTTGCATTTTCCGGGCAAAGATGCTAAAATATCATCCTGCGTGGAAGTTTATATTTCTGCGGCACAAAAAATTCATGTCGGGGAGGTGTTTGGTTTGCCGAATATCAAGTCTGCTAAGAAGCGTGTTCTGGTGGCAGAGACGAGAAATGCTCGCAACAAAGCCAATAAGTCCGCACTGAAGACTGCTATCAAGAAGTTCGAGGCTGCTGCCGTTGAAGGCAATCGCACCGAGGCCGAGGGCACTTACAAGGTGGCGGTCAAGGCGATCGACAAGGCAGCGGCTAAGGGCCTGCTGCACAAAAACAACGCGGCTCACAAGAAGAGCGCGCTGACGCTGAAGCTGAACAACATTGGCTAATGACCAAACGCAACGGGTATCCGAAAGGATGCCCGTTTTGGTTTGTACGGGAAAACAGGGGACGCGCCGCGTCCCCTGTTTTCATATTCCCTTGTACTTCCGCCGGGTGGCCAGACCACCGCGGATATGACGCTGGGACTTGTTCTCGTCCAGTATGGCCTTTACCTGTGTGTACAGCGCCCGGTCGCAGGCGGCCAGACGCTCGGACAGGTCCTTATGTACGGTGGATTTGCTGACGCCGAACTTTTTGGCGGCGGCGCGGACGGTGGTCCGGTTCTCTATCAGGTACAGAGCCAGTTCTCTGGCCCGCTGTTCCAGATCGTCTCGCATAACGCAACTCTCCCATGCTGTTGTGGTCTATTTATATGGGAGAGACGGGGCGGATATGATTACAACACGGTTTTATATCCTTAACGGTCACTTAGCGATCGGCGGGAGTATAATTTGGCATCATCAGAAAAAGAAGCGAGGCGAAGCGTATGGATATCTGGAAGGAATTGCGGGAGGAAGGCGTAGACGCCGGGCTGCTGGACGAGGTGCGCCGTTTCCGGGAGCAGCACCCGCTGACGCCGGAGGCCCAGAGCCGTGTGCCTGTGCCGAAGTATCTGTACTACGGCAAGGAGGTATGGGAGAGCGCGGCGGCGGCGCTGCTGTGCGGCGAGCATCTGCTGCTGGCGGGCCCCAAGGCCACCGGCAAGAACGTGCTGGCGGAAAACCTGGCGGCGCTGTTCGGCAGGCCGGTGTGGGATGTGTCCATGTACGTCAATGTGGACGCGGCGGCGCTGATCGGCGCGGACACGCTGAAGGACGGGCAGGTGGTGTTCCGTGAGGGCCCCATCTGCTCCTGTGCGCGGTTGGGCGGCTTCGGCGTGCTGGACGAGGTGAACATGGCCAAAAACGAGGCGCTGGCCGTGCTGCACGCTGCGCTGGATCACCGGCGAGTCATTGATGTGCCGGGGTATGAGCGCATACAGCTGGACGACGCGGCGCGGTTCATCGGCACCATGAACTACGGCTACGCCGGGACGCGTGAACTGAACGAGGCGTTGGTGAGCCGGTTCGTGGTGGTGGATATGCCGGTGATCTCCGATGAGAATCTGCGGAAGCTGCTGAAGCGCAGCTTTCCCACACTGAAGGAGGAGTGGGCCGGACAGATGACGGAGCTGTTCCGCGACCTGCGGAAGAAGTGTGACAGCGGGGAGATCTCCACAAAGGCGCTGGACCTGCGCGGTCTGCTGGCGGCGCTGCATCTGATCGAAAAGGGTATTCCCTCCGGTCAGGCGCTGGCGCTGGGCATCATCAACAAGGCTTTTGAGCCGTTCGAGCGGCAGCTGGTGGCGGACGCGGTGTGGGCGCGCCTGCCCAAAGATGCCACGCGGGACAAGCTGTTCGGCTGATATGGACAGACAGGATATACAGACGCGGCGGGCGGAAAACCAGGTGTGGAACGCCTGGGAAGACTACAGCATCAGGCCGGAGCTGCTGACCTTTGACGGCGGCGGTGATGCCGATCTCTACGGCAATACCGTGCTGGGCCTGGGCTGCCGGTACTACGATTTCCGGAAGTTCAAGCCCCTGCTGAACGATTTTCACCGCTCCGTCCAGGAGGGACTGTACACGGATGTATTTTTCCTGGTGCTGGAGAGCGCGGTGTTTGCCCGCGGGGCCGGGGAGCGGCCCATCCTGCCCGCCCTGCGGCGGGAGTATGCCCGCGCTCTGCTTGCGCGGGTGCCTGTGGCCGAGGGCATGACCGGCGACGCCATGCGCCGGGCCTGGGCCTGCCGTGTGCTGGGAGAGCCGGAGGACAAGGCGCTGTCCGCGCTGCTGGACGATCTGTCCGCCCCGGCGGACAGCACGGAGAGCCAGCTCCTCCAGCGGACGGAACGGGTGCTGTACACCTACTTCCGCCGGGCTCGCCGGGCCGCCGACGACCGCCAGTGGGCGGCGTGGGTAGGACGGAAGCGGGACAGGAGCGGCGGCGTGCACTTTGTGCGGCCCAATGCCCTGCGGGCGTTGAGCCGCGGCACGGGCGGCAGCGGCGGACTGCAGAAGCAGACGCTGCTGGGCTTTTTGCAGGGCCGGACACCGGAGCCGATCCTGCGGCGGTATGTGGAGGACTGCTTCGGCGTGTCCATGTTGACACCGGCACAGCTGGAGGAGGCGGAGCGCACCCTGTGCACCGGCGTGCACAAAAACTGCCGGCTGCATTTCACAAAAGGGGAGCCGGCGGGGCGCCAGCCGTCGCCGGAGGCAGCCTGGGACGCGGAGAACTTTCGCCGGCAGCGGGAGAAGAACCGTGCGTACTATCAGGCGCATCTGGTGGAGAACAAACTGGCCATCGCCCGCCTGACACAGAAGCTGCACAATACGCTGCTTTTGCAGCAGGAGGACGAGGGCGGCAGCGCCCGTGCCGGCGCGCTGCGGCCCGACAGGGCCTGGCGTGCCGCGGCCCTGGGGGATGAGCGCGTATTCTCCCGCACCACGCCCCACGATCCTGGTGACCTGTCGGTGGACATCCTGCTGGACGGCTCGGCTTCCCAGAACCGGCAGCAGGAAAAGCTGGCCGCCCAGGCGTATCTTATCGTGGAGAGCCTGACGCGGTGCCGTATCCCCGTGCGGGTGACAGCGTTCTGCTCCGTCAGCGGGTGTACGGTGCTGCGGATACTGCGGGACTACGACAAGCCGGAGCAGAACGAGGGCGTGTTTGACTATGCAGCTGCCGGGTGGAACCGGGACGGCCTGGCCCTGCGGGCCATGGGATGGCTCATGCGGCGGCCGGTCAGCGGTCATCAGCTGCTGCTGGTGCTGTCGGATGCCAGCCCCAACGACGATCAGCGGATCCCCAACGGTCTGGGCGGCTATGCCTACACCGGCAGGCGCGGTGTGGACGACTCCGCTGCCGAGGCGGGGCAGCTACGGCTGCACGGCATACTGCCGGTGTGCCTGTTCACCGGCAGCGACCGGGAGGTGCCCGATGCCCGGCGCATCTATGGCCAGGCCATGGAGCGTCTGCCGGCCATCGGCTGGCTGGCGGACGCGGTGACGCGGCTGATACAGGGCCAGATACGGCGCGGATAGGCAGAAAGCGGCACCGTTCGATACAAAGCGGCAAATAGCGGCACACCTCGACGGTGTGCCGCTGTTTTTAATACCAGGTGATGCCCTCCACGTCCTGTATCTGGACGCGCAGGTCGTCCAGCAGTGTCTCCGCCGCGGCGGACAGGGCGCGTCCCTTGGGCGTGACCAGATAGAACGTCCGCTCCGCCGGCGGGTGGGCCAGATGCAGCACCTGCACGCTGCTGAACATCCGCAGATACGGCTCGGTGGCTCCGGCGGGAATGATGCTCCACCGCTTGCCGCAGGCGGGCAGCGTTTCGGCAAGCTGGGGCGTGTCGGCGTACAGCAGGGGGCGGGCATCCACGCCGAACCAGTAGTCGTGCCACTGCTGTATCTCCGGCTGGCCGTAGATGAGTATCTCGTCCTGTGCGTGCAGGGTGGTGGCCTCTACCGGCTCCGTCAGTGCCACGGTCTTGGGCACCACCAGGAAGAAGCCCTCCCGGAACAGGGGCTTGGCCTCGATCTGCAGATCATAGTGCAGACCGCCGTCCACGATGGCCATATCCGCGTCGCCCCGCGCCACGGCGGACACCGCCTGGTCGGTGCGCATGGACTCCACCCACAGGTTCACCGGCAGCTCCCGCTCCAGAAACCGCTGGTACACCGGCGGCAGGATGTACTGGTTGGCGGTGTAGGCGGCGATGACGTGCAGGAACTCCCGCTTTTCCGCCGCGGCGAAGGTCTGTGTCTCTGCCAGCAGATTCTGCCAGCGGCGGGCCAGGGGCAGGAAGTGCTGCCCCGCGTCGGTGAGCGTGATGCGCCGCTGGCCCTTGCCCCGGTGGAACAGGGGTGCGCCCACCTCATCCTCCAGCGCCTTCAGCCGCGCCGACAGCGACGGCTGGGTGATGTACAGCGCCTCGGCGGCGGCGGTCATGGTGCCGTGGTCCAGTACGGCAAAAAAGGTCTCAATGTCCTGATTGGTCATGGCACAGCCTCCAATTATAGTTGTTTTCTATATTATACCGCATAATAATCAATTTTACAAGCACAAACTGTTGTGGTATGATTTAGCCAACATCAAGAAAGGAGTTGTTCCCTATGACAAAAACCAAATCCAATACCTCTGTAAAGGCTGTGGCCGCTATTGTTATCGCCGTCATTCTGGCGTTCACGATGGTGTGTCTGCTGACGGGGAACCTCAACCCTGTCTGCCGCGTGACCGCCATGCTGATGCCTGTGTGGCTGCCTGTAGAGCTGCATCTGCTCTGCACGGTGCTGTAACGGCACATTGACTGATTTTGCTGTTATCTTCCCTTTTCTCTCTTAACACGAAAAAGCGGGCGCTTCTGCGCCCGCTTTTTCGCATGCCGTACAGAAGCGGCTTTTGGCGGAAAATGTTACGAAGTACGAAGTAATTTCCCGCAAAAACCGTGTATTTGTAACGCTTTCGTGAATTCTGCCTCCGCCGTCTTGCAAGTTGCGGCCGAGAATGATACACTTGAAAATCATTGCAGTTTTAGACTGGGAGCGCAGTTGCTTTCGGCCAGAGGGAGGGACGAATATGGCGGGCTTCAGCGTGAAAAAACCGCTGACGATATTCGTGACGGTGTTGGGCATCATCGTATTGGGCGTGGTGGCGTATCTGAAAATGACGCCGGATCTGCTGCCCAACATGGATTTCCCTTACGTCATCATCGTGACCTCCGATCCCGGCGCCAGCCCGGAGTCTGTAGAGCAGACAATCACCAAGCCGGTGGAGCAGTCCATGGCCACGCTGGATAAGATCAAGACCGTCACCTCCACCAGCCAGGACAGTGTGTCCATGGTCATTCTGGAGTTTGAGGATGGTGCCAATATGGACACCATCAGCGTGGACATCCAGCAGAAGATATCCGTGCTGGAGGGCAGCTGGGATGATACTGTCTCCGCGCCCTATGTGCTGAAGATCAACCCCTCCATGCTGCCGGTCATGGTGGCCGCCGTGTCCCGTGAGGATATGGACGTGTACGAGCTCAGCGACTTCGTCACCGATGAACTCAGCGGCAAGCTGGAGGGCGTCTCCGGCGTGGCCAGCATTGCTGTCAGCGGCGCGGTGACAAGGGAGGCCCACGTCATTCTGGACGAGGCCAAGCTGGACGCTCTGTCGGCCAAGCTGGAGGCCGCCGTTAAGAAGGAACTGGACAAGGCGCGGCTGGAGCTGGAAAAGGCCCAGGACCAGGTGGATAAGGGCCAGAAGGAACTGGACAAGGCCAAGGAGGCCATCGCCGCGGGTGCCGCCGGTACGGCGGGCCAGGCGGTGGATAAGCTGTACGAATATGTCAAGGACATACGGGATCAGCTGCCGGATGTCCCGGACGAACCGACGCCCGATCCGGATCCCGGCGAGCCGGTGCTGCCGAACCCCGGCGATTATGTGGAGGAGATCCAGCAGCTGCAAAAGACGCTGAAGGCGCTGCGAGAGACGCTGGATAAGCTGCTGGAGGATCTGGAGAGCGGCAAGCTGAAGGCCGAGGTCACCGGAGAGGTCTATGACCTGACGCTGTCTCTCATCGACGGCATGACGCAGCTGACCGAGGCGGACATGCAGCTGAAGCAGGCGGAGACGCAGATCGAGGAGGGCCTGCAGCAGATCAAGGATGCCTACAAGTCCGTCGCCGACCAGACGGATGTGGGCGGCATGCTGTCCATCAGCACCGTCAGCCAACTGCTGACGGCGCAGAATTTCGCCATGCCCGCCGGGTATATCAGCGATAACGACGGTGTGCGCTACATGGTGTCCGTGGGCGAGAATATCTCCTCCCGGCAGGAGCTGGAGGATATGGTGCTGCTGGACCTGGGCATGGACGGCATCGAGCCCGTCACGCTGGGCGATATCGCCACAGTGGTGGTCACCGATGACGCCGATGAGCTGTATACCAAGGTCAACGGCGACAACGGCATTCTCATCACCTTCACCAAGCAGTCCAACTATGCCACGGCGGAGGTATCCAACAATATCAGCGACCGGTTCGAGGAACTGGAAGCCCAGTACGAGGGGCTGAGCTTCGCGCCCCTGATGGATCAGGGCGATTATATCTATCTCATCGTGGAGACCATCACCTCGTCCCTGCTGTGGGGCGCCCTGTTCTCCGTGGTGGTGCTGTATCTATTCCTGCGTGACTGGCGGCCCACGCTGATCACCTTGGTTTCCATTCCCGTCAGCGTTATTTTTGCCGTGGTGCTGATGTATTTCACCGGCGTGACCATCAATATGATCTCCCTCAGCGGCCTCGCCGTGTCAGTGGGCATGCTGGTGGACAACTCGGTGGTGGTCATCGAGAACATCTATCGTTTGCGTGCCAAGGGCGCCACCATCATCCAGGCGGCGGTGTCCGGCGCCCAGCAGGTGCTGGGCGCGGTGACGGCCTCGACGCTGACCACGGTGTGCGTGTTCGCGCCCATCGTGTTTGTGGAGGGCCTGACCCGCCAGCTGTTCACCGATCTGGCGCTGACCATCACCTATTCGCTGCTGGCCAGCCTGATGGTGGCGCTGACGCTGGTGCCCGCCATGGCCAGCGGTATGCTGCGCCGCGATCTGGTGCAGAAGCCCGGCCTGCTGGATAAGATCTACCCCGCCTATCGGAAGGCCATCGTCTTCGCGCTGGACCACAAGGCCGGCGTGCTGCTGCTGTCGCTGGTGCTGCTGGTGACCAGTGCGGGCGCGGCCATCCGCCGAGGCTTTACCTTCATGCCGGAGATCGACATGAACAACCTGTCCCTGACCATCACTATGCCGGAGGGCGCCACCCGCGAGGAGGCCGTCGAATTGGCCGACACGGTGCTGGAGCGGGTGATGACCGTGGACAACATCCAGGACGCGGGGTTTATGATGGGCGGCGGCACCACGAGCGGCCTCAGTATGGGTTCCTCCGGCGGCAGCTATGACGTGGAGGGCTATATCACCATGCCGGAGGGCACGTTCGGCTCCCAGGCGGGGAAGGAGATCGAGGAGCTTTGCGCCGACCTGCCCTGCGAGGTCAAGGCCAGTGGTGTGATGAGCAGTATGATGAGCTACATGACCGGCAGCGGCGTGTCGCTGCAGGTGTTCGGCAGCGATATGACTGACCTGCAGCAGAGCGCGCAGGCCATGGCAGCGCGTCTGGCGCAGGTGGAGGGCGTGGCCGAGGTGTCCGACGGATTGGACGAGTCCGCCCCGGCCCTGCAGGTGAACATCGACCGGAAAGCCGCGGCGGAGAAGGGCCTGACTGTGGCCCAGGTGTATATGCAGATCGCTGCGGCGCTGCAGGACAGCGCCAGCGTCTCTGACGTAACGCTGGACAGCGAGGACATGGGTCTGACCGTGGACGCGGCGGAGGGCAGCGTCCTCAAGCGCGAGAAGCTGCTGGATCTTGAGCTGACGGCCGACAGCAGCGTCTCCTCCGCTATGGGCGGCAGCGCCTCCGGCTCGCTGGGACAGCTGACCGGCGGCAGCGGGGACGAGGACCAGGGCGGCAAGACCTTCAAGCTGGGCGATGTGGCCACGGTGGAGGAAACGGTGTCCATGAACACCATCTCCCGTGACCAGCAGCGCCGCTGCGTCACCGTCACCGCCACGGTGGCGGACGGCTACAACGTCACCCATGTGACCACGGCGGCCCGGCAGACGCTGGGCGGCGTGGCGCTGCCCGACGGCATCACCGTGGAGTTCAACGGCGAGAATGAGCAGATCATGGAGGCCATGAGCCAGCTGATGCTGATGCTCCTGCTGGGCGTGGTGCTGGTCTACTTTATCATGGTGGCCCAGTTCCAGTCGCTGAAATCCCCGTTTATCGTCATGTTCACCATCCCGCTGGCCTTCACCGGCGGCTTCCTGGCCCTGCTGATCGCGGGCATCGAGGTGTCGGTCATCAGCCTGATCGGTTTCGTGATGCTGGTGGGCATCATCGTCAACAACGGTATCGTGCTGGTGGACTATATCAACCAGCAGCGTCTGGCGGGCATGGAGCGCCGCGAGGCCATCATCGACGCCGGCGTCACCCGCCTGCGCCCCATTCTGATGACCAGCCTGACCACCATTCTGGGCCTGATCGTCACCGCCACGGCGAAAAATGCCGGCACGGCGCTGATGCAGCCCATCGCCGTGGTCTGCATCGGCGGATTGCTGTACGCCACGCTGATGACGCTGTTCGTGGTGCCCTGTATGTACGATATGATGAACAAAAAGGATCTGCGCAAGGTGGACGAAAAGGAGCTTGAGGTCGTGGATATGTGACGCCCGCGCTGCGTCCCCTGCAAAAATTTGGTCAAATTGACGGTTGACGGCCGCCATTGTATGTGTTATCTTACAGAAAACTTCGAGAAAGGAGAACGCCCCACATGATGATGCAGCAGTACAAGGCATACGAGTTTAGCTTTTACTTTACCTTTACGGATGAAGTAAGAGTGATTTGTGATGCCCAGAAACGCTGCTGAACCGCGAGGCCGTTCTTTTCCGAAGACGGATCGACATGAAAGCCGCCCTATGGACCGCAAGTCCGCAGGGCGGCTTTTTTGCATCCCTGAATTCCAAAAACTACCAAAACAAAGCAAACAGGAGGAACCCCGCATGAAGAAGAACATCACCCGGCGGCTGCTGACCGCCCTGCTGGCCGCCGCCATGTGCGTGAGCATGGCCGCCTGCGGCAGCAAGACCGACGACACCAGGACCGACGACACCGGCGACAGTGCCAAGAAGTATACCATCGGCGTGTGCCAGCTGGTGACGCACGACGCGCTGGACGCCGCCACCCAGGGCTTCATCGACGCGTTGAACGACAAGCTGGGCGCCGAGAATGTGGAGGTGGACGTGCAGAACGCCGCCAACGACCAGAATATGTGCACCACCATCGTCAACGGCTTCGTGTCGAAAAATGTCGATTTGATCATGGCCAATGCCACCCCGTCCCTGCAGGCGGCCTATAACGCCACCACACAGATCCCCATCCTGGGCACGGCGGTCACCGAATACGGCGTGGCCCTGGGCATCGACAACTTCTCCGGCACCGTGGGCGGCAACGTCTCCGGCACCTCCGACCTGGCCCCGCTGACGGAGCAGGCGGACATGATCCTGGAGCTGCTGCCCGACACCAAGACCGTCGGCCTGCTGTACTGCTCCGCGGAGCCCAACTCCGAGTACCAGGTAAAGGTGGTGGAGGAGTACCTCACCGGCAAGGGCATCACCTGCACCCGCTACTCCTTCTCCGATTCCAACGACGTGGCCGCTGTGACCACCAAGGCCGCCGCCGACAGCGATGTGATCTACATCCCCACCGACAATACCGCCGCCTCCTGCACGGAGACCATCGGCAACATCGTGCTGAACGCCAGGACTCCCGTGGTGGCCGGCGAGCAGGGCATCTGCTCCGGCTGCGGCATCGCCACCCTGTCCATCAGCTACTATGACCTGGGCTACAAGACCGGCGAGATGGCCGCCCAGGTGCTCACCGGCGAGGCGGATATCTCCGCCATGCCCATCCAGTACGCGCCCGCTTCCAAGATGTACAACCCCACCATGTGTGAGGCGCTGAACATCACCGTTCCCGAAGGGTACGAGGCGCTGGCATAAACTTTTACCCGGAAGAGAGGTCGTTTTCCCATGATACAGCTGCTTGCCGCCATGCCCGGCGCTATCGCCCAGGGATTGATCTGGGGCGTCATGGCCATCGGCGTGTACATCACCTATAAAGTCCTGGACATCGCTGACCTGACCGTGGACGGCTCCATCTGCACCGGCGCGGCGGTATGCACCGTAATGCTGCTCAACGGACAGAGCATCTGGCTGTCCATGCTGTGTGCGCTGCTGGCCGGCGTGCTGGCCGGCGCCGTGACGGGCCTGCTGCATGTGCTGCTGGGCATCCCGCCCATCCTGGCGGGCATACTGACGCAGATGGTGCTGTGGTCCGTGAATCTGAAGATCCTGGGCAAGGCCAACCAGGCACTGCCCGCCCGCAGTCTCAAGGTGCTGCTGAGCCAGATGGATGTCACCGGTGCGCTGCCGGTGCTGCTGGCGGTGTGCGCGGTGCTGGGCGCCCTGCTGGTGCTGTTCTTCAGCACGGAGCTGGGCTGCGCCCTGCGGGCCACCGGCTGCAACCCGGTAATGAGCCGGGCCCAGGGCGTCAACACCCAGCTGATGAAGGTGCTGGGCCTGGCGCTCTCCAACGGCGTGGTGGCGCTCTCCGGCGCGCTGCTGTGCCAGTACCAGGGGTACAGCGACGTGAACATGGGCCGCGGCGCGGTGGTCATCGGCCTGGCGGCGGTGGTCATCGGCCAGGCGGTGCTGGGCCGCTGGAGCGGCCGGATGGCCGTGCAGCTGGCCGGCGTGGTGCTGGGCGCGGTGATCTACTACATCGTGTACCAGGTCATCATCTTTGTTGGATTCGACACCGATCTTCTGAAAATGTTCTCCGCCGTCGTGGTGGCGGTGTTCCTGGGCGTACCGTATCTGAGGCAAGAGGCAAAGGCGCGTATCCGCGCAGCGAAAGGAGGCAGCAGCCATGCTGAAAATGAATAATATCACCAAGACCTTCAACGGCGGCACCGTGGACGAGCGCGTGGCGCTGGACCACCTGAATCTGACGCTGAACGACGGCGATTTCGTCACCGTCATCGGCGGCAACGGCGCGGGCAAGAGCACCATGCAGAACGCCATATGCGGCACCTGGCGGCCCGACGAGGGCAGTATTGAGCTGGACGGCGTCAACGTCTCCGCTCTGCCGGAGTACAAACGGGCCCGGTATCTGGGCCGCGTGTACCAGGATCCCATGATGGGTACCTCCGCCGGCATGGAGATCGAGGAAAACCTGGCTCTGGCCGAGCGCCGCGGCAGACGTCATACCCTGCGCCCCGGCATCCGCAAGGGCGAGCGTGAGGATTACCGCCGCCGTCTGCGGGAGTTGGGCCTGGGCCTGGAGGATCGGCTGACCACAAAAGTGGGCACGCTCTCCGGCGGGCAGCGTCAGGCGCTGACGCTGCTGATGGCCACCCTGCAGAAGCCCAAGCTGCTGCTGCTGGACGAGCACACCGCCGCCCTGGATCCCCAGACCGCCCAGCGCGTCATGGACATCACAGACCGCCTGGTGCGCGAGAATCATCTGACCACGCTGATGATCACCCACAATATGCGGGACGCCATCCACTACGGCAATCGGCTGATCATGATGCACAAGGGCCGCGTGGTGCTGGATATCTCCGGCGAGGAGAAGGCCCGGCTCACCGTGCCCCAGCTGCTGGAGCTGTTCAGCAGAGTCAGCGGCGAGGAATACGACAACGACCGCGCCCTGCTGGCGTAAACAGGCAAAAAAAGAAAGCCCCAACGGGCTTTCTTTTTTTGCCTGTTCTTAATATGCCAGCTTCTCGGTCAGATACGCCTTCAGCTCACTGATGGGAATTCTGACCTGCTCCATGGTGTCGCGCTCACGGACGGTGACGCAGTTGTCGCCCTCATGCTCGGCGTCGCCCACTGTGTCGAAGTCCACGGTGATGCAGAAGGGGGTGCCCACCTCGTCCTCGCGGCGGTAGCGCTTGCCGATGGAGCCGGTCTCGTCGAAGTCCAGCATCCACTCCTTGCTCAGCTCCTCATAGATCTTGCGGGCGGGCTCGCTGAGCTTCTTGCTCAGAGGCAGGATAGCGGCCTTATAGGGGGCCAGCGCCGGGTGCAGATGCAGCACCACGCGGACGTCGTTCTTCTCCGCATCCACGACCTCCTCGTCGTAGGCGTCCACCAGCACGGCCAGCACGCTGCGCTCCACGCCCAGAGACGGCTCCACAACGTAGGGGATGTAGCGCTCGTTGGTCTCCGGATCGAAGTAGGTCAGATCCTTGCCGGACACGGTCTGGTGCTGCGTCAGGTCGTAGTCGGTGCGGTCCGCCACGCCCCACAGCTCGCCCCAGCCGAAGG
>CAVGEC010000031.1:0-17050 GCA_963628195.1 Bacteroidaceae bacterium
GCATATCCGGGTGTGGCGAAGTTTGGTATCGCGCTTGAATGGGGTTCAAGAGGCCTCGAGTTCGAATCTCGACACTCGGACCAAAGAAGGACATGACGCAGTCATGTCCTTTTTTTCGTTAAGCAAATCTCAATTTGCCCCGCTGTCGGCGGCGATATCGGTGCGGCAAGCTATTTCGGAATACGGGCGCTTGCCCGTAAAAAGCAGACGCTCACGCGTCTGCTTTTTACGCGGTTTGCGCCGCGAACCGATGGTACTGCTTCTGATTTCTGCGGAAAAAGCCTCGGATGGTCAGCAGCACGAACGCCGCAAGGGTGAGGTAGTAGACAGGCAGTGCGACAGACCATGCGTTTTGCGGAAGCAGCTGCTTTACAGCGGTCGCGTCCAGCAAAATGTAGATCAGCAGCCCTTCGCTGTTCACCACAGACGGGCGGAGCAAAGCGGCGCGAATGCCCACCAGCGCCACGCCCAGTGCCAGCTTAGGTGCATCCTTGGCGCTGCACATCTCTGTGCCGATGATCACAAAGCCGCAGAAGTAGATGCTGCCGTGGCAGAACAGCGAAATATAGATGTCCAGCGGCGGGTTTGTTCCGTAAATCATGCCGCCCGCTGCGATCATGGCCATGTAGTAAAAGAAGCCCGCCATCAGACCGGAGTAGGCTGCCCAACTGCGCAGTTTTTTCCTACCGGTCAGCAAAATCGTGGGTACGGCGAAGTAGGCCACGGTGGAGAATTCTACCGGCAGCATCACCATGCCCTTGATAAAGGGATACACCACGCCATAGCGCAGCAGATTGCCGCCCAGCAGCACCGCGCAAAGGGTAAATACGATATTCCTGCGTTTATTTTCCGGACATATGCATAGCTGACAGGCCGCTACGTTGATGCAGCCGAAGAACACCAGTGCCACCGCATTCATGCCGAGCATGGAAGTCACCTCAATTCGTGAACCAGCCCCAGACGTGCCAGAACTGGAAGTTCCCGGCGGACAGGGCGCACACTACATAGGACAGCACGAAACAGGCGGCGAACAGCGCCAGCGAGATCAGCGCCGCAGCGCGCAGACGGCGCTTCGTCCTGGCGGAGAACTGCGGGCTGATGGGCAGCGGCGGCAGTACGGCCAGACCAGAGGCGTTTGCCAGTGCGTTGTGCCGGAAACGTCCGAAGGAGCGGATCAGCTGCCGCAGGAACGCCGCGTAGTAGACGCAGCCCATCGCGAACAGCACCGCCAGCGCCGCAAGGGACAGCGCCAGGATCGCGCCGCACCAGTAGGGCATGGCGGGGAGCAGACCGTGGATATTCACCCCGCCCAACAGGCAGACTGCCGCTGCTGCGAAGGACAATGCTGCGGCAGCCAGTACAATGCCGAAGCCCGCCAGCAGCAGGAAAAACAGACCTGCGAACACATCGGCAAATCCCAAGCCGATCACGATCAGCGGTTTGCTGCTGCTTTTTTGCTTCGGCGCGTCATCGCTTTCGTCAAACTGCGCCGCCAGCATCACCGGGTTGCCCAGCCGCGCGGCGATCTCTTCCTCGAAGAAGCCGTCCGCCAGCTCCAGATCGAAGTGCTGCCGGTATTCCTCCAGAATGTCCGCCGCATCGGCGACATTCCGCTTTTCCAGTTCTTCATGGAGCTTATTCAGAAAGTCGGCTTTATTCATGGTCGTCATCCTCCTTCAGAAGTTCACGGACGGTCTCGGCGAATTGCAGATATTCCGCCCGATCCATGTTGTATACGTCTTCACCCAGCTGTGTCAGCTTGTAATATTTCCGGGGTGGACCGCCGCTCTCCTCCTGCAGATAGGTGGTCACAAGACCGTCGGACTTCAGCTTGCGCAGCAGAGGGTACACCGTGCCGGCGGCGATGTCGATGTGCTTCGACAGGTAATCGGATATCTCATAGCCGTACCGATCCTGCTTCCGCAGCAGTGACAATACGCATAGATCCAGTACGCCTTTTTTATATTGCGGATTCATAGGCAGATCCTTTCGTGCATTTTCTTTACACTACTGCGTTATATTCGGTAGTTTTAAAATGTCAATACAAAATTTTTCTATTTTTTGAAAGAAAATTCAAAAATTGTTCCAATATTTTTCAAAAAATTTTCTTGATATTTGTCCGTATCGGAGCGGCTGTTCCGTTTATATAGTGACGGCGCAGGGCGGACGACTGCGCTGAAAATCCCGGCATATCTGCCGGAACTGTGGTATAATCAGAAAAAACAAGAGGGGAAGCCGGTCTCTTGCTGCTCTATACACAGACCATCGAAAATCCGCAGGACAGATGGCTTTTTGAGGAGGTATACATCGCCTGCCGGGGCCGCGTGCTGGCGCTGGCCCGGCAAAAACTGCGCGATGACGCGGATGTGGAAGACGCGGTGCACCAAGCGTTTCTGGCACTGGCGGAGCATTTTGACCGCTTGAGCCATCTGCCCCGCACGCAGCTGGAAGCCTATCTGGTGGTGGTCACAGAGCGAAAGTGTATTGATATCCTCCGGCAGCGGGCCCGCGCCGATGGCCGGGCGTTTGATGAGGAACTGCCGGTCGTGGCGCTGCCGCCTTGCGGAGAGCCTGTGGCGGATGCCATGGCCCGCTTGGCACCGCGCTGCCGCGAAGCACTGCTTCTGCGCTACGCCTGCGGCTACTCAACCCGCGAGACGGCGGCGCTGATGGAACTGTCTTTTGCCGCGGCGCAGAAGCTGCTGCAGCGAAGTAAGGCCGCCTTGCGCACAGAATTGGAAAAGGAGGGCATGACCGTATGAATACATTTCTCTGTGATGACGCGCTGCGCCTTGCCGCACAGCGGATGGCTGTACAGTTGGCGTTATCCCTGCCGGAGCCGGAGCGCGGCGCTTCCGCGGAGTTCGACGACGAACTGAATGTGCTGTCCCGCCGTGTCCGCCGCCGCTGCGCGGCACAGCGGATCGGCAGACGTGCGGCGGCGGCCGCATTGACGGCGCTGCTGGCCTTTGGCGCTGTGCTGGCGGCCAGCCCCGTGGCTCGTGCGGCGGTCAGCCGCTGGTTCCTGCGGGTGACCAGTGTGACCACTGCTTACGACATTGTACCGTCGGAAAACGGGATGGCGCCGGAGGATTGTACGCCCGCCGCCCCGGCGGATTATACGCTGACGGGCGATTTTACCGGCGGCTATAACGGTACAGAAGGGGAGGGCGTCCGGGTGATGCGCTGGACATCCGGAAAAGGTGACCTGCTGTTTGAGTCCGTGGCCTTGACCGGCAGCGCACGGATCAGCGTGGAGCTCCGGGATGGAAGCACCGGGGGCATATACAGTACCGAGACAGGCCGGCGTCCTATGGGCGAGGAAGGTTCTCCGCAGGGCTATGATATGGAGCAGATGACGGTGCACGGTATGTCTGCGCAGCTGTATTGCTTTGCCGCCGCGGAGCAGAGTGTGCCTTTGGCGCGCCGGGGCTATGGCATGTGGTTTTATCGCGGAGAGGACACGTCGCCGTTCCACTATGTGGCCATACCAGCAGGCGCGTCGGCGCTGGTATGGGTGGATGAAGAGGTCAATTGCCTGTTCCTGATCACCGGCGGCGAGACACGGCAGGAGCTGCTCACCATGGCGGAGAGCGTGTATGAAAGCGAAAGGAGCTAATAAATATGAAAAAGTATACTGTGATCGTGTTGCTGCTGCTGGCACTGCTTATGGTGCTGGCTGCCTGCGGTGTCCAGACGCTGCCCACCGACGAGAATGACGTCCCGCCGGTGGAGGATGTCTCCCAGACCAAGAAGGATGAACAGACCGGCACTAAGGTGGTCTATGTTCCCATGTGGATGCAGGACTATTCCGTGGTGTGCTACGATGCCGATTTAAACCGTACTATCGAAAAGGGCGGCGACCTCACAGAGGAGGAGATCAACAGCCGGGAGGACATCGCTTCCACGCAGATGTACGGCGATGTGTTGGCCGAGCCTAACACTAAGGTGGAGTATGACCTGTACGGCTTCATCCAGAACATTTATTACCTGGGCGGAGACGGGAAGTACTATCTCGATCCGGCCACCGCCGCGGCTATGCAGCCATAAGCGTAAGAGAGCCGCCCCGAAAGGGGCGGCTCTCTTGCTTATTCGATTTCCAGCGCTGCGGCCACAAAGCCCTTGAACAGGGGATGGGGCCGGTCGGGCCGGCTCTTGAACTCCGGATGGAACTGGCAGCCCACATACCAGGGGTGCTCCGGCAGCTCCACCATCTCCACCAGGCGGCCATCCGGAGATGTGCCGGCCACACGCAGCCCCATGGACTCCAACTCCGGGCGGAACACGTTGCTGCACTCGTAGCGGTGGCGGTGGCGTTCCCAGATCTCACCCTGGCCATAGGCGGCGCGGGCCTTTGTTCCCGCCGTCAGTACGCAGGGGTACTTGCCTAAGCGCATGGTGCCGCCCTTGGCGGTGACGCCTACCTGGTCGGGCATCAGATCGATCACCGGATGAGTTGTTACGGCGCTGAACTCCGCGCTGTGGGCGTCGGCCCAATCGGCCGCATGGCGGGCAAACTCGATCACTGCGATCTGCATACCCAGGCAGATGCCCAGATAGGGGATACGCTTTTCACGCGCATACTGCGCGGCCAGGATCATACCCTCGATGCCGCGATCACCGAAGCCGCCGGGTACCAGGATACCGCTGCACCCGGCCAGTGCCTCTTCCAAATTTCCGGCTGTCAGATGCTGAGAGTCTACCCAGCGGATGTCCACATGCGCGCCGCAGGCGGTGCCCGCGTGGAACAGTGATTCCGCCACACTGAGATAGGCGTCGTGCAGTTCGGTGTATTTGCCCACCAGTGCGATGGTCACCGGCCTTACGGCGCGGTGTATCTGCTCCACCATGGCCTGCCAGTGGTCCATGTCCGGCTCGCCCGTGTTCAGCCCCAGCTTGCGGCACACCACGCGGCACAGCCCCTCTTTTTCCAGCAGCAGCGGTACCTCATACAATGTGGAGGCGGTCAGATTGGAAATGACGCAGTCCTCGCTGACGTTGCAAAATAGTGCTATTTTTTTTCGCATATCTTCTGGCAGCGGGCTGTCGGTGCGGCACACCAGCACGTCCGGCTGGATGCCCACGGACAGCAGTTCCTTTACCGAGTGCTGGGTGGGCTTGCTCTTCAGTTCGCCGCTGCCGGGGATGGAGACTACCAGCGGGACATGGATGTACAGTACATTTTCGCGGCCCTGCTCTGCCGCCACCTGGCGAATGGCCTCCAGATACGGTTGACTCTCGATATCGCCCACAGTGCCGCCGATCTCGGCGATGACTACATCTGTCTGCCCATCATCCATGGCGTACAGCCGGCGCTTGATCTCGTCGGTGACGTGGGGGATGATCTGTACTGTGCCGCCCAGATAGCCGCCCTGCCGCTCCCGGTTCAAAACGGACCAGAATATTTTGCCGGAGGACACGGAGCTGTCTCCTGTCAGCGCCTCATCTACGAAGCGCTCATAGTGGCCCAGGTCCAGGTCTGTTTCCGCGCCGTCGTCTGTGACGAACACCTCGCCGTGCTGATACGGGCTCATGGTGCCCGGATCTACATTCAGATAAGGATCGAATTTCTGGTTCCGCACCCGCAGCCCGCACTGTTTCAGAAGCCGCCCCAAGGATGCTGCGCAGATCCCTTTGCCCAGTCCGGATACTACGCCGCCTGTCACAAAAATGTACTTCATCCCGCCATCTCCCATTAAAAATATGTTCCGATACTACACCCCGCAGCTGGTGCTGTCAACGGTATAAAATGTAGATTTTTTTCAACTTTTTCACTACAGCATGTAGAATTAAATAGAAATTATTGCAAAAGAAAAACTTTTTCTTGCATTGCGGCGCAGATGGTGGTATGGTAGATTTGGACTCACCCGTGGGGCGATTTCATATGGGGAAAATCAAACACCCGAAAGCCGTGGCTTTCGGGTGTTTTTACCTATTTTCATTCGGAGGCATCTTTTTGCTTCCGGAGAACTTTGATCTCCCCTGTGCGGTGGTTGTCCACACGGGTAACCAGAACGTCCAGCCCCTGACAGCTGAACCGGTCGCCTGCTTCCGGTACCCGGTCGCACTGCTCCATTACCCAGCCGCTGACTGATGTCATCTCCGTCTCCGCGTTCAGATGGAAGAATTCGGCAAAGTCGTCGAAGTCCATGGACGCATCCACCAGGTAGGTGTCTTCGCTCACCTTGCGGATAAAGACCTCTTCCTCATCGTGCTCATCCCAGATCTCGCCCACCAGCTCCTCCAGAATATCCTCCATAGTCACAATGCCGCAGGTGCCGCCGTATTCGTCGACTACCACGGCCATCTGTGTTTTGGCCAGCTGTAATTTTTTCAGCAGCAGGCTGATAGGCTCGTTTTCCAGCACGAACACGGCGGGAGAGAGAATATCCTCCAGCGGTTTGTCTGTTACGCCGCAGCCTACATAGAAATCCTTCTGGTGGATGGTGCCGATAATGTGGTCGATATCCTCCCGATAGATCAGCAGCCGGGAATACTTTGTCTGCGTGAACAGATCGGCCACCTCTTCCTTAGAGGCCGTGATCGGCAGGGCGGCCAGATCTACGCGGTGGATGAGGATATCCTGAGCCTCCTGCTCGGAAAAGCCGATGGCGTTTTTCAGCAGATCGCCCTCGTCCTTGTCGATGCTGCCGTCCTGCTGGACTTCGTTTACCAGCATCAGCAGTTCTTCCGGAGACATTTTACTGTCGGTGTCCAGATGGAATATTCTGGCCAGCAGCTTCTTCCACAGAGAGAAAATGGCATTCAGCGGCATCAGCAGCCAGATCAGACACCGGAGAAACGGTGCGGCGGTCATGGCCCACTCCTCGGCGCAGTCTTTGGCGATGCTCTTGGGGCTGATCTCGCCGAAAATCAGCACCACTACCGTCACCACGACCGTGGACAGCGTGGCGCCGGCATCGCCGAAGCTTTTTACAAACAGCATCGTGCCGATAGACGCCATGGCGATATTCACAATGTTGTTGCCGATCAGTATGGTGGACAGAAGCCGGTCATACCGCTCCAGCAGCCTGCAGACCAGCGCCGCCCGGCTGTTGCCTTTCTCCGCCAGCATTTTCAGCCGCGTTACGTTGGCGGAGGAGAAGGCTGTCTCTGTGGCCGAAAAATAGGCAGACAGCAGGAGACAGACCAGCATAATGATGATGTATGTAGTATTTGACAATGTAAGAAACTTCCTTTCTGTCATCTGTTTGTGCGTTTATAGAGGGCGTCATACCGCGTCTAAAGGCGCAAAAAAGCACGTCTGCCCCGCATGGCGCAGCGCAGATATGCCGCAGAAAACAGATGGCAGTCCGGCAGATTTCCGGGATGGCCGCCGCTGTCGGTATCCATATAGCCGCGAGTCCTCCTTCTGAGTGATAAGGGTAACAAAAATGTCCCGAACCATTGCGGCGTCGGGACTTTTTGGAGCTGCTGGGCGGATTCGAACCGCCGACCTCATCCTTACCAAGGATGCGCTCTACCTACTGAGCTACAGCAGCATATATGGCGACCAAGAAGGGGCTCGAACCCTCGACCTCCAGCGTGACAGGCTGGCGTTCTAACCAACTGAACTACTTGGCCATGTGCGCTTTCGTCTTGGAACTCAAGCTTGTTTATTATAGCAAGTACCGTGCGGAATGTCAACACCCTTTTTTCACTTTTTTCGCAGGGGGAGGCGGCAGGGGGGACGCCCTGCCGCCTGCACCGTGTATTACAGCTCCCGCGCCCGGAACCACTTCACGGACAAGGCCCAGCTGCCGACGAATACCGCCAGCACAATGACGTTGACCGCCAGGATCGGAAGCGCGGTCAGTGCCCCGCTTACTGATTCAGATGCCATCAGCACCGTGCAGGCCGCTGCCGCGACCATCACCACAGCGATATATACCGCACGTCCCTTTGTGGCACCGAATTTGAACATGACCGGATACATCAGCGCCGGAACGCCCAGCCCCACCGCCAGCAGCAGCGGGATCAGCATCGACAGCGGCACGGCTGTGCCGCCGGCCACAGCGGGCTGCCCGGTAAGCGCGCTGATAAGCAGCGCCAGTGCGATGATGAACATCGTCAGCACGGCGCTGGTGACATACTTCGCCGCTACAAGCTGCCGCCGTCCTATAGGCAGCGTATCGCAGTAGACCAGCCAGCCGTCCTTCTCGTCGGCGCTTAGCAGTGATGCCGGCAGAGCGCCCACAAAAAACACAGGATACAGCAGCCATAGCGGGTTCGTACCTCCATCGCCCTTGTTCAGAAAGGCGAGGCCGAAAAATATGACCACCAGCAGAATATACGACTTGCCGTACTGCCACAGGCAGCGGCCCTCCTTATAAAGCAATCCCTTCATCTCACGCCTCCTTCGCCATGAATATGAACAGGTCCTCAAGATTCACCTGCCCCAGCGCCGTGCCGGCGGGTACCGCGTCCCGCCGTACCAGATACTCCGTGCCGTAGGGCGTGGTGTGCCGCCCGCACACCGCCGCCGGGTCAATGCCGTCCGCGCCGCCTCGCAGGATGCCGTATTCCTCCGTCAGCCGGTCCTTTTCCTCGCACAGCAGCAGCTGTCCCCTGTGCAGGAACGCGATGTAGTCGCAGATCTTCTCCAGATCGCTGACAATGTGGCTGGAGATCAGCACGGCGTGCGCTTCGTCCCGTGTGAAGTCCGAGAAAATGGTCAGTATCTCGTCCCGTACCACCGGATCAAGGCCGCTGGTGGCCTCGTCCAGCAGCAGGAGCTTCGGCTGATGGCTCAGCGCCACGGCCAGCCCCTGCTTCATCTTCATACCGCGGGAGAAGTCCTTGAAGGGCTTATCCTCCGGCAGCGCCAACCGCCGCAGATAGTCGGCG
This sequence comes from Bacteroidaceae bacterium, assembly GCA_963628195.1. Lineage (GTDB taxonomy): Bacteria > Bacillota > Clostridia > Oscillospirales > Oscillospiraceae > Vescimonas. Next base: position 8,848 of record CAVGEC010000031.1, read on the forward strand.
TACACCTCCGGCTGCCAGCGGGTGAAAATGCCTGCCATCATGCGCCCGATCTGCTGCGCGTTCATGTACTCCGGCAGCCCCACCTCGTCCAGCACCACGCCGATGTCCTCCCTCTCCTGGGCGGTGAGGGCGCGGTTGTCCCTGCCATAAACGGTGATGGCGCCGCCGTCCCGGCTGAGGCTGTTCAGTATCAGCCGGATGGTGGTGGACTTGCCTGCGCCGTTTTCGCCGATCAATCCCATGATGCAGCCGGCGGGCAGCGTCAGGTCAAGCCCCTGCAGGGCAAAGCCGTCCCGGCGCTTCGTCAGTCCGTGTATCTCCAATGCGTTCATTCCATATCCTCCTTCTGCAGGCGCCACATTTCGTCCAATTCACTTTCTGTCAAGCGGCAGGCGGAAGCCAGCCGCCGTATCTCCTGCATGTGGTGCTCGATATTCTTCAGGTTTTCCTCCCGCAGCAGCTCCGTGCTGCGCTCCGCTACGAAGCAGCCCTTGCCGGGCAGGGTGTAGATAAATCCCTCGCTTTCCAGCTCGTCATAGGCGCGCTTGGTGGTGATGACGCTGATGCGCAGATCCTTGGCCAGCGCCCGTATGCTGGGCAGCGCCTCACCCTCTGCCACCTGTCCGGACAGAATGGAATCCTTGATCTGGTTGTAGATCTGGTCGTAGATGGGCGCGCCGCTGCGGTTGTCGATGTATAGCTGCATAAGAGGCCTCCTTGTGCAAACTGTATATGAACAGTATATACAGTTAATTCCGATTGTCAATAGAAAAATTCTGTGGTACAATATCCGGCAGAAACGCAGTATACGCAAAGGAGCCCTTCATGTATATCGGAAACGTAGAGATAAACTCCCAACTGTATCTGGCACCCATGGCCGGTGTCACGGACATGGCGTTCCGGCAGATCTGCCGGGAGCTGGGCGCCGGTATGAGCTGCACCGAGTTGGTCAGCGCCAAGGCTTTGTGCTATCAGGATAAGAAAAGCCGCGGCCTTTTGAGGCTGGCTCCCAATGAAAAGCCCGCCGCTGCCCAGATCTTCGGCAGCGATATCTCCTGCATGGCCGAAGCTGCCGTTATCGCCGCCGAGGTATCCGGCGCGGACATTATCGATATCAATATGGGCTGCCCGGTGGGAAAGGTAGTGGCCAACGGCGACGGCTCCGCTCTGATGAAAGATCCGGAGAAGGCGGCCCGCATTGCCGAGGCGGTGGTCAAGGCCAGCCCCGTACCCGTGACGGTGAAGATGCGCCGGGGCTGGGACAAGGGCAGCATCAATGCGGTGGAACTGGCCTGTATGCTGGAGCAGGCGGGCGTCAGCGCTATCGCCGTCCACGGGCGCACCCGCACCCAGATGTACAGCGGGCAAGCGGACTGGACCACCATCCGCCAGGTGAAGGAGGCTGTTTCCGTTCCCGTTATTGCCAATGGCGATGTATTTTCAGCGGAGGACGCTGTCCGTATTCTGCAATTCACCGGCGCGGACATGGCGATGATCGGGCGGGGCTGCTTCGGCAATCCGTGGCTGTTCCAACAGGCGCAGGCCGCGCTGGAGGGCCGGCCGGTGCCTCCGCTGCCGCCGCTGAGCCAGCGCTGGGACACCGCCGTGCGGCAGATCGAACTGGCCGTGGCCGACAAGGGCGAGCACATTGCCCTGTTGGAGGCTCGCAAGCAGCTGTGCTGGTATCTCAAGGGCGTCAGCCACGCTAATTACTATAAAGAACAGATCGTCCGTCTGACTACGCTGGAGGAATTGTACCGCGTATCGGCGGGCGTCAAGAGGGATCTGCGATGAACAACGAACAGGACATTTTGCGCCGCGCCCAACAGGGTGACAGCGACGCCTTCCGCCAGTTGGTGGAGGCCTACCAGACACAGGTCTATCGTTTGGCCCTGCGCATGTGCGGTGAGTCTGCCGCCGATGACGTGACGCAGGAGGCCTTTCTGGCCGCCTGGCGGGCGCTGCCGGAGTTTCGCGGCACCTGCCGCTTTTCCACATGGCTGTACCGACTGACCACCAACGCCGCCATTGATCACCTCCGCCGGGAGAAACGCCGCCGGGGGATGGATGATGTGGCCGAGCTGGAGTTGCCTGATGACGGCCCCGGCCCACAGGAACAGGCGGAGCAGGCGGAGACGCAGTGGGCTGTCCGCCGGGCGCTGGGGCAGTTGTCGGAGGAGCATCGTCAGGTGCTGCTGCTCCGCTATATGCAGGAGCTGGACTATGCCGAGATCGCGGCGGCTTTGGAGGTAAGCGAAGGTACGGTCAAATCGCGCATCAGCCGCGCCAAGAGTCGGCTGCGTGAATTGCTGGGCGGCAGCGGGAACCTTTTCGCATCCGGCCCCGTCTTACAGACAGAAACCAATGAAAGGAGGGAGCAGCCGTGACACAGCAGCCCTTCGACAGTATGGATAAATTGCTTCGTGAAGCGCTGGAGAGCGATGCCATGCCGCCCTCCGACCTGACAGACCGTATTATGGCACAGGTGGCCAAAACGCCCCAGGGCGATGTTCACGCTGCTCCGCGCAAAACAAATTATAGAAAATGGCTGGTATCCGCCGCCGCTTGCCTGATCATCGTGGGCGCGGCCCTGCCGCTGGCCTTGCAAGGCCGCGCGGACCAAGCGTCCAGCGATACTGCCGCCGACACGGACGGTGCCAACGACATGGTCAGCAGCTACTACACCGGCGACGGCAGCGGCGACGCGCTGGACGGTGCCGCGCCGTCTGGCACTGAGAGCAGAGACACTGAGCAGGCACAGAAAAACGACAGCATCCACGATCAGCCCTATGATCCCATGGACGACGCCCTGGATCACGCGGCGCTGCTGCTGGAACAGCAGGGCTGCACGCTGGAGGTTCTGGCCCGCGGAGAGGATGCCGTGCAGGTAACCATTGCCGATGCGGACAGCCACCCGTCCGGCAACAGCGATCTGCTGCATAACGCGATGGTCGCCTCCGGCTTTGTGCAGGAGGGTGACTGGTATGTGCTGGAACAGGAGGATACGACACCGTGAAGCTTCGCACCAAGCAGCTGACTTTGGCGGCGCTGACCGCCGCCGCATATGCCGTGCTCAGCTATTTTGGCTCGATTTTCGGCATTACCTACGGCCCTGTTCAGTGCCGGTTTTCCGAGGCGTTATGCGTCCTGCCCTTTTTCCTGCCGGAGACGGCCTGGGGACTGGGCGTGGGCTGCCTGATCGCCAACCTGCTCAGCCCTTACGGTGTACTGGATATCGTGGTGGGTAGCGCCGCCACGCTGCTGGCGGCACTGCTGACCGCCCGCTGCAAAAAGAAGTGGCTGGCGCCGCTGCCGCCGGTTATCGCCAACACCGTGCTCATAGGACTGATCCTGGCCTATGAGCAGGCGGGCACTACCGCCGCATTCTGGCCCACCTATGCGTTCAATGCCCTCACCGTGGGCCTGGGCGAGGCCGTGGCCTGCTATGGATTGGGCGGCCTGCTGCTCTGGCGCCTGGAAAAGAGCAAGGCGCTTCAGAACTATTTGCAGAACCGATAAATCCCAAAAGCCCTCCCTGCGGAGGGCTTTTTGCCGCAAAAGAACAAAAGCGGACATGAAATGCGCCTGCGGCAGGTTGAAATCCCCGCTTCTTTGTGTTACCATAACACTTATCACGGCGTCCGGCAGGGCGCCCATAAAGGACGTATACGTTGTATGAACGAAAAAGATAGAAAGAAACATACCGCGCCCTCCCGGCTGGACACCAGTACGCTGCCCCGCGGCCCGCTGAACTGGGTGTTCTTCCCGGCGGCGCTGCTGTACCATGAGCTGCTGCTGCGGGCCTTTGACAGGCAGAATGTGTTTTTCAGCAGCACACTGGTGCTGGTGCTACTCTTTGCGTTGGGTGCCGGATTGTTCTGGAGCCTTCTGATCAACCTGTTTCGCCACCGTGCGGCGGCTACCGTGGTCTCTATCGCCGCCACTGCTCTCTGGACGGTACTGGTCTGTGTGGAATACTGCTGCCGCAGCTATTTCAAGTCCTATTTCTCCCTTGGCTTCATCGGCAATATGACCGGCGACGTGGTCACCGGGTTTGGCTCCACTGTCCTGCCGGATGTGGTGCTGCCCCGTCTGCCCTTTATCCTTTTGGCTTTTATCCCGCTGGTGCTGTGTATCCTTCTGCGCCGCCGCATTGTCACGGCTCAGCGTATGAGCAGCTGGTCGCTTCTGTTCCTGCTGGTCATGTGTCTGGTGTTTGGCGGCATTGGCAGCTGCCTGGCCCGCTGGGGTGTTTACCGCGATGCCTATACCTATAACTTTACCACCGATACCGGCGTTACCCATTTTGGCCTGAACGCCACCGTCCGTCTGGAGGCTACCTACGCCGTATTTGGCCAGCCCCAGCCGCCCCTGCCGGACACTGAGCCCGATGATACGGATCATACGCCTGTTGTCACCGCGCCTGTGGTTTACGACAAAAACGTCATGGATATCGACTTCGCCGCTCTGGTGGACAGCGCCTCCAGCAGCACTGTGGCCAATATGTCCCGCTATTTCGGTGGGCTGTCTCCCTCCAGCCAGAACGAATATACCGGTATGTTCGAGGGGAAAAACCTGATCCTGTTTACCGCTGAGGCGTTTTCCCCCTGGTTTATCAGTGAGGAACTGACGCCCACGCTTTACCGTTTGACGCACGAGGGCTTCGTGTTCGAGAACTTCTACCAGCCCGCCTGGGGCCAGTCCACCACCGGCGGGGAGTACGCGGTGATGACGGGATTGATCCCCACCTGGGTAAACGGCAACGTCAGCTTCTACGCTACCGCCAACAACAGTATGCCCTTTGCGCTGGGCAACCAGTTCCGGGCGCTGGGCTATACCACCGCGGCCTATCACGACAATATCTACAATTACTACCATCGTGACAGAACGCATCCCAATCTGGGCTATGATTACCAGGGCCAGGGCAACGGCCTTGCGCTTACGGAGGATGGCTCCTGGCCCTATTCCGATCTGGAGATGCTCCAGAACACCATCGGCCAGTATATCGATGCCTATGTCAATGAAGGCACGCCCTTCCACACCTACTATATGACCGTCAGCGGCCACGGAGGCTACGGCTGGGGCCATGCCATGGCTGCCAAGAACCGTGCCAAGGCACAGGCGGCCTACCCCAATGCCTCCACACAGGTACAGGCCTATGTAGCGGCCAATCTGGAGCTGGAAAACGCCCTCAGCTATCTGGTCAATGAGCTGGAAAAGGCCGGCATCGCGGAGGACACCGTCATCTGTTTGGCCGCTGACCACTATCCCTACCTGCTGTCCGAGACGGATACGGACTACTACAATGAGCTCCGCGGTGTTACCGATTCCGAACGCGACACCTCACGCTACCGCAATGCCCTTATCCTCTGGTGCGGCGGTATGGATGAACCTGTTGCCGTCTCCGAGCCGTGCAGTGCTGTGGACATCGTGCCGACGCTCAGCAATCTGTTCGGACTGACCTATGATTCCCGCCTTCTGTCCGGCCGCGATGTGCTGGATAAAAGCTATGATCCCGTTGATGCCTACGGCAGCATTCCGCTGGTGATACTGCCCACTGCTGTGGGCAACAGCTGGGCCACTGCGGCCGGCGTTTACGAGGCCTCTACTCGGACATTTACCGCCAATCCCGGTGTTTCTGTGCCGGAGGGCTATGTCAGCGCCATCAATGACCGCATTTCCTTGCAGTACCATTACGCAGAGCTGTTGGTAGCCTACGATTACTATGCCATAGCGTTGGGAGACCGTACCCCCAATGCGCCTCAAGTGTCGCTGCCGACCACGGTCACGGATGACGCTCCGGATACCACACAGGATACCGCACAAGACGTGCCGGATGTTCCTCAGGAGCAGCCCGACTATGTAGAACCGGAAGCATAACAAGAGATAACAAAAGGGAGCCGCCTGAAAGGCGGCTCCCTTTTGTTATGCATTTAGTGTCTTCCTACACGATCCCAGTCCGCTTCGTTTTCATACAGCAGCCGGGTATCTTCCAGGTATTGGGAGTCCATAGGATTGCCGATGGCTACCGCTGCCTTGTACTTTTCCAGTGCGCGCCTGGACTTCTCCGGCGGCTGCACGGTGCCCGCGCCGGCGATGCATCCGCCGGGGCAGGCCATGCCCTCCAGCAGATACCCGTCATACTTGCCAGTCCGGGCGATGCGCAGCATCTGGCGGCACTCATTCAGCCCCTCGGCGGCCACGGTCTTGACCTCTTTTTCCGGATGCAGCCGATGGATAACATCCTCCACGGCCTTGGCTACACCGCCGCCGGCGGCAAAGCCCACGCCCGGCGCGCTGGCCTCGTAGTGAGAGGGCAGGTCCGGGATCTGACTGAAGTCGATGTTCTTGGCCTCAAACATACCCCGCAGCTCCTCAAAAGTGATGACAAAATCCACGTCGCTGCGCACACTGCGGCGGCTGGCCTCCAGCTTTTTGGCGGCGCAGGGGCCGATAAACGCGATGCGGCAGCCGGGACGGCGGCGCTTCTGCAGCCGCGCTGTCAGCACCATGGGCGTCATGGTCATGGAGATGTACGGCGCAAAGCCGGGGAACTCCTTTTTGGCCATCACCGACCATGCGGGGCAGCAGGAGGTGGCCATAAAAGGCTGTTTCTCCGGTACCATCCGCAGGAATTCCTCTGCCTCCTCCACTGCACACAGGTCGGCGCCTACGGCGACCTCCTCCAGCGCGGCAAAGCCAAGCTGCTGCATAGCGGCCTTGACCTGGCCCGGAGTCACATTGTCGCCGAACTGTCCCCAGAACGCCGGCGCGATCACGGCGACGACTTCGTCGCCCTGCCGAATGGCGTGGATCAACTGGAACAGCTGTCCTTTGTCTACAATGGCGCCGAAGGGGCAGTTCACCAGACACATACCGCAGCTGACGCACTTGTTCTGGTCGATCTGGGCCCGGCCATACTCATCCTGCCCGATGGCGTTCATACCGCAGGCCTCCTGGCAGGGCCGGGTAAACTTGATAATAGCGTGATACGAGCAGGCGTCTTTGCACTTGCCGCACTTGATGCACTTGCTCTGGTCGATGCAGGCCTGGCCGCTGCGGTCAATGTCGATGGCGCCCTTGGGGCAGGCGTTCTGGCAATGCCGTGACAGGCAGCCCTGGCAGGCATTAGTTACCTCGTAGTGGGTGGGGGTGCAGCAGTTGCAGGCGTACTTGATGATATTCACCAGAGGGGGATCGTAGTATTTTTCCGCCACGGCGCTCTCTTCGATGCCGTCGCTGAGTACGCTGTGCTCCGCCACCGGGCGCAGGGGCAGCCCCATGGCCAACCGTATCCGTTCGCCCACGATGGCTCGTTCCAGAAAAATGGACGAACGCTGGTTGCCTACCTCGCCTGGGACGATCTTATAGGGAAGTTCCTCCATCCGGTGATAGTCGCCGCCCTCATAGGCCAGCCGTGCCACTTCAGCAAACACCTGCTTACGCAGATCGGCAATATAGCACTTAAAGTTTCTCATGGGTACACATTTCCTCCTGGGGTTCTAATCACTCGTTACTATTATAACGAAATCACCGCGGAAAACAATGGATGGTTGCGAAAATTTCTATCGCGGTGCGAATGTTCCCTCATGCAACCTGCCTAAGCCGCGTAAAGCCGGTGTAAAAAATTACATTCGCCCGCGCAGTGCCGCCTCCAGTTTGCCCAGCGCCTTCTTTTCGATCCGGGAGACATAGCTTCGACTGATGCCGTAGCGGCTGGCTACCTGGCGCTGGGTTTGAGGCAGCTGCCCGTCCAGTCCGTACCGGCACCGCAAAATGTCCGCCTCCCGTGGAGTCAGCTCCTGGGCCACCAGCTGCCGCAGCAGCCGGCGGTTTTCCTTGTCCTGCAGTTCCTCCAGCATGGTGTCCTCTTCGCCCACCACATCGCCCAGATACAGCGCGTCGCCCTCCGGGCCGGTATCCAGGGCCTCGTTCAGCGACACCTCGCCCTGCAGCTTCTTCTGCCCGCGAAAGTGCATAAGGATTTCATTCGCTATCCTCTCCTGACGGATACATAGGTTGCTCTACGGGCGGCAAATCCGCCTCTCCATCCTCTGCAAACAGGTACACATAGGCATTTTTGCCGTCCCAGACCACTTTTTTGACGATGGTCCGCAGCAGGCGTCGTTTTTCCTCCAGCGTTGCCGAATCCACCGCGCTTGCAAACGACTCGATCATTTCCTGATGGAAGGCGAACTCCTGA
>CAVGEC010000032.1:0-17012 GCA_963628195.1 Bacteroidaceae bacterium
GACCGAAAAAACGCCCACATGCGTCAGCATGCGGGTGTTTTTGCAGCCAATTTCACCTCGAATTTACTTTGGCAAAACTGCTTCGCACCGAAAAAGAGCGCGTTTTGCGCAGGACCGAGGCGCGCCGCCGCAGGCATACTGGATGTCTGGCAAGGCGGCGCAACGATGGGGCTGTGCAAAACACGCCTTTTGCGGCGCATGTTTTCTTATGCCAGGTGGCCTAAGCCGTCTCTCTTTTTTGCGGAACCTTCGCCGCCCCTTTGCCGTCATAGCATATGAAACAGCGCGGCGGAAAATTTATGAGTTCTTAAGCTTTTCCCCCTTTTACTTCCGTGCGGTTTGTATTATAATATTGTATTGAGCCGGCTTGTGTACGCCGGCGGGCAAAAAACAGTTTTTTGAGTGAGGATAAGGAGCAATTCTATGAAACGTTTTATGACTCTGCTGCTGGCCATGCTGACGGTGCTGTCCCTGGCCGCCTGCGGCGACAAGACTTCCGCCACCGTAGACGCCGCCGGACTGGGAAAGGCCCTGTCTGAGAGAGTTCAGTTTGATGCCGGTATGTCCGCTATTGACGCCGGCGACTATCTGGAGCTGCCGGTCAAGTGTGAGGCCAGCGCGTATATGTCCGACGGCAGCACCATGGAGGAGATCTTTGTGGTATCCTGCTACGATAAGACGGATGCCGCTGCCGTGAAGGTCGCCATGCAGTCTCTGCTGGACAGTCAGACGCAGGAGGCCGAGCGTTATCAGCCCGAAGAAGCGGCGCGCCTGGGCAACGCCATCTTCGCCACCTACGGCACCTGCGTGGTGCTGTGCGTCACCTCTGACACCGACACCGCCAATGCGGTCATCAAGGAGTATGTGGGATGAGTCCGCGCTATGAACGGCGGCAGAGAGGCGGAGGCGGCGCACTGCTGCTTTTGATCGCCGCTGCGGCATTGGTGGTGGCGGTGCTGGCCATCTTCACCGATGTGTTCAACGGGAAAAAGGCACCAGACAAAGACACGGACACCCCGGCCATCACCCAGCCCGCGGACGGTGAAAACACCGGTGATACCGACAATACCGGCGGCGGTGACAAAACCGATACCAGCGGCAGCCAGGACGGCGATACGACACCTGTCACCCCCGCAAAACCTGTGACCACCACAAAGCCGGCCTCCTCCAACGTTATCACCACCGACGCCACGCCCTATCAGTCCGGCGGCGTATACATCGTGGGCGATGCCGGATATGAGATGTACAACTATGTAGGTTCTCTGGCGGAGAAATACCAAACCGTGGTAAACAGCGTGGCAGACAGCCTCAGCGGTATCAGCAATGTCTATGCCATGGCCATCCCCCTGTCCAGCAGCATCACTTTGCCGGACAGTCTGCTCAGTGACATACCCGGCAGCGATCAGGCCCAGGCCGAAAAGGATATTCTGGGTGGAATGGGGCAAAATGTAAAGACGGTACCGCTGCATGACGCGCTGAACGCCCACCGCACGGAGTACATCTATTTCCGCACAGACCATCACTGGACAGCGCTGGGTGCGTATTACGCCTATGTGCAGTTCTGCAATGTCAAGGGCATCACGCCCCATGCCCTCAGCGACTATGAGGTGAGCCAGTACCCCGGTTTCCTGGGCTCCTTCTATAATGACGGCGGCAAACCCCAAACCATGGCGGACAACCCGGACACGGTGAACGCCTATCACCCCGTCAGCAGCACAGCCTCCATGAAGTACGGCAGTAGCGAGAGCAGCCTTACCGGCGGGCAGGTGATCTATGATGAGTCCACCGCCGCCGCCAGTCTGAAATACGGCGCGTTCATCATGGGCGACAACCCCTTCACGGTCATCGAAAACCCGGAGATCAGCAACGGCCAGAGCTGCATCGTGGTAAAGGAATCCTTCGGCAACGCTTTTGTGCCCTTCCTGGTGGATCACTACCAGACCGTCTATGTTGTGGACTACCGCTATTACAGCGGCAGCGTCTCCCAACTGGCCAAGGATAAGGGCGCGACGGACGTGCTGTTCGTCAATAATTTGTCCGCCATTCGCGGCAGCTACCAGATGGGCAAGCTGTCCGGCGTAAAGTGACATCTATTTTGAACAGGGCGGGCCAGCCCGCCCTGTTCTCTTTTTGAGACTACCCACAAAGGAGATCGCCTATGGTATTCAGCAGCACCACTTTCCTATTGGCGTTTTTGCCGTTGGTGGCTATTTTATACTATATCTGCCCGCGCAGACTGCGGAACGGGCTGCTGCTTCTCTTCAGCCTGTTGTTTTACGGCTGGGGCGAACCCAAGTATATTCTTATCATGCTGTTCTCCACGGTGTTCGACTACGTCAACGCTCTGGCCATCGGCCATTTCCGCAGGAAAAGCCGGGAGAGCGGCGCCAAAGCAGTGCTCATCGTCTCTGTCGTAGGCAACCTGGCCATCCTGGGCTTTTTCAAGTACACGGATTTTGCCATCAGCAACATCAACGGCCTGCTGGGCGCGGCCATTCCCACGCTGGGATTGCTGCTGCCTATCGGCATCTCCTTCTACACCTTCCAGACCATGAGCTACACCATCGATGTGTACCGGGGACTGGTGCCGCCCCAGCGGAACATCGTGGACTTCGGCGCGTATGTGACGCTGTTCCCTCAGCTGATCGCAGGGCCCATCGTGCAGTATAAGACGGTGGCCTATGACCTGGAACACCGGCGGGAGTCGGTGAGCGAGGCCAGCGAGGGCCTGCAGCGGCTGGTGATCGGTCTGGGCAAGAAAGTGCTTATCGCCAACCAGATGGGCGCCATCTGGGAAGACATCGCCGCTATGTCGGATCCCACGGCGGCCACAGCGTGGATCGGCGCCGTCGCGTACACGTTCCAGATCTACTTTGACTTCTCCGGCTACTCGGATATGGCCATCGGCCTGGGCCACTTTTTTGGGTTCCACTTTCTGGAAAACTTCAACTATCCCTATGAGTCCCGCTCTGTTACCGAATTCTGGCGGCGCTGGCACATCAGCCTGTCCACCTGGTTCCGTGAGTACGTTTACATCCCCCTGGGCGGCAACCGCAAGGGCAAAGGGCGGCAGCTGGTCAACATCGCTGTCGTATGGCTGCTGACAGGCCTGTGGCACGGGGCCAGCTGGAACTTTGTGCTGTGGGGCGTGTACTACGCCATACTGCTCCTGCTGGAAAAGACATTTCTGCTGAGATGGCTGAACAGTGTCCCCCGCTTTGTGGGGCATCTCTACACATGCCTGTGCTTTATCATGGGCTGGGTGCTGTTCGCTATCACCGACTTCGGTGCATTGGGCCAGTATATAGGCCACATGTTTTCCGGGACCTTCGCCGACAGCACCACAGCGTACCTGCTGCGGTGTGACTGGCTGCTGCTTCTGCTGGCCGTCATCGGCTGCACCAGCCTGCCCAAGCGGCTGTGGGAAAAGCAGGAAGCCAAACTCTCCCCCGCTCTGGCGGACGGACTGCGGACCGTGTGGGCCGTGCTGGTACTGCTGATAAGCATGGCTTTCCTGGTGGGCGACAGCTACAACCCGTTTTTGTATTTCAGATTCTGAGGAGGCGACGCAATGAAAAAAAGAACCGGCATCGCGCCGCTGATCGCCATCGGCGGCATACTGCTGGCACTATCCGTGGGAAGCTTTTTCTTCACACCGGATCGGGCGTTCTCGGAAAATGAGAACCGCTATCTGCAGCTGACGCCAAAGTTCAGCTGGGATCGTGTCATGTCCGGCGACTTTATGGAGGATGTGGAGGACTACACCAGCGACCAGATCATCTTCCGGGACTTCTGGACAGCCACGCGCTCTGTGCTGCAGCGGGCAGAGGGTAAGGAGGACATCAGCGACACCTATCTGGGCGCGGATGGCCGCTATTTTGCCAAAGTCACTGACGACAGCTTCAGCTGGGCCGGACTGGAGAAAAACACCGGATACATCCGGGAGTTTTTCGATGCCAGCGGTAAGAACTGCACAGCGCTGATCGTTCCCAATCCCGCCGGATTACTGGCCGACGAACTCCCCGCTAATGCCCCTTCATTTGACCAGAGCAGGGCCTTTGCACAGCTGGACGCTCAACTGGGCAGCTATCTGCTGGACAGCCGGGAGACGCTGGCGGCAGTGGATGATCCCTACTACCACACCGACCACCACTGGACTACCGCCGGGGCTCTTGCCGTCTACAAATTGTGGGCGCAGACCACGGACCGCACCGCCCGTGACTATGCCTTGACGGCGGCCACGGACCGCTTCCGGGGCACGCTGTACTCCAAGGTCCTGCTGCCGGACAGCGTCTATGACACGGTGTACTACGCGCCGGAGATCACGGTGGAGAGCGTGGTGTGCGACGGAAAGGACGGCGTGCTGTACGACCTGTCCGCCCTGGAGCAGAAGGACAAATACGAGCTGTTTCTGGGCGGAAACTACGGCCAGTGTGTCATCACCACAGGCACGAAAAACGGGCAGCACCTGCTGCTGGTGAAGGACTCCTTTGCCAACTCGTTCGTGCCGTTCCTCACCGGGGACTACGAGACCATCACCATGATCGATCTGCGCTACTACCGGGGCAGCATGACCGACCTGGCCGCGGAGGCGGACGACATTCTGGTGCTGACCGAGGTCTCCAACCTGGCCGGATCGTCGGACTACTTCAAGCTGGCGAAGTAAACCGCAGAAAGGCGGCTGTTCTCTTCGGCCGTTTCAAACCACACTCCTCGGCAGCGTCAGCCGGAAAAGAGCGCCCGATAGGGCGCTCTTTTGCTATATCAGTTCTTCTGTTTTTATCTCCGCCAGGGCTTCCACGGTGTCAATATCACAGAGTTCGTCCTCTGCTGTCTCATACAGCAGCAGTACATCCGGATGGTTTTTGATGACCGCGCTGCCGCCTATGTCCCCCCGCAGCGCCATCAATTCCGGGAAATATCTCCGTGGGAAGATACAGGGGTTCCCCCGCACGCCGTCGTGAGCCAGGCCCACGATGCGCTCCGGATGGGCGCGGAATAATTCGATCTCACGGCGCACGGTATCCTGTTTCAGCAGCGGCTGGTCGGCCACCTGGTACAATATGGCATCACAGCCGGACATGGCTTCCGTACCCAGGCGAACGGTACGGCTGAGGCCGTCCTCCGGGCGGTCATTGCGCACCACAGCAAAGCCGAATCCCTCCGCCATCGCCGCCGCGCCGTCATATTGCGTCACCACCGTCACGCAGACAAATTCCTCCCGCGGCACCGCCTCCAGCGCCCGCTGCAGCAGCGTTTTGCCGCCCACCGCCGCTTCCAGCTTATTCCTCCCGAATCGGCTGGCGCTGCCTGCCGCCATGACGAGACACCCAATGCGCAGCTCCGCCATTTTGCCACCTTCCTTCCTGTCATGTAGTGTATCAGCTTCAGTATGTCCCGTCAAGGCGCGGTCTATCGTTATTCCCTAAATAAAATCACGGTTGCGCTGTACATTTTTACTGATCTGTGCTATAATCTCCATGAATATATACCATTAGCGTGCATTATAGACAAGTTTACCAACAGGAGGCTGCCTACTATGAGCAAGGTGGGAAAGAGCGAGATCCGCGTGGACGCCTTTGACAAGGCCACCGGGCGGACAAAATACTATGAGGATCGCATGCCCGCAGGGGCGCTGTATGCCCGCATCAAGCACTCGACCATCGCCCACGGCTATGTCAAGTCCATTGACAAGTCTGCGGCGGAGGCCATCGACGGTGTGGTGAAAGTACTGACCTGCTTCGACGTACCGGAACACTGCTTCCCTACGGCGGGGCATCCCTGGTCCATGGATCCCGGCCACCAGGACGTGGCGGACCGCAATCTGCTGAATCGCCATGTGCGCTACTACGGCGACGATGTGGCCGTGGTCATCGCGGAGGATGAGGTATCCGCCATGCAGGGCGTTCGGGCACTGAAAGTAGAATACGAGGAACTGCCCTTCGTGCTGGATGCGCAGAAGGCTATGGAGCCCGGCGCGCCCCAACTGCACGAGAATTATCCCAACAACATCCTCAAGCATACCGACATGAAGAAGGGTGACTATCAGACCGCCATTCAGGAACCGGGGCTTATTAAGGTAGAGGGCTGGTACGACACCCCCACCGTGCAGCACAGCCATATTGAAAACCACGGCTGCTTCGCCTATGAGGAGAATGGCCGCATCGTGGTGGTCTCCTCCACCCAGATCCCCCACATCATCCGCCGTATCGTGGGCCAGGCCCTGGGCCGTCCCTGGGCGGACATCCAGATCATCAAGCCCTACATAGGCGGCGGCTTCGGCAACAAGCAGGATGCCCTGTATGAGCCTCTGTGCGCCTGGTGCAGCACGCAGGTGGGCGGCCGCTGCGTCCGCGTGGACTGCTCCCGCGAGGAAACGTTCGTGTCCAACCGCGTGCGCCACGCTATCCGCTTCCACATCGTCACCTGGCTGCACAAGGACGGTTCCATCGCCGCCCGGAAGGTGGAGTGCTTCTCCAACCAGGGCGCCTACGCCTCCCACGGCCACTCCATCGTGGCCAAGGCCATGGGCTCCTTCCCCCAGATCTACCCCTGCGACAACATGGAATGCGATGCCTGGACGGTGTACACCAACCGCCCGGTAGCCGGTGCCATGCGCGGCTACGGCATGCCGCAGGCCTCCTTTGCCGATGACGCCAACATCGACGAGTGCGCCAAGGCCGTGAACATGGATCCGCTGGAGTACCGCATGAAGTACATCATGCCCAAGGGCTATCACGATGCCTTTACCGGAAACGTCAACTACTACGACTCCTTCCGCGAATGCCTGGAAAAGGGTAAGGAGTACATCGAGTACGACAAGAAGAAGGCAGAGTACGCCAAGGACACCGGCAACATCCGCCGGGGCATAGGCGTGGCAGCCTTCTGGTACAACACCGCCGTGTACCCCATTTCGCTGGAGACCTCCAGCAACCGCATGCTGCTGAATCTGGACGGCACCGTGACCATGCAGTGCGGCGAAACAGAGATCGGCCAGGGTGCCGACACTGCCTATTCCCAGATGACCGCAGAGGCCGTGGGCTTAAAGAGCTACAAGGACGTACACGTCGTCTCCTGCCAGGACACCGACGTCACCCCCACCGGTCTGGGCGCCTACGCCAGCCGCCAGACGTATGTGGCAGGCTTCTCCATCCGCCAGACCGCTACCCTCCTGCGGCAGAAGATCCTGGCCTATGCCACCAAATTAACACGCCAAGCCATTGACAACATGGATATCGTGGACGGCAATATTATCCGCAAGCAGGACGGCGCGGTGCTCATGAGCCTGAAGGAACTGGCCATGACCGCTCAGTACAATGCGGCGGACAGCGAGCATATCACCGCCGAGTCCACCTACACCATCCGCAACAATGCCTACTCCTTCGGCTGCACCTTTGCCGATGTGGAGGTAGACATCGCCCTGTGCAAGGTGAAGCTGAACAAGATCATCAATGTGCACGACTGCGGCAGTCTGATCAATCCCGCGCTGGCGGAGGCCCAGGTGCACGGCGGCATGTCCATGGCCATCGGCTACGGCATGAGCGAGCAGCTGCTGTTCGATGAAAAGACCGGCAAGCCCCTGAACAACAACCTGCTGGACTACAAGCTGTCCACCTTCATGGATCACCCCCATCTGGAAGCGCAGTTCGTGGAAAACCCCGAACCCACCTCCCCCTTCGGCACCAAGGCACTGGGCGAGCCGCCGGCCTGCTCCGGCGCACCGGCCATCCGCAACGCCATTCTTAACGCCACCGGTGTGGCCATCGACTGCACACCTATCACGCCTCATGTGCTGTTTGCCGAGTTCACCAAGGCAGGTCTTATCCACGACAGCTGGAACGAAAAGGAGGGCAACTGAGCCATGTATGATATGAAAGCCTTATACGAGGCCACCAGCGTGGAAAACGCTGTGGCGCTGCGGCTTGAGCATCCCGAAGCGCAGATCATCGCCGGCGGCAGCGACGTACTGGTGCAGATGCGCGAGGGCAAACGCGCCGGCAAGGAGCTGATCTCCATCTACGGGCTGGACGAAATGCGGGGCGTGAGCATTGACGCGGAGGAGAATATCCGCATCGGCTCTCTGACCAGTTTCTCTCACATCACCCGCGATCCCATCATCCAGAAGTATATCAATGTGCTGGGCGAGGCCGTGGATATGGTGGGCGGACCTCAGATCCGCAACATCGGCACCATCGGCGGCAACACCTGCAACGGCGTGACCTCCGCCGACTCCTCCTCCACCCTGCATGCCTGGGACGCCATCATTGAACTAACCGGCAAGAATGGCGTTCGCCGCCTGCCCATCCATGAGTTCTATATCAAGGCCGGCCAGGTGGACATCCGCGTGGAGGACGGCGAGATCCAGACTGCCGTTCTCATCCCCAAGGAGAGCTATGACCGCTGCTGGGGGCACTATATCAAGTACGCCATGCGCAACGCCATGGACATTGCCACCCTGGGGTGCAGCGTGAATGTCCGCCTCAGCGAGGATAAGAAAACCATCGAGCGCGCCCGTATCGCCTACGGCGTGGCCGGTCCCGTGCCTCTGCGCTGCGCCAGCGCCGAGGCGGCAGCCCAGGGCAAACCCGTCACCGAGGAGACGGTGGAGGCCTTTGCCCACGCCATTCTGGACGACATCAATCCCCGTGACAGCTGGCGCGCCAGCAAGGCCTTCCGGCAGCATATCGCTGTGGAGATCGCCAAGCGCTGTCTCGTAAAATCCATCGAACTGGCAGGAGGTGAGCTGGCATGAGCAAGCAGTATAAGCTGATCCGCTGCAACATCAACGGCAAGGACGTGGAAAAGATGGTGGATGTACGCGCCAGCCTGACTGACATGCTGCGCAACGACTACCACCTGACCTCCGTAAAGAAGGGCTGCGAGGTAGGCGAGTGCGGCGCCTGCACCGTTTTGATCGACGGTGAGACGTTTAACTCCTGCATCTATCTGGCAGTATGGGCCGACGGCAAGCACATCCGTACACTGGAAGGCCTTCTCAGTCCCGACGGCGAACCCAGCGACATCCAGCAGGCCTTCATGGAGGAAGCAGCCATCCAGTGCGGCTTCTGCACCCCCGGCTTTTTGATGACCGCCGTAGAGATCCTGGACAGCGGCAAGCTGTATTCCGACGAGGAGCTGCGCAAGCTGCTCAGCGGCCACCTGTGCCGCTGCACCGGCTACGAGAACATCCTCAGAGCCGTAAAGAAGACCATGTACCGCCGCCTGGGTATGGAAGTCCCCGCCCTGTAAAACGAGCAAAATGACCGCCCGATGGGCAATATCATTAAATCAAGAACCAGGCCAAATGGCCTGGTTCTTGATTTAATATTATTTTTTCTATTTAATATTATTTTTTCTACGTTTTTCAACTTGTTTTCTACAATATTGTTACATTTTTTCAACACAATTTTGACAAAAATTGCTTAGCTTAACGATATTGCCCGATGGGCGGTCATTTTTTATTCGCCCTTTTCGCAGAAGCCAAACAGTTCCGTGAACAGCGTCTGCCCGTATGCGTCCAGCCTGCGGCAATACTCATCGTAAGCCCCCATGATCTGCCGCGCCTCATCGGTAAGCTGCGCACCGCCGCCGCCGGATCCGCCGATGGTGGAATGCAGCAGCTTGCAGTCGAAGCCCTGCTCCGCCGCCCGAACGATGCCCCACGCTTTGGAATAGGCCATATTCATGGATGCCGCCGCCGAACGCAGGGAGTGGTGCTGCGCCACAGCCGTCAGCAAGCGGTGAACACCGGGGCCGTAGCACTTCTCCTGTGCGAACAGCCGGGCGGTGATACGGACGGTGATGTTGTCGTTCACGGAAACACCCTCTTTCGTTTCTTGGAATTATTTTACCAGACCTGGTCACTCCCGTCAACGGGGCTTTATTGACAACGTTGGTTCGTTGTGTTATTGTACGGATAACGATGATCCGAGGTGATACTATGCTGGTTTTGATCCGAGGGGCCGGCGATATTGCCACCGGTATCGCCCTGCGGCTGTGGCGCAGCGGTATGCAGGTGGTCATGACAGATCTGCCCCGTCCCACGGCCATACGAAGGACGGTATGCTTTTCTCCCGCCATCACCCACGGTGAAACCGAGGTGGAGGGCGTTCGCGCCGCACGCGCCGAAAACGCCGGAGAGGCGGAACGGCTGCTGCTCCAGGGCGTGATCCCGGTGCTGCCGGATCCAGACTGCCTGTGCCGGGCGGAGCTGCATCCGGATGTACTGGTAGATGCCATTCTGGCCAAGCGAAATCTGGGCACACGCATTACTGACGCCCCCGTGGTGGTGGGCATCGGCCCCGGCTTCACCGCCGGAGAGGACTGCCACGCCGTGGTAGAGACCATGCGCGGCCACACACTGGGCAGAGTTATCTACCACGGCAGCGCTTTGCCCAACACCAACATCCCCGGCTTGATCGGCGGGTATGCCGGTGAGCGAGTGCTTCGCGCCCCGGCGGACGGCATTTTTGCCCAGGTACTGGATATCGGCGCGGAGGTCAAGGCCGGAGATGTGGCCGGGACAGTAAACGGTGAGCCAATGCGGTGCACCATTGACGGTGTGCTCAGGGGACTTCTGCCCGACGGCACGCCTGTTCACAAGGGAATGAAATCCGGCGACGTGGATCCCCGCTGCAAACCGGAATACTGCACCACCGCCTCCGACAAAGCCCTGGCGGTGGGCGGCGGCGTGCTGGAAGCTATACTGCATTTGAGCGGCGCCCTGCGCTAAAAGGAGAATACCATGGAAGAACAGAATATCAAACTGACAAAGCTGACCAAGTGCGCCGGGTGCGGCGCCAAGGTGGGAGCCGGTGTGCTGGCCCAGCTGCTGGAGGGCATCCGCGTACACCATGATCCCAATCTGCTGGTAGGCTTTGACAAGAGTGACGACGCCTCTGTCTATAAGATCAGCAGCGAGCTGGCCCTGGTACAGACAGTGGACTTTTTCCCGCCCATCGCCGACGATCCGTATCTGTTCGGACAGATTGCTGCCACCAACGCCCTCAGCGATGTGTACGCCATGGGCGGCGAACCAAAGCTGTGCCTAAATATTATGGCCGTGCCGGAGGACATGCCCAAGGAGGCCGTACATCAGATCCTGCGGGGCGGTTACGACAAGGTGTATGAGGCCGGGGCACTGATCACCGGCGGTCACAGCATTCTGGACGACGAGCCCAAATACGGGCTGGCCGTAACGGGCTTTGTGCATCCGGAAAAAATGCTGACCAACTCGGCCGCTCGGCCCGGCGATGTGCTGGTACTGACGAAGCCCCTGGGCATCGGTGTGCTGACCAGCGCCGGAAAGGCCGATCTTCTCACCGACGAAACGATCTCCTTTATGAACCGTATGATGACCACGCTGAACAAGGCCGCCAGGGACGTAATGGTGCGCCACCAGGTGCACGCCTGCACGGACGTCACCGGTTTCGGCCTTATGGGGCACGGCTTCGAGATGGCCCAGGGCAGCGATGTGGAGATCACTATCGACGTAGGCGGCATCGACTTCATCTCGGAGGCACTGGAATTCGCCCGGATGGGCATTCTGCCCGCCGGCATGTACCGCAACCGCAGCTTCGCCGAGGCGGGCGTGGATGTGGGCGGCACCGAACGGGCCGTGCAGGATCTGCTGTTTGATCCCCAGACCTCCGGCGGACTGCTGATGGCCGTGGATCCGGCGGACGCGGACGCATTGCTGGCAGAACTGACACCGGTGGTCCCCAGCGCCCAGCGTATCGGCACCGTAGGCAAGTACCGCGGCGGCAAGCACATTTTCCTGCGATAAACAAAGCAAAACCGGGCGGCCCAGCCGCCCGGTTTGGTTAAGATATAGCCGCTATGGCCGCCAACGCCGCATCCACATCCGCCTCTGTATTGGCCCACCCCAGCGAGAACCGCACCGTTCCCTGCGGGAATGTCCCCAGCGCCCTATGGGCCGAGGGCGCGCAATGCAGGCCGCAGCGCGTCAATATGCCGTACTGTGCTTCCAGCGCGTAGGCCGCTTCGGCGTTATCCCGCCGCAGGAAGTCCACAGAGATAACTCCCACACGCCGTTTCAGGTCTCTCGGCCCCACCAGGCGCACCTGGGGAATGGCCGCCAAACCGTCCAAAAAGCGAGCGCACAGGGACATCTCGTGCCGCCGCAGAGCATCCACGCCCTGCTTCTCGATGAACCGCAGCGCTGCCTCCCAGCCGTAATAGCCTGGGATGTTGGCCGTGCCGGATTCGAACCGATCCGGCAGATAGGGCGGCAGATACTCACTGTCCGATGCGCTGCCGGTGCCGCCGGCCAGCAGCGGTGTCAGCTTCTCGGCAAAATCACGGCGCAGCAGCAGCGCCCCCACACCGCCGGGGCCCAGCAGGCCCTTGTGCCCCGGCACCGCCATCGCGCTGAGGCCGAGCACTTGAAAATCCACGGGATAGTGCCCTGCTGTTTGGGCAGCATCCAGCGCAAAGGGTACGCCGCGCTCCGCGCATAGGCGGCCAACCGCCGCCGCGTCCTGCACTGCCCCGCTCACATTGGAGCCGTGGGCCATAAGCACCAGCTTTGTATTATCCTGAAACAATCCCGGCAAAGCATCCAGGTCCGCAAAGCCCTCACTGCTGCAGGGGATGCGGCTCACCTCTATCCCCGGCAGACGCAGCAGCGGACGCATGACCGCGTTGTGCTCCACGCTGCTGACGATGCAATGGTCGCCGGGGCGCAGAAGGCCGGAAACGATCATATTCAACGCCGCCGTGGCTCCCGGCGTAAGGATAACATGGGTAGGCGGCTCCGGGAAACTGAACAGCCCCGCCAGCCTCTGCCGCAGCGTCAGCGTTACCAGCCCCGCCTCCTGGGCGGCGGTATAGACCGAGCGGTTCACGTTGGCACCCACACAGTCCAGGTAGTACTTCATGCGGTCGCTGACGCCCTCCGGCTTGGGAAACGACGTAGCAGCGTTATCCAGATAAACGGCATCCATGCAGGCACCTCCTAATGTACTATCAAAAGCATAACACAAGTTTGCAAAAAAGGAAAGAGGCGAATACCGTGTTGGACATCACCCTGCGGCAGCTGGAGAGTTTTGCCGCCACTGTGGAATACCGCAGCTTTACCCGTGCGGCGGAAAGCCTGTATCTGACTCAGTCCACCGTCAGTGCCCACATTGCTGCGCTGGAGGAAACCCTGGGTATCCCCTTGCTGCTTCGTGGTGCGCGCCGGCAGCTGACGCTGACGCCGGAAGGCCGCCAGGTCTACACCGCAGCCCTGGACATTCTGGCGCGCTGCTCCGCCCTGCGCACGCTGTCCGTCTCCGCCGGGGACGAACCCATGCTTATCGGCGCATCCACCGTTCCGGCCCAATATCTGCTGCCTGAGCTGCTGCGGGGCTTCCTGCACGATCAGCCCGACATCCACTACCAGCTGCGCCGCGGCGACAGCCAATCCATACACCATCTGCTGGAGCAAGGCGAGATCCATGTGGGCTTTGTCGGCGCGGCACTGGACAGAAAGCGTTTTTCCTACCACACGGTGGCAGAGGATCGTCTGCTTCTGGTCACGTCCAATGAGGAGCGCTTCCGTGAGGCCCGGCAACGCGGCACGGATGCCTTTGAGCTTCTGCTGCAGGAGCCGTTTCTCTCCCGCGAGCCCGGCTCCGGTACAGCACAGGCACTGGAAAAACATTTGGCCTCCCACGGCATCGCGCCGGAATCCCTTCGCATCGCCGCCCACATTGAAAGCCCGGAGGTGCTGAAAAATGCCGTCATGCAGGGGCTGGGTGTTGCCGTTCTGTCGGAACTGGCTGTGCGGCAGGAAGCCGCGGACGGCCGCCTGCTGATATTTGAGCCCCGCGAGGCCATTACGCGGCGCATCTATATGGCGGTGCCGCGGAATGGAGCACTGCATCCGGCAGAACGATCCTTTGTCAACTTTGTCCGCGAATCCCGCAAGAAAGGGTATCATCGTTAAAAGCGATGATACCCTTTCTTTTATTTTTAAATCAAATTGAAATGTGTTCTGTTCGGCGCTATAATGATAACGCTATTCTCAAAGAGAAATAACGCTTAAGGAGAAAATCACATGAAAAAAGTAAGTTGGATCGTAGTCATCGCCGGAGCGGTGGTCGGCCTGGCCGCCGTGGTGCTGACTCATCTGGGCAACCCGGCCAATATGGGCTTCTGCATCGCCTGCTTCCTGCGCGACATCACCGGCGCAGTGGGCATGCACGGCGCGGCCAAGGTGCAGTACGTCCGGCCGGAGATCATCGGACTGGTGCTGGGCGCGTTTATCATGTCCGTGGCCACCAAGGAGTTCCGGGCCAAGGCCGGCTCCTCCCCCGCCACTCGCTTCGTGCTGGGCGCTTTCGTCATGATCGGCGCGCTGGCGTTCCTGGGCTGCCCCCTGCGCATGGTATTGCGCATAGGCGGCGGCGATCTGAACGCCGTTGTGGGCCTGGTGGGCTTCACCCTGGGCATTTTCATCGGCATCCAGTTCCTCAAGCGCGGCTTCTCCCTGAAGCGCGCCTATCCCGTGGGTAAGGGCGAAGGCGGTGTGCTGCCTATCGTTATGACCGGGCTGCTGATCCTGGTCATCGCCGTGCCCTCTCTGTTCAAATTCAGCGAGGAGGGCCCCGGCTCCAAGCACGCGCCTATGCTGGCCGCGCTGCTCATCGCCATCGTGGTGGGCGCTCTGGCCCAGCGTGCCCGGCTGTGCATGGTGGGCGGCATCCGGGACGCCATGCTGTTCAAAGATTTCAAGCTGCTGTACGGCTTTGTGGCCATTTTTGCAGTGGTTCTGATCGGCAATCTGATCACCGGCAGCTTCAAGCTGGGCTTTGAGCTGCAGCCCATTGCCCACAGCAGTCAGCTGTGGAACCTGCTGGGCATGGTCCTGGTGGGCTGGGGCAGCGTGCTGCTGGGCGGCTGCCCGCTGCGTCAGCTGATCCTGGCCGGCGAGGGCAACGGCGACAGCGCCGTCACCGTGTTCGGTATGATCGTGGGCGCTGCGTTTGCTCACAACTTCGGCCTGGCCGGTAACGCCGACGCTATGAACGAGGCCAAGGAGATCGTGGTGGGCGGTATCTCCACCAATGGCAAGGTGGCCGTATGCCTGGGTATCCTCATCATGCTGGGCGTATCCCTGTGGAACATGCCCAAAGCCATCGGTACCTCTGTCGAGGCCGCCAAGTAAAGGAGGAATATTTCAATGACTGTTGATGCAAGAGGTTATTCCTGCCCCATGCCCGTGGTGATGGTGCAGAAGGCCGTGAAAGCCGATACGCCCGCCGCTCTGGAAGTGCTGGTAGACAACCAGTGCTCCGTGGAGAACGTCACCCGCTTCGCCGAGAACAACGGATACAAAGTAGCCGTGGCGCCGGAGGGCCAGGACTTCCGCCTGTCCCTGTCCAAATGAACAGCTACGTCGCCACATTCCACACCCATCTGTCCGCCCTGCTGACCTGCCAGAATCTGACAGCGGCAGGCATGCAGGCCCGGATGATGCCCGTACCGCGGAAGCTCAGCGCCTCCTGCGGCACCTGTGTCAGCTATCAGGCCGGCAGCCCCCTGCTGGATCGGATGGACGCCGATGTGGAGCGCGTGTTCGCCGTGGAGGACGAGACATACACCCTGCTGCTGGAAAATGAATAATAACAGAGAGCGAGCGCCAAGGCGCTCGCTCTCTGTTATTATTTCCTGCTCTTTTTGCGGTGATACATCTCCGCATCCGCCAAAGCAAACAGCACTTCGCTGGTAGCATCCGCCGCGGCAGCGGCACAGCCAATACTCACGCGCAGCTGGTAGGGCCGCCCCTGGCAGCGGACCGCCAACGCCGCTTCTATCTCCGAACAAAGCTCCTCTGCTGCCGCGCTGCCCGGCAGTTCCACGATCACGCAAAACTCGTCGCCGCCGTAGCGGGCGGCAAACCCGTTCCGCTGCTCCACACACGCCTTGAGGGCCTCCGCAATGGTACAGATGGCACGGTCACCCTCCGCGTGGCCAAAACGGTCATTGATGGACTTAAAATCATCCGCGTCCACCAAAAACAGGTACAGTCCCATATTCCCGCGCCGGCCCTCCAGCTTCTCCGACAGATAAACCTGTAGACTGTAGCGGTTGTGCAGCCCGGTCAGCGGATCGCTGGAGATCATTTGATCCTGGGAGTTGATATAGATGGCCAGCAGGCTGAAGGTGATCGCCATGCACAAAACCGGAACACCTTCAATGAACATCCGCAGCACCGCTGCTGCCAACGAGGGTACCAGGAACCACCCCAGAGCGCGGCAGCGCACCCGTTCTGCGTAACTGTGTGTCCGACGGCCGCGCAAGATGGCATGGGCCGAGGGAACCACCGTATAGCCCCACGCCAAAATGGGCTGCATTACATACAGCGGCCCGCGCTGAAAGCCCTCATCGCCTACGGAAAATAGCCAGCCGTTCTTCAGAGAGAACAATGTCAGCACCGTCAGCAGCAGCGCCGGAGCGGTAGTCAGCAGCCGGACCACGCGGGGCTTATCCGAGATACGGATACCCAGTTCCGCCTCGGCATAATGGAACCAGGTCAGCCCTGCCACGCCGGAGAGGATAAAATTCGCCGCACAGTTGATGCGGTCAACAAACACAAATGCCCCCACTCCCTGATAGTCAAACAGAGCAAACAGGGTATCCGTCAGCAGCAGAACACAGTTTGTCAGCAGCACCCGTACAAACAGCTCATGGTTGCCCACGAACAGGCTGTCTTTCGCTTTCAGAAACAAAAAAAGCAGCAGCAGAACACAGAAGCCATCCGCACACAGGTACAGGATAGGAGCCGACGCCATTTCCGATCCACCTTCCTTCTCTCCTTTTTCACCATTATACGGCAAAGTCCAGCGGATGTAAACCGTCATTCCCTGCCGCTCTATTCACCTGACACGACAGCGTAAAGAAGTGACCGCTTAGGCCACCTGGCCTAAGCGGTCACTTCTTTTATCTGCAGCCGTCAACGCCGCAGCGCTTATCTCTTGTTCTTCCGGGCCAGGCGGGCAATGTCG
>CAVGEC010000033.1:0-16636 GCA_963628195.1 Bacteroidaceae bacterium
CCACGGCGATCTTGATATACGAAAACAGCTCCGGTGCATACTGAACCTCATCGATGAGAACCGGCGCGGGATGCAGCTTCAAGAACATGGCAGGATCGGTTTTGGCAAGCCTGCGCTCCTCCAAATCGTCCAGCGAAACCTCGGCTCGCGCCGTCCCCTCCATCAGATGCCGCAGCATGGTGGATTTTCCCACCTGACGCGGGCCGGTCAGCAGCACGCAGGCGTACTCCTCGCTTACAGCAGTAAACTTCTTTTCCAGCTGTCTTTCAATATACATTGTTCCGCCTCCTTTGGGCTAAAATATGATGCACCTTCATTATAGCCTAAGGACAAAGAGAAATCAACCGATTTTAGGCTAAAATACGATGCACTTACATTTTGACCTAAACGAGCAACGATTATGCGTGTCCGCAACAGGAAAGCCGCCCGATTTCAAATCGGGCGGCTTCGTTGTCTCGTAAGTGCCTTCCTCAGTGGGACAGCCGGCATTGCGATGCTGGCGCTTTGCGCATACCCCGTCAATTTTGACCTCTCACGTGCCTGAAACGCCCCTCAAACGCCCCGTTTACAGGTCAATTTTAGGGCTGATGCGCACAGCCGCCAAACCCGAAAACCATTGTGCCACAACGGCTTTAAGTCATTTCCAGTCGCTCCACATCCCACTGGATGGGTTCCATGCCCATGGAACGGATGGCGGCAATAACGTGGTCATCGTATTCGCCGTAAGGGCAGCGGATCAGTGTGGGCGTCACGCCGGTGGAGGCGCTGATGCGCTGGTTGCTGGCGGTGACATCGTCGATGATCTGCTGGGTGGACAGGTTATTGTAGTGGTCGTGGTGGTTGGAGTGGCTCATGACCTCATGCCCGGCGTCATGGAGGGCCTTGACGGATTCCGGGTATTTCTCCGCCCAGTCGCCTACCACGAAAAACGTGGTTTTAATGTTATACTGGGCAAGTATGTCGATAAGAGTCTGGGTGTCCTCGTTGCCCCACGCGGCGTCGAAACTGATGGAACACACCTTCTGGCTGCGTTCCACGGAGTAGATGGGCAGCTGCCGGGTGGAGGCAGCTGCACTGACGGTGGTGGGATAGTTTACGGCGTAAAAGACAGCGGCGGCGGCCAGCAGCGCTGCGCCGCCCGCCATATACCACCGCCGCAGCAGGAGTATCTTCACTTTTTGCATCATATCCGCCCCTTTCCGGTTTTGACACCATTCTATTCACCGCTGCGGCCGGTCAGTACCCGCAACGGGCCGGAAGTGCGGAATGTGCTGCGGGGCAGCTTGGCATACAAGGTAAAAGAATGCGGCAGCTCATTGTGAGCTGCCGCATTCTTTTGCTGTTCAGTGAGCCGTTGGCGTTGCCGGAGGTTAGGCGTGGCTTTGGGCTGCCCTGCCTCTCATATCCGAATATCGCCGTCCGCGGACTGCGCCTGCCGCAGCAGCGGCGCGCAGGCATCCAGAAACTGCCGCACCTGCTGGGGACACCGCCCGATATAGCGCTGCGGCTCCATCAGCTGCTCCAACTCCGTACGGCTCAGCCTGAAAACCGGATCCTCGGCCAGGCGGTCCGGCAGATCGCAGGGCAGGCCCTCCTTCATGCGTGCCGTCGCCGCCATGGAGTGACGGCGGAGGATCTCGTGCAGCTTCTGGCGGTCACCGCCCCGCTTCACCGCCTCCATCATGATGTCCTCCGTGGCCAGGAACGGCAGATATTCACGCAGGGTATGCTCCACAGCAGTTTCGTTGACACGCAGGCCCGCTGCTATGTTCTGGCACAGCCGCAGCACCGCGTCGGCGCACAGAAAGCCCTCCGGCATGGAGATGCGGCGGTTGGCGGAGTCATCCAGGGTGCGTTCCAGCCACTGCGCGCCGACGGTCATGGGTGCGTTCATGGCATCGGCCATCAGATAGCGGCTGAGAGAGCATACGCGCTCACACCGCATGGGATTGCGCTTGTAGGCCATGGCGGACGAGCCGATCTGGTCCGCTTCGAAGGGCTCCTCCAGCTGGCGGTCGTGCTGCAGCAGGCGGATGTCGTTGGCCATGCGGCAGGCGCTCTGGGCGATGCCGCTGAGACAGTTCAGAATGCGGCTGTCCGCCTTCCGGGGATAGGTCTGCCCGCACACCGGGAAGCAGCCGGAGAAGCCGAACTCCGCGGCGATGCGGCGGTTCATCTCGCCGATCTTTTCCTCGTCGCCGTCAAACAACTCCATAAAGCTGGCCTCTGTGCCCGTGGTGCCCCGGCAGCCCAGAAAACGCAGCGTGGACAGCACATGATCCAGTTCCTCCACGTCCGAGAGGAAATCCTGCATCCACAGAGTGGCCCGCTTGCCCACGGTCACAGGCTGCGCCGGCTGATAGTGGGTATACCCCAGCGTGGGCGTGGCGGCATACTTTTCCGCGAAGGCTGCCAGATGGCCCAGCACCGCCAGCAACTGTGTCCGCAGATAGACAAGACCGTCCCGGTAGAGGATCAGATCGGCGTTGTCGGTCACATAGCAGCTGGTGGCGCCCAGGTGAATGATACCTGCCGCCGACGGCGCCGCCTTGCCATAGGCATACACATGCGCCATCACATCATGGCGCACCTGACGCTCCCGACGGGAGACCGCATCGTAGTCGATATCGGTGATGTGGGCCTCCAGCTCCGCCGCCTGCGCTTCGGTGATGGGCAGGCCGAGCTGGTGCTGGACGCGGGCCAGCGCTGCCCACAGCCGCCGCCATGTCTGATAGCGGCTGTCATCGGAGAACAGGTGCAGCATGTAATCCGAGGCATAGCGGGATGCCAGCGGAGAGTTGTAAATATCGTGAGACATATCGATGCTCCTTGCTTATCTGATGATGAGGCTTTCCCGTTCGGCACCCACGGAGACATAGCCGATATGGCAGCCGATAGCCTGCTCCACATACTCCACATAGTCCCGCGCCGCTTGCGGCATGTCCTTCCATGTGCGGACGGCGGAAATGTCGCAGTGCCATCCCGGCAGATGCTCTATGACGGGCTTAACCCTTTCCAGCACCGCGGGGAAGGGAAATTCATGGGTGATCTCTCCGTCGATCTCGTAGGCGGCGCAGACGGGGATGTCCTCCATGTAGCTGAGAATATCCAATTTGGTAAGCGCGATATTGGTGGCGCCCTGCACCTCTACGCCGTAGCGCGTGGCCACAAGATCGATGGGGCCCACCCGGCGGGGGCGGCCTGTTTTAGCGCCGTACTCCGCGCCGGCCTCCCGCAGCTTTTCCGCATCGGCGCCGAACCACTCGCAGGCAAAGGGGCCCTCTCCCACACAGGAGGAGTACGCCTTTACCACGCCCACTACCTCGTCGATCTTTGCTGTGGGCAGCCCCGCGCCGATGGGCGCATAGGCGGCGATGGTGTTGGAGGAGGTGGTGTAGGGATAGATGCCGTAGTCCAGGTCGCGCAGTGCGCCCAGCTGTCCCTCGAACAGGATGGACTTGCCTTCTGCCTGCGCCTGACGCAGATAGCATCCGGTATCCGCTACATAGGGCTGCACCCGCGCGGCATAGGCCTCCAGCCACGCGGTCAGCTCCTCCATCGTGTACCCCTTGGCGCCGTAGACCTTCTGCAATATGAGATTTTTCCACTCCAGGAGATCCCGCAGATGCGCTCTCAAGTGCTCCGGGTACAGCAGTTCCCCTGCCTGAATGGTCTTTTTCTGATATTTATCGGAATAGAAGGGCGCTATGCCCTGCTTGGTGGAGCCGTACATCTTGTCCTTGAGCCGCGCTTCCTCCAGCGCGTCCAGCTCTCGGTGCCATGGCAGCAGCAGGGAGGCGCGGTGGCTGACCAGCAGATTCTCCGGAGAGATGCCGACACCTGCCGCACGAAGGGCATCGATCTCCTTTACCAGGTTTTCGCAGTCCAGCGCCACGCCGTTGCCCAGAATATTCATCACGCCGGGGCGGAACACGCCGGAGGGCAGCAAATGCAGGGCGAATTTGCCCCTGTCGTTGATGACGGTGTGTCCGGCATTGCCGCCGCCTTGATACCGCACCACTACATCGTACTGCCCGGTAAGGTAGTCCACCATGCGTCCCTTGCCTTCATCGCCCCAGTTGATCCCCACGATCGCGCAATTTGCCATATATACCGCCTCCTGCTTTTTTGTGCGCTTTTCAGACAACGGCTCATTATACGCGCGGTGAAGAAATAAGTAAAACATTGATTTCACATGGTACGCATAAGTAAAAATGATACAAAAAGAGAGGGTGGGAGTGCATAAGTGAAAGCGTGAAACTGCGGCTGCCGCTGAGGGCGGCGGACCATTCCGCGATCCTGCTTGCATTTGCTTTTTCCCCGCCGTATAATCGGTGCATACCGAAAACGGAGAACGTGATGGAGAGGTGATGGCGCGAATGGAGAAGATATGCCGGGAATTCGGCGTGACGACCGGCGGAGAGGCCGTGGAGGCATGGACGCTGGAAAATGAATTTCTGACAGCCGAGGTGCTTACCTACGGCGCGGCGCTGCGGCGGTTGGTATTCGGCGGCACGGATGTAGTGCTGGGCTACGAAACTCTGCAGGAGTACGAGCAGAACGACGGCTGCGCCGGCGCGACGGTGGGCCGCGTATGCAACCGCATCGGCGGGGCGTCCTTTGCGCTGAACGGTGCGGTATATCCGTTGGCAAAAAACGATGGAGAGAACCATCTCCATGGCGGTGTGCGAGGCTTTGACAAGCGCGTCTGGAGCGCGGAGCCGCTGGAAGACGGCCTGCGGCTGCGCCGTCTGTCGCCCGGCGGCGAGGAGGGCTACCCCGGCGCACTGACCGTATCGGTGGCCTACCGCCTGGCAGGGGCATCGCTGCGGATAGAATACGAGGCGGAGAGCGATGCCGATACCCTGTGCAGCCTGACAAACCACAGCTATTTCAACCTCAACGGAGGCGGCACGGCCATGGGGCACACGCTGACGCTGGCGGCGGAGGCGTATCTGGAGACATCCCCCGGCTGCCTGCCCACGGGCAGGGCGCTGCCGGTGGAGGGAACGGCCTTTGACTTCCGTGTACCCAAGGCTGTCGGTCGTGACATCGATGCCCCGGAAGAGCAGCTGCGGCTGGTGAACGGCTACGACCACCACTTCTGTGTGGCCGGCGGCGGCTTGCGTCGGGCGGCGGTGCTGCGGGGCGATGAAAGCGGTATCACCATGGCGGTGGACACTACCTCTCCCGGCGTGCAGCTGTATACGGCTAACTGGCTGTCCAAGCGAAGCGGGAAGAACGGGACGGTGTATATGCCCCGCTGCGCTGTGTGTCTGGAGCCGCAGTTCCCGCCGGATGCGGTGCATCATCCGGATTTTCCCCAGCCGCTGCTGCGGCGGGGGGAACCATACCGGCACCGCACGGTGTATTCATTTTCGAAATAATGACACGGCCCCCGCGCATTTGATCTGCGCGGGGGCCGTGCTGTTATTCGCTTCAGCCCATGACGGCGTGTACCCGCACTTCCGTGCCGGGGGCGGCCAGGGGCAGTACCTTCCCGGCGATGGGGGAGCCGTTCACGGTGAGGGAGACGACGCCCTTTTCCACGCCGCAGGGGTTCTCCACGGTGATGTGATACACCGCGCCGCGGTAGCGCCGCGTCACGGTGAAGCCTTTCCATTCCGCGGGGATGCAGGGATCAATGGCGAGGCCGTCCAATGTGGGCTGTATGCCCAGAATAGCCTGGGAGATGCTGACGAACGTCCACGCTGCCGTGCCGGTGAGCCAGCTGTTCTTGCCCTCACCAAAGGTAGGGGCATCCTTGCCGGCTACCATCTGGCTGTATACATACGGCTCGGTACGGTGGATCTCGCTGATGTTCTCGATATAAGCCGGGCAGGTCTTGCGGTAGACCTCGAAGGCCCGCGTACCGTGTCCCAGCACCGTCTCGGCGCAGGTGATCCACGGGTTGTTGTGGCAGAAAATGCCGGCATTCTCTTTATAGCCGGGGGGATAGCTGGAGATCTCACCCAACTCCAGATGGTACCTGGTGTAGGCCGGGTGCAGCAGGACGATGCCATATTGGGTGTCCAGATAGCGGCGCACGCTCTCCAGCGCCTGCGCCGCCTGGCCGGTGGCGGTGCCGAGGCCGGCCATGACGCACATGCCCTGGGGTTCGATGAAGATCTGACCCTCCTCGCATGTCCGGCTGCCCACAGGCTGCCCGAAGGCGTCGTAGGCGCGGCGGAACCATTCGCCGTCCCATCCGGCGTCCAGCGCGGCGCGCTCAACGGCGGCGATGGAGACTTCGGCGTTCTCAGCTTCGCCTGTCAAGCCCAGATGGCGGCAGATATCTGCCCAGGCACGGCCGTATTTCACAAACATACCGGCGATGAACACGCTCTCGGCCACGGGGCCCTCGCTGGGGCCGGTGGTCTGGAAGCTCTCGCCGGGGTGGGCGGAAAAGCAGTTGAGGTTCAGGCAGTCGTTCCAGTCGGCGCGGCCGATCAGCGGCAGCCCGTGGGGGCCCAGATGGGTGGCGGTATAGCGGAAACTGCGGCGAAGATGCTCCAGCAGAGGCTGCTCTGTGCCGGCCTCTGTGTCGAAGGGGACAGGCTCCTCCAGAATGCTCCAGTCGCCGGTCTCGCGAAGGTAGGCATCCACGCCGGCGATGAGCCACAGCGGATCGTCGTTAAAGCCGCTGCCCACAGCCAGGTTACCCTTTTTGGTCAAGGGCTGGTACTGATGATAGGCGCTGCCGTCGGGGAACTGGGTGGCGGCGATGTCCAGAATGCGCTCCCTGGCCCGCTGGGGGATCATGTGGACGAAGCCCAGCAGATCCTGACAGGAATCCCGGAAGCCCATGCCGCGCCCCATACCGCTTTCAAAGTAACTGGCGGAGCGGCTCATGTTGAACGTGACCATGCACTGGTACTGGTTCCAGATGTTCACCATGCGGTCCAGCTTTTCATCACCGGTGGAGACGTGATAGCCATCCAGCAGGGCGCTCCAGTGGTCCCACAGGACCGAGAGCGCCTCGTCAAAGGCTGCCCCGGTGCTGTAGCGCGCCATCATGGCGTGAGCCTTTTCTTTGCTGATGATGCCGGGGGCGGCCCATTTGGCATCCTCTGCGTTTTCGATGTAGCCCAGGCCCAGCAGCAGCGACTCCGACGCACCGGGTGCCAGCGGCAGCGTGAACTGCATGGCGCCTATCGGCGCCCAGCCGTGGGCTACACTGCCGGCACACGCGCCGTTTTTCACAGCCTGAGGCATGGACGGCGCGCCGTAGACGCCCATAAAGGCGTCGCGGCTGGTGTCGAAGCTTTCGTAGGGGCGATCCGCCCAAAGAACGGCGTAGTGATCCCGCCGTTCGCGGTATTCGGTCTTGTGGTAGATGGCGTTGGGCTCCAGCTCCACCTCGCCGATAGAGAAGTTCCGTTGGAAATTGGAACTGTCGTCCATGGCGTCCCACAGGCAGAACTCCACATAGGGGAACAGCGACACCGTGCGGGGCAGGGTGCTTTCATTGGTAACGGTCAGACGGAGCAGCAGGCAGTTGTCCCCTTTGGGTACGAGCATTTCCTGCCGGACGGCTACGCCGTTTTTGACACCGCGGAGGATGGTGTATCCCAGTCCGTGGCGGCACTCGTAATCGTCCAGCTCTGTCTGCACCGGCTGCCAGCCGGGGTTCCAGACGGTGCTGCCGTCTTTGACGTATACATGAAAACCGTCGCTGTCCAGCGGGCAGTTGTTATAGCGGTAACGGGTAAGGCGGCGGAGACGGGCATCCCGGTAAAAGGCATAGCCGCCCGCCGTATTGGAAACCAGCGCGAAGAAGTCTTCGCTGCCCAGGTAGTTGATCCATGGCAGGGGCGTGCGGGGGTTCTCGATCACATATTCACGTCTTGCGTCGTCGAAGTGGCCAAAGCGCATAGAAAGAGTCTCCTTTCGCTCGCGGCGCAGTGCCGGAGCCGATATTCCGAAAACGATTAAGAGAGATCGCGTTGCGTTCAATCAAAAGAGTAGCGCATTTTTATACAAAAAGCAAGCTATTTTTCCGCTGATTTTATAAAAAGCGTAAATTTAGAAAGCTGCTATATTGTTACGTTCATTTTCGCTGGGAAGTTACACAAATTTTCGCTGCCACAGTCGTGCGAGTGTACAAAATTGCTCTATTTCGACAATATGATATTGCATTTTTCGCGAGAATGGGATATTGTAGAAATCGAAAACGATTAAGTAACTGCGAAGCGAGGTGGACGCCTGTGGTATCCATGAAGGACATTGCACAGCGCTGCGGTGTGTCCGTGGCCACCGTCAGCAAGGCGCTGAACGGGCAGCAGGATATCGGGGAGGACACCCGCCGCCGCGTCTGCGCCGCTGCGGAAAAAATGGGCTATATGACCAACTCAGCGGCGCGGGCCTTGAAAACCAACCGCACCTATAATCTGGGTGTGCTGTTCGTGGATGAACGGCACAGCGGCCTGGCCCACGAGTATTTTTCCGCTATGCTGGAGAGTTTCAAGACCGAGGCGGAGGCCCATGGTTACGACATCACGTTCCTTAACCACAATGTGGGCGGCAAGCCCACCACCTATTTGCAGCACTGTCGGTACCGCGGCCTGGACGGCGTGGTCATCGCCTGCGTGGACTTTACGCACCCGCAGGTGCAGGAGCTGGTGGACAGCGGACTTCCGGTGGTGACCATAGACCATGTGTTCAATAACCGACTGGCCGTGACTTCCGATAATCTTTGCGGCACAGAGGCGCTGGTGCGCCATGTGTACGAGGCTGGTCACCGGCGTATTGCCTTTATCCACGGCGAGGACACCGCCGTTACTCAGAACCGGCTGACGTCGTATTTCCGGGCGCTGGAGGCGCTGGGGCTGGAAGCGGAACCGGAGTATGTACGCATCGGCAGATACCACGATCCGGAGAGTTGCGCCCGCGAGACGGCGGCACTGCTGGCGCTGCCGCAGCCGCCTACCTGTATTCTGTTTCCCGACGATTTTTCCGCCGTCGGAGGGTTGAACACCATTGCTGCCGCGGGGCTGCGCGTACCCGGCGATATCTCTGTGGCCGGGTACGACGGCATATTCCTCTCGCAGACCATGAGCCCCCGGCTGACGACCTATCGGCAGGATACCGCCGCGCTGGGCAGGACTGCCGCCGCACGGCTCATCGAGCTGATCGAGAAGCCCCGCACCACTGTAATGGACCGCACCGTGGTCACCGGAGCACTGCTGCCCGGCGGATCGGTGGCTCCGCCCCGCACCGAATAAGGTGATACCTGCGCAGGGCGCGCAGTATGTATATCACACACTTTTAAGGAGGAAATGCTATGAAGAAGTTTTTGACTATGCTGCTGGCGCTGGTCATGGCGCTGAGCCTTGTGGCCTGCGGTCAGACCAAGCAGCCTGCCGGCGATGATGCCGACAGCAGCACCGATCCGTTCTATATTTGGACGTGGAACACCGATTATCAGAAGATCCTGGACGAGGTACTGCCCAAGTACCTGAGCGAGGATCAGGTCTCCCGCATTCAGATCGTCAACGTGGGCGACTCCAATATCTACCAGGACAAGATCGATGCCATCCTGGCCGATCCCAGCAACGAGCAGTACCCCGACATTATGCTGCTGGAAGTGGGCTATGTGCAGAAGTACGTCCAGTCCGGCCAGCTGATGAAGGCCGCTGACCTGGGCATTACCGCCGAGGATATGGCCAATATGTATGACTATAATCTGAAGCTGGGCAGCGACGCTAACGGCGACGCTTACGCCCTGTTCTGGCAGGCCACGCCCGGCTGCTGGCAGATCCGTACTGACCTGGCTGAGAAGTACATGGGTACCACCGATCCCGCCGAGCTGCAGGATATGCTGAGCACCTGGGACAAGGTGGTCGAGGTCTCCCAGTCCGTCAACGAGCAGAGCGGCGGCAAGGTGAAGCTGCTCAGCGGCGCGGACGATCTGAAGTATGTGTTCTGCAACGGCGCCCGTACCTCTGCGTGGTATGATGCCGACGACAACATCGTCATCGATGACGCCATCAAGACCTACTTCGAACTGAGCAAGAAGCTGGACGGCTTGACCTTTGACACCAAGATGTGGAGCACCGACTGGGCCGCGCTGAAGGACGGCGACGGCGAGGAGACCGAGGCCTGCATCGCTTTCACCGGCTGCCCCTGGTACACCTATTGGTGCCTGACCGACACCTGGTCCGACAACTCCGTGCTGATCCAGGGCCCGCAGGCCTTCTATTGGGGCGGCACCGGCCTGGCGGCTACCGCCAACTGCTCTGATAAGGAGCTGGCCCGCCAGATCATGTATTACACCACCTGCAACACCGAGTCCATGGTGGCCATCAACACCGCCAACGGCGACTATGTGAACAACAAGGCCGCCATCGACTACATCAAGGAAAACGGCTCCGGCACCACCAGCACCTATAAGACCGCCGGCGGTCAGGACATCATCAGCTTCTTCGCTGACAAGTGCGACGGCATCAATGTGCTGGCCGTGGGCGAGGATCAGGTCATCTGCGAGCAGCTGCTGCCTGCCGCTGTGGATGCGTACATCGCCAATGGCGATTTGGACGCTGCGCTGTCCGACTTCGCGGCCTCTATCCACGACAAGTATTCCTATCTGAACGTCAAGTAAGGTGATTTCCCCACAAGGCTCCCTCCCCCGGCGGGGGGAGGGAGCCTTGCAGTCATTCCGAAAGGAGGCACGCCATGCGCACGCCGAAACCGAAGCATAAGGGCATCAGCTACAGCAAATACGGCTACCGGTTCATCCTGCCGTTTTTCCTGGTGTATCTGGTGTTTTCTCTGTGGCCGCTGCTGAGCACGTTCTATTACAGCCTGTTTGAATACACCACCCGTAATCTGGTGGAGACTTCCAACTTTGCGGGACTGGAGAACTACGGCAAGATACTGGGACTGG
Organism: Bacteroidaceae bacterium; assembly: GCA_963628195.1. Classification (GTDB taxonomy): domain Bacteria; phylum Bacillota; class Clostridia; order Oscillospirales; family Oscillospiraceae; genus Vescimonas. The sequence goes on from CAVGEC010000033.1 coordinate 10,886, forward strand.
TGGAGGGCGAAAAAGCCAACTTCCTTCTGTATCTGGGCAATACCATGCGGATATGGGTGTGCAACTTCATACCACAGATCCTGATGAGCCTGCTGGTGGCCGCGTGGCTGACCGATAACCGTGTGCAGCTGAAGGGCAAGGGCGTGTTCAAGGTGCTGACCTATATGCCCAACATCATCACGGCGGCCTCCGTTTCCATGGTATTCTACGCGCTGCTGTGCCAGTACGGGCCGGTGATGACCACGCTGCGGAAGCTGGGCTGGGTGGCGCAGACGGCCAACATCATGTCCGACAAGTGGGCGACAAGTCTGACCATCTCCTTCATCCTGTTCTGGATGTGGTACGGCAACACGACACTGATCCTCATCTCCGGTATGATGGGCATCAACAGATCCCTGTATGAGGCCGCCGATATAGACGGTGCCACCTCCTGGCAGAAATTTATACGCATCACCCTGCCGCTTTTGAAGCCGGTGCTGCTGTATACACTGGTCACGTCCGCCATCGGCGGATTGCAGCTGTACGACATTCCCGCGCTGTTCAATACCAACGGCGGTACCATCGGTTATCCCGATGACACCAGTACCACCGTTACCATGTACATCATGCGGCTGCACAGCACGGACACAGGCCGTGCAGCGGCGGTGTCCATTCTGCTGTTCCTGGTGACGGTGGCCATCTCCATGCTGCTGTTCTTCTTTATGAAGGAGCGGCAGCCCCGCAGAAAGCATATTCAGACAGGAGGTGGCGTACAGTGAAGCATCATGATCCCGCCGCCATACGGCGCGCCAAGATCATCCGCACCATCGTGATGGTGTTTCTGTGCATCATCAGTTTGCTGCCCTTCTACCTGATGTTCGTCAACGGCACCCGGACATCCAACGAGGTCAAGTCCGGCATCAGCTTCTGGTTTGGCAGCAACCTGCTGGAAAACCTGCACAATTTTGATCTGAAACAGCGCGGCCTGGGTGTTACCGCGCTGGGCAGTATGCTCAATTCCCTGCTGGTGACGGTACCGGCCACGGCGCTGTCGGTCTATTTCTCCGCGCTGACGGCCTACGGCATCCACGCCTATGATTTCAAGCTGAAAAAAGCTGCCTGGGGCTTTATCCTGGCGGTGATGATGGTGCCCACACAGGTGTTCGCCATCGGCTATTATAAGTTCATGATACAGCTTAAGCTGATCGATACCTACTGGCCGCTGATCATCCCGGCCATCACCACGCCGGTGGTGGTGTTCTTCCTGCGGCAGTATCTGCTGGGTGCGCTGCCGCTGGAGGTGGTAGAGGCCGCCCGTATCGACGGTTCCGGCGAGTTCCATACCTTCAACACCATCGTCCTGCCCATCATGAAGCCGGCGCTGGCGGTGCAGGCTATTTTCCAGTTCGTAGCCAACTGGAACAGCCTGTTCCTGCCCAGTCTGATCATCAACTCTACTGGCAAGAAGACATTGACCATGTTTGTGCAGATGCTGATGGGAGAGTCCTTCCGCGCCGACTACGGCGTGATATTCCTGGCGCTGTCCATCACCATTCTGCCCATGTTCGTCATGTATTTCCTCCTTTCCCGCTACATTGTGGAGGGCGTGTCGCTGGGCAGCGTGAAGGGCTGAACGGTGAGTCTGGGAATGAGCGCATAGAAAAGTAAGTCCTCAGCCCTTTGTCAGGGCACCGATGATCAAAAAAGAGTGCGGCAGTTCACCGGGAACTGCCGCACTTTTATCTTGTCTGTGCGGGTATTGTGCTGGCCTATGCACCGCCGTGCGGGACCATATGAAAGGGCCGCCCCGAAGAGGGCGGCCCTTTCTCTGTGAGGCAGCGTAGTTCAGTCACCTACGCCGGTATGGATGACTTTGCCCAGATTCCACAGGAGCGCCACGCGGCGGGCGGCATCCAGCCGCTCCTCCGGAGTGCGGTACTCCGCGTGGGCCGTTTCGGCGCCGCAGTCCATACAGGCAACGGAGACGCACCAGCCCTGTTCGTCCTGCATGACGCCTGCGCCGCGGCAGATAGGGCAATCCTCCAATTCAATGTCAAAAATAGGATCCATGTGTGTCCTCCCAATGAAATGATCGGGTACAGCATAGCACATTTTGCGGTAGATAGCAATATGCCGGCCATCCGGAGGCAATCACCATTTCTCCGGGAGGACGTGGCGGGGATCATGCCTTGCGATATTCCTTTGGCAGCCTGCCGTACTGTTCTTTAAAGGCGGCGGTGAATTTGCTCTGACTTTCGTAACCCACCTGACGGGCGACCTCCGCTACGCTGAGGTCTGTTTCCCGCAGGAGTTTGGCGGCCTTTTCCAGCCGGTGCTCCTTGAGGTGGGCGGCAATGGAGGTGCCGTACACCTCTTTGAAAACCTCTTTCAGCGTGGTGGGATTGATGGGATACATGTGGCACAGCTCCTCGATGGTGATGCGCTGATCCATATGGGTGGTCATGTAGTCGTGGATCTGGCGGATCAGCTGTACCGGCGCCGTTTCGGAGCGCCACTGGGGACAGGCTACATCCATGACCTGTTCGATCAGCTCGTGGAGGAGACGGGCCTGGGCGGTGTCGGCAGCGTGATAGTAGACTTCTTTGCCATCACGGCGGGTGGTGAGCAGGCCGCTGTCTTTCAAGGTGCGGAGGTGGTGAGAGACGGCGGGACTGGACATGTCCATCATGGCGGCAATGTTGACCACGCACTCCTCGCAATGACAGAGGAGCCAGAAAATGCGTATGCGATTTGCGTCACCTAATTGGCGGAAAATATCGGACAAACGCTGAAAAGTACCGGCTTTTTCTAACATCTGGCGGACAACTTCGACGTGGGCTGTGTCTTCGCCGTGGTAGTGGGGAAGGTGCGTTTTTTCCACAGAAGGACCTCCTTTTTGGCCCGAAAGGCAATGGTTTTCGCCCGTGCGGCAGGGAGTGGTGAAAAGCCGTTGACAAGCGGCTTCAACGGCATTATACTACGGTCACAATGATTAAACAAGTGCTTAATGATGAAAAGAGCACGGAAAGGTGACGCTATGAAAAAGACGTACAATATTGAGGTAGATTGCGCCAATTGTGCCAATTTAATGGAGGAAGCTGCAACAAAAACGGAGGGTGTGGCCTCTGCTGTTGTGAACTTTATGACTCAAAAAATGATCGTGGAATTTGCGGAAGGGGCGGATGCGAAGGCCACGATGAAGGCGGTTCTGAAGGCCTGCAAGAAGGTGGAACCGGACTGCGAGATCGAACTGTAAGGCATATTCCGCGCCCCGCACAGCGGGGCGCTTTTTCCTCCCTGAGCGTAAGCAGACAGGGAGGATGTCCGGTTGAAATCATACCTGTACAAATGGTTGGAGTACAAGTTGTACAGGGGGTGGACATGACATAGGACACGATATAAGGAGAGAACGACATGAGCAAAAAGCAGAAAAAGATGCTGATCCGCATTATCGTTACGGCGGTGATGCTGGCGGCGCTGTATTTTATCCCGGTGACGGGATGGCTGCGGCTGGCGCTGTATCTGATCGCGTATCTGGTCATCGGCTATGACATTTTGAAAAAGGCTGGGCAGGGTATCGCCAACGGACGGGTGTTCGACGAGAACTTTCTGATGGCGGTGGCCACAGTGGGCGCGTTTGCCCTGGCTATCTATGAAAAGAGCGGCGACTATAACGAGGCCATCGCCGTGATGCTGTTTTATCAGGTCGGTGAGCTGTTCCAGAGCTACGCGGTGGGTAAGAGCCGGAAGAACATCAGCGCACTGATGGACATCCGGCCTGACTACGCCAACATCGAGCGGGACGGCCAGCTGGTGCAGGTGGACCCGGACGAGGTGGACATTGGGACGGTCATCGTGGTGCAGCCGGGGGAGAAGGTGCCCATCGACGGTGTGGTGACCGAGGGGAGCTCTACGCTGAACACCAGCGCGCTGACAGGCGAAAGCCTGCCGCGGGACGCCAAAGAGGGCGACGAGATCATCAGCGGCTGCATCAACATGACCGGCGTGCTGAAGATCAGAACCACGAAGGCGTTTGGAGAATCTACGGTGTCCAAAATACTGGAGCTGGTGGAGAACTCCAGCTCCCGCAAGTCCCGCAGTGAGGACTTTATCGCCAAATTTGCCCGTATCTATACTCCCGTGGTGTGCTACAGCGCCCTGGCGCTGGCTATCCTGCCGCCGGCGATCCGGCTGGTGGGCGGCATGGACGGACAGTGGGAGCAGTGGATCTATCGTGCGCTGACATTCCTGGTGACCAGCTGCCCGTGTGCGCTGGTGGTCAGCATCCCGTTGAGCTTCTTTGCAGGGATCGGCGGAGCCAGCCATGAGGGCATCCTCATCAAAGGCTCTAACTATCTGGAGACACTGTCCCAGGTAAAGACCGTGGTGTTTGACAAGACCGGTACGCTGACCAGGGGCGTGTTTGAGGTGACGGCGGTGCACCACAGCGACATGGACGAGAGCAAGCTGCTGGAATTCGCGGCGCTGGCGGAATGCGCGTCATCCCATCCCATCAGCAAGAGTTTGCAGAAGGCCTATGGCAGGGAGATCGACCGAAGCCGGGTGGAGGATATCCAGGAGATCAGCGGCCACGGCGTCACCGCGGTGGTGGATGGACATCAGGCGGCGGCCGGCAACAGCAAGCTGATGGCCCGGCTGAGGATCGAGTACCACGACTGCCACAGCGTGGGCACCATCATCCACATGGCGGTGGATGGAAAGTACGCGGGGCACATCGTGATCTCCGACGTGGTGAAGCCTAACGCCAAGGAGGCCATTGCCGCGCTGCACAAGGCGGGCGTGGAGAAGACCGTGATGCTCACCGGCGACGCCAAGAAGGTGGCCGACGCGGTGGCGGCGGAACTGGGCGTGGACGAGGTGCACAGTGAGCTGCTGCCCGGCGACAAGGTGGAGCGGGTGGAGCAGCTGCTGGCGCGGCAGAGCGGCAAGGCGAAGCTGGCCTTCGTGGGCGACGGCATCAACGACGCGCCGGTGCTGAGTCGGGCGGACATCGGCATCGCCATGGGCGCCATGGGCAGCGATGCGGCCATTGAGGCGGCGGACATCGTATTGATGGACGACGAGCCGCTGCAGATCGCCAAGGCCATACGCATCTCGCGGAAGTGCATCGGTATCGTGTATCAGAACATCGTGTTCGCGCTGGCGGTGAAGTTCGCCTGCCTGGTGCTGGTGGCCATCGGCGTGGCGGACATGTGGGCGGCCATCTTCGCCGATGTGGGCGTGATGGTGCTGGCGGTGCTGAATGCGATACGGGCGCTGCGGGTCAAAAATTTATAAAAAAGAAGCCCTTAGGCCAGGTGGCCTAAGGGCTTCTTTTTTGCGCCTGCGGCGGGGGAGAGTTTCGCGCTCCGGCGCGAGGTACTTTTGCCCTCGGCGGCAAAAGTACCCAAAAACGCCGCTTGAAACTACGTTTCAAGGCTTCCTTGCGCGGGGCGGGCGGGTGCCGACTTGGCGGTGCATACTCGCGGAATCGGTGCTGTGGGAATCGCTGTTGGGATGACGACTGTGGCAGCACAGCTTTCCGCTACCGCTTCGCTGCCGCTGAAAACAGCAACCGCAGAAGGCTTCCTGTTCTAACGGTTTTGGGCGATTATCAAATCGCGCCTTTTGCGGCGCGAAGCACCGCAAAAGGTTGGTGGGCCCTGCGGGCCGCAATTCAATAGAAAAGCAATGTTCTGTATTCACGGAGGGAGAAACAGCAAATGCGCTCACGCAAGGGAAAGGCTTGGGAGTGCGGCGGTAGAGGTGAAA
>CAVGEC010000034.1:0-16431 GCA_963628195.1 Bacteroidaceae bacterium
CGATCTTTGTGCTTTTCTTTTCCATGTGTGTGATTTACCTCCTCACAAATTGGTGGTGAATACCATCAGCCGGCGGAACAGGCGCGCCTGTCCCGCCAACTTCCTGTATCATACCCGTGCGCTAAGAAATTGTCAAGTTCTTAACGCCATATTCCATTATTTTAACAAATTGTGAACTCGGTTTTCGTCGTTTTTACAAGAGCGGCGGCAGGACACACACGACATGATGTGCTTTTAAAAGTGCTGCGGCACAACGGCTTCACTTTACACAGGCGCAAAAAAGGACGCCGGTGCTGCGGCACCGGCGTCCCCTCTGTTAAGTAAGAGTTCGCTTATTAAAAAACCGTTAAGAAGCTTTACAGGAAGAATTCCTTGATCTGACCGTACAGGATGAGGATCATGATCAGCGGGGTGATGAACTTGACGCAGACCTTGAAGAAGCCGTAGCTGCCCATGGCGTGGCCGGACTGCTCCGCCTCTTCCTTGACCACTTCGGGACCGATCTCCCAGCCGATCATCAGGGACATCAGCAGGGCGCCCAGCGGCATCATAATGCCCTCGGACAGCGCATCCCAGAAGTCCAGCCAATCGGCAGCCCAGGTCTTGGGATTCGCAATGTTCAGCAATTCCGCGGGCGAGAAGCTGCTGGCACCCAGACGGTCAGCGCAGACCAGGATGCAGCCCAGGCCCACAGCCGCAGCGGCGATGAGGGTATAGGTCTTGCGCTTGTCGCCCTTGCCCTCGTCGCGGGCCTTATCCACAAAGTGGGCCACGATGACCTCCAGCAGGGAGATGGAGGAGGAGATGGCGGCGAACACCACCAGCAGATAGAACAGGATGCCGAAAACGGGGCCCAGGCCGCCCATGCGGCTGAACACGTTCTGCATGGTGACGAACAGCAGGGACGGGCCGCCCACTGCGCCGGAGGGATCCAGAGCGAAACGGCCGGGCAGCACGCACAGGCCGGCCATCAGGGCCACCAGGGTATCCATGACCACGATGAGCAGAGCGTTCTTCTGGATGTTCTCCTTCTTCTGCAGGTAGGAGCCGTAGGTGATCATGGCGCCCATGCCCAGGGACAGGGAGAAGAACATCTGGCCGCCGGCGGTAGCCAGCACGGTCAGGACGTCGGGTGTCTCCTGCTTGAAGGTCACGATGCGCTGCATGACGCCGTTGACCTCCACCGCGGACATTTTCACGCCGTCGATGATGGCGGAAGTGGGAACATAGTAGCCGTTTTCAGTAGCCCAGCCGGGGGAGAACATGTACTTCAGACCGTCCAGGGCGCTGCCGTGGATCACATGCTCCACCAGGGAGCCGTCGGCCTGGAGTACCTGCACGGTGGCGTCCACGCCGTCCAGAGTGCAGGCGCGGATGATGCAGATCAGCAGCGCCACGAACAGGGCGGGCATACCCACGGAGCAGACCTTCTCGATACCGCCGCCGATGCCGCCCATAACGATGAGCATGGTAATGGCTACGAAAATAAGGCCGTAGATGATGCCCTCAACGGGGCTGCCCAGGAAGTTGCCGAAAATTTCGCCGCCAGACAGGCCATTGGAGCCGAAGCCGGCACCGAACAGATCGCCGATGTTCAGAACGGTGTACTTGATGCAGTAGCCGCCCAGTGCGCAGTAGAAGAACAGGATGAAGAACGCGGACAGGATGCCCAGCCAGCCCATCCAGCTGAACTTCTTGGACAGGGCCTTGTACGCGCCCACGGCGCCGTGACCGGTCTTGCGGCCGATGGCCAGCTCACCCAGCATGATGATGAAGCCGCACAGGACTGCCAGGATCAGATAGATGATGAGGAACGTGAAGCCGCCGGAGGCGCCCATCTTATTGGGGAAGCCCCAGATGTTGCCCAGGCCGACTGCAGAGCCGACCGCGGCCATCAGGAATCCAAAATTGGATCCAAAGCCTTTTCTTTCTTCCATATTTTCTCTCCTTACAAGTTTCCCCCGCCGCGTCACGGCGGGCGTGTTTGTATCTTACAGCGAAAAAATATCCCTGTAAATAAGGCAAAACGTTCCTTAACGCCCTGGTGGCGGAGCGGCGTTTTTTCTTTATCTCTCCGTTATAAAGAGGCTGTGAAGTGCCGAATCTTGTCCGGAGAAAGTTTCACGCAGAGAAAATCCCATCACAAAAAGGTCCCCCTCAGACCAGGCGGTCCAAGGGGGGCTTTTCGCTGTGCATATGTATGTCAGTCGCCCTCGCGCATACGGTAGCCCACGCCTACCTCGGTAAAGATGTACTGCGGGTTGCCGGGGGTGGGCTCGATCTTGCGGCGGATATTGGCCATATTCACCCGGAGGATCTGGTTGTCGGTCTTGGCTTTGGGGCCCCAAAGCTCACGGATGATGAAGTCATAGGTCAGCACCTTGCCGGCATATTTCCCCAGAAGGGCCACGATCTTGTACTCGTTGACGGTAAGGCCGGCATTTTTGCCGTTCATCAGCACCTGGTGCTTATCGTAGTCGATGGTCAGATCGCCGGTGGTGAATTTTCCGGACTGGGCGATCTGGGTGTTGGCCAGGGTAGTGCGGGTGTGGCGGATGGCGGTGCGGATGCGGGCCAGAAGCTCGGACGTGCCGAAGGGCTTGACCAGATAGTCATCGGCGCCGTAGTCCAGGGCCTCTACCTTATCGTGCTCATGATTGCGGGCGGATACCACCACTACGGGAAGATTGGACCACTTGCGGACGGATTTCAGCACCTCCATGCCGTCCATATCGGGCAGGCCCAGATCCAGGACGATCATGTCGGGACAGTGGGAGGCGATCATGGTCAGCGCCTCTTCGCCGCTGCGGACGATGATGGTGTCGAAACCATTGGCACTGAGGATCATGGAGATAAAGTTGCTGATGGACTGTTCGTCCTCCACGATCAAAACCTTGTCTTTAATCTTCATTTGCGTCTCCTTTCATAGGCAGCGTCACGGTGAACACCGCACCGCCCTCTTTTTTATTGTCGCCTTTGATGGTGCCTCCGTGGGCCAGCACGATGGTGCGGCACACGGACAGGCCGATGCCCATGCTGCGCCGTCCGTCGCTGCGGCGGTCACTGCGGGCGGAACCGTCAAACAGCTTGGGCAGCAGATGGATAGGGATCCCCCGACCATCGTCGGATACCAGTATCTCGGCATTTTCGCCGATGCTGCGGAGCGTGATATCGATATGCTGCGTCTCGCCGTGGATAACAGCGTTCTCCATAAGGTTCACCAGTACCTGCTCCACCAGCAGAGGATCCATAGGCACCATCATCAGCTCATCGGGCAGATGGACACGCATGTCCACGTCAGGGTAGTGCTTATGCGTCTTGGCCACGGCGGACTCGATGACCTCCTCCGCCGGCTCAGGAATCTTTTTGACTCTGGCTTCCTCAGAACTGATACGGGTGATGGACAGCAGGTTCTCCACGATGCGGATGAGCCACTGGGCATCCTCGTTGGTGGAGCGCAGCAGCTGCCGGCGCTGCTCCTGCGTCAGCTCTTCCTCCTGCTCCAGCAGGACATTGGTGGCCCCCACAATACCCGTCAGCGGCGTGCGGATGTCATGGGACACGGCGCGCAGCAGATCGGCGTACATCTTCTCACGGTCAGCCTCCCGCCGGATCTGCTCCGTCTGCTTGGCGCGGCTGGTAACGGTGGCCGTGAGAATGGAAATGGTCATCATGACCAGAAACGTCAGCGGAAAGCCCGTCAGCGTAAAGCTAATGTGCCAGAACGGGTAGGTGAATATGATATCCACGCTGAATACGCCCACCACCGCCGTGATGACGCCCAACAGGTAGCCGTCCGTCCAGTAGGCGGTGAGGAACACGTCCAGCAGGAATATCATGGCTACATAGCTGGTGTCATTGTGCATATCGAAGCTGCGCAGCAGCAGACAGCACATGACGGACAGCAGATACAGCCCCAGTGCCTTCAGCACATCCGTACCGGAAAAGTGCAGCCCGATGGTGCGCAGGATCCGCTTCCGCCGGACCTGTTTGTTGGTCATAGCCTCTCTCACCCCTCTCTTGATGGTGCCATTATAGCATACATTGTCGTTAAGGAAACGCTAAAATCTCGTTAAGACACACCGCAAATGCCGTTAAGAGCTCTTGCTCTGTCGTCCGTTTCTGCGCGCTTGCGGCGGGAGGCACAAAAAACAAGAGACGGCGGCGCCGTCTCTCTTTTTCTTTGCCTTGGAATGGTCTCTGCTGTTTATATGCAGGGGACGATTCCTGTCGAAAAGCCCCATAAAAAGCAAAATCCCACGCGCCCGGCGTGGTTTTCTCTCAAGCAGTCTTACCGCTGGCTGACTTCCCAGTCGCTGTCGGCAAAGATCATATCGTCCAGGTCGCCCCAGATCCATGTTGTCGTCATAGTGCTATCACGCTCCTTTCATTCATTTTTCCTACCCTATTATATGGAATTATTTTATAAAAAACAAGAACTATCTTGTATATGTTATATAAATTCATTGTAAATTTTTAGGTCAGTTTGCACAAAACCCGTTCCGCTTGACCTCTTGCGCCAAAAGACCGGACATAGTATAATAAAGTGTTATGAAATCTATCCTAAGAAGGGTGGGATACCCGGCATGAGAGAGTTTCACGGCGGCGACTACGATGTGGCGGTGATCGGCGCGGGCCACGCAGGCATCGAGGCCGCGCTGGCGGCGGCCCGGATGGGCATGGAGACCATCTGCCTGACGGTGAGTCTGGACGCGGTGGGCAACATGCCCTGCAACCCGGCCATCGGCGGCACGGGGAAGGGCCATCTGGTGCGGGAGCTGGACGCCCTGGGCGGCGAGATGGCCAAAGCCGCGGACAGGGCCTGCATCCAGTACCGGATGCTGAACCGGGGGAAGGGCCCCGCCGTGTGGTCGCTGCGGGCCCAGGCGGACCGCCGGAAATACCAGCAGGTGATGAAGCACACGCTGGAGCTGCAGCCCCATCTGACGCTGCGGCAGGCGGAGGTGACGGAGATCCGCCGGGATGAAAGCGGTCACGTCAGCGCCGTGGTGCTGCGCACCGGCGCGGTGCTGGGGGCAAGGGCGGTGATCCTGTGCACCGGCACCTATCTGACCGGCCAGACCATCGTGGGCGAATGCATCGAGTCCTCCGGCCCCGACGGGCTGCACCCGGCCAACGCACTGACCGAGAGTCTGCGGGCCATGGGGCTGCCCCTGCGGCGGTTCAAGACCGGCACGCCGCCCCGCATACACCGGGGCAGCGTGGACTTCAGCAAAATGGAATTGCAGGAGGGGGACGCCTCTCCGCTGCCCTTCAGCTTTACCACGGAGCACGTCCCGGAAAACCGGGCGGTGTGCTATCTGACCTATACCAACGAGGAGACGCACCGCATCATACGGGAGAATCTGGACAGGAGCCCCATCTACTCCGGCGTGATCGAGGGCATCGGCCCGCGGTACTGCCCGTCCATCGAGACGAAGGTGGTACGCTTCGCGGACAAGCCCCGGCACCAGCTGTTCATCGAGCCTATGGGGCTGGACACCGAGGAGCTGTACGTCCAGGGGTTTTCCTCCTCCATGCCGGAGGAGATACAGCTGCAGATGCTGCACACGGTGGCCGGACTGGAACACGCGGCGATGATGCGTCCCGCCTACGCCATCGAATACGACTGCATCGATCCGCTGGCCCTGCGGCCTACGCTGGAGGTGCGCTCCGTGCCCGGCCTGTACGGCGCGGGGCAGTTCAACGGCTCCTCCGGCTATGAGGAGGCGGCGGTGCAGGGCTTTATTGCCGGCGTCAACGCGGCGCTGAAGCTGCAGGGCCGCCCGACGCTGGTGCTGAAGCGCAGCGAGAGCTACATCGGCACGCTGATCGACGACCTGGTGACCAAGGGCACAGAGGAGCCGTACCGGATGATGACCAGCCGGTCGGAGTACCGGCTGCTGCTGCGGCAGGACAACGCCGACCAGCGGCTGTGCGCCATCGGCCACGGGCTGGGGCTGGTCAGCGGCCAGCGGCTGGAAAAGGTGCGGGCCAAGTACGAGGCCGTGGCGCAGGAGATCAAGCGGCTGGAGCGCACAGGGCTGGCCGGCAGCGAGGCGCTGAACGCCCTGCTGGCGGAAAAGGGCACCGCCGCCGTGGACAGCGGCTGCCGCCTTATCGACCTGCTGCGGAGGCCCCAGCTGACCTATGACGATCTGGCACCCTTCGACACCGCACGCCCCGATCTGCCCGCCGAGGTGCGGGAGCAGGTGGAGATCACCGTGAAATACGAGGGATACATCCAGCGGCAGCAGCGGCAGGTGGCGGAATTTGAAAAGCTGGAACGGCGGAAGCTGCCGCCGGACATGGACTACAGCCATATACAGGGCCTGCGCCTGGAGGCGCGGGAAAAGCTGGACGCCCTGCGGCCGCTGAACGTGGGCCAGGCAGGGCGCATCTCCGGCGTGTCGCCGGCGGACGTGGCGGCGCTGATGATCTGGCTGCAGACACACACCAAGGAGGATACGGACAATGGGTAAACTGCGGTTTCTCTTCGCGCTGTGGATGGCCAAGCTGTCCATCCCGGCGCTGAAGATCACACGCCACAACGGCACGGACTTTCCCGGCAGTCTGGCGGTAAAGCTGTGCCCGGACTTTCTGAAATACATCGGCAAGCCGGCGCATATCGTGGCCGTCACCGGCACCAACGGCAAGACCACCGTGGCCAATATGCTGAATGATGTGCTCACCGCCGAGGGCAAAACCGTGCTCAGCAACCGGGCGGGCAGCAATATCGTCTCCGGCGTCAGCACGGCGCTGCTGAGGGGCTGCGGTCTGCTGGGGCGCGTCAAGCCCGGCTATGACCTGGCTGTTCTGGAGATCGACGAGCGCTCCGCGCCGCGGATCTATCCCTATGTGAAGCCGGAATACATCATCGTGACGAATCTGTTCCGGGATTCCATCATGCGCAACGCCCATCCGGGCTACATCGCGGACATCCTCACCCGCTGGTTTCCCAAGAGCAGCAAGCTGATCTTAAACGCCGACGACCTGATCTCCGGCTCCGTGGCGCCGGAAAACGAGAGAGTCTATTTCGGCATAGGCCGCCTGCCCACGGACGTGACGGAGTGCGAGAATCTGCTGGACGACATGCGTATCTGCCCCAGATGCGCGGGAAAGCTGCGCTATGAGTACCGGCGCTATCACCACATCGGCAGAGCGGTGTGCGAGAGCTGCGGGTTCCATTCGCCAAGCAGCGACTATCTGGCCACCGACGTGGACACCGCCGGACGCACCATGAACATCCAGGAGGGCGGGGAGAAGTATCCCTATCCCCTCATTACCGACAGCGTGCACAATATCTACAACACGGTCACGGTGATCGCCGCCCTGCGGCAGCTGGGCTATGACCACCAGACCATCGCCCGCCGCCTGGCGGAGGTGAAGATCCCCGCCAGCCGCCTGTCGGAGGAGAGCATCGGCGGCGTGAAGGTCATCATGCAGATGTCCAAGGACAAGAACGCCCTGGCGTGCAGCCGGAACTTCGACTATATCCGGTCCAAGCCGGGAAAAAAAGAACTGCTGGTGATGATGAACTGCCTGGGCGTGGCCAAAAGCTGGTCGGAAAACCCCAGCTGGATGTACGACACGGACTTCGAGTTCCTGAACAGCGACGATGTGACATGCCTGGTGTGCGCGGGACCGCGGGCCTACGACTACAGGCTGCGGCTGCTGCTGGCGGGCATTCCGGAGGAGAAAATACGACTGGCAGAGGACGAGTTCGCCGCGCTGAAGCTGCTGCCGCTGACGGCGGGAGACGACGTATACATTCTGTACGGCGTGGACGGCATGCCCCTGGCCTTTAAGGTCAAGGCGAAGCTGAAGGAGATGCTGCTGGCAAAGGAGGGCGCGCAATGAAGGCTGAGATTCTGTTCCCGGAGGTGTGCAATCTCTACGGCGACCTGCAGAACATCCGCTATCTGCAGCGCTGCTGCCCGGAACTGGAGGTCATCGAAACGGATCTGCACAGCAAGCCGCGGTTCCTGACGGAGGACGTGACGCTGGTGTATATGGGCAGCACCACGGAGCAGGGACTGCGTCTGGCGGCGGACGCCCTGCGGCCCTACACGGCGGAGATCACGGAAAAGCTGGACGCGGGACAGCTCATCCTGCTGACCGGCAACGCGCCGGACGTGTTCTGCGAGGCTATGGACAGCGACAGCGCGGAGATCATCCAGGGACTGGGTATTCTGCCCGGCAGGGTGAAATACACCATGATGAAGCGGCACAACAGCTTCTTTCTGGGCAGCTTTGAGGGCATGGATATCGTGGGCTTCAAGAGCCTGTTCGGGTTCCACTATGACGCGGCGGAGGCAGAGGGCTGGTTCGACACCGTGCGGGGCGTGGGCCGCACGCCGGAGACGAAAATCGAGGGCTTCCGGCGGGGCGGGCTGTACGCCACGGCGCTGATCGGGCCGCTGCTGATACTGAATCCGCCGCTGTGCAAGTGGCTGCTGCGGCAGATGGGCGCGCCCTCGGACGCGCTGGCCTTTGAGGAGGCCGCCATGGCCAGCTATGAAAAGCGCACGGCGGAATTCAAGGAGAGCGGCAGAGGCTGGCAGTATTCATAACAAAAAAGCACATCCCCCGGCCGGGGGATGTGCTTTTTATTACAGGTCTTTGGAGAGGGTTTCGTCCAAACGGACGCCGTAGAGGTTCTTGGCCGAGCAGCCGGCGCGTCCGCCGCCGGCACAGGCGCAGGCGCAGGCACAGGCACAGCTGCTGGCGCAGGCGCAGTGGCTGCCGCCGCCGAAACCGCCGCCGCCAAAGCCTCCGCCCCGGCTGCCGCCGCCAAAACCGCCTCCGCTGCTCTTGGGCGGGCGGGGACGCTCTTTGGTGCCCACACTGCCGGGACGGGGCTTGCCGTCCGGCCCCGCGGGGTACCACAGGTGATTGACGAACACATAGCGGGTGCCGAAGCCACCGGCGTAGCCGTCGCCCCGGCGGGCGGCGGCGATGACAGCGATGATGAATATCACCACGAACAGCATGATCGTCATGCCGATGACCGAGGCCATCACGTCGCTGTCGTCATAGTAATGGTCGTTGTCCTCCCAGCCCACATAGGGATCGTAGTCAGAGGGGATGTTGTCCAGGCTGTTCTCCTCGGACAGCTGCACCGGCCAGTTCTCGTACCTGGCGTTCACGCCCATGGTCTCGCCATAGCCCAGGTCAGAGGCAGTGCAGATCAGGGCGTCCTCGCCACGGACCACCTCGCCCGACGCAGTGCCGGTGCCCTCCAACTGGCCGGTAAGCCCGGACGGATCGTTCCAGACCAGCGTCATCTGGCCGATCTTCGCCTCGTCGAACCAGCCGGCGGTGTAGTTATAGTTCACATAGTCGTAGGTGACGTTGTCGAAGTCCTCAATGACGCCGTTGGTGCTGAGCTGGTACATGTACTCCTGCACCCACGAATAGGAGAAGGTAAAGGTCTCATCGGCGTCGTACCCCTGCGTCAGATAGACGTACATATAGCTGTTGTCGAAGTCCAGACGCTCGATGTTGTCCGTCAGCGCCGTCACGTCGCGGATAGAGCCGTTGGGCACGCCGATCTTCAGTTCCTGGCCGTAGGGCAGCTCCTCCAGGGGCGTCCACTCCAGCTCCACGGTGATGAAAAGGCTGCCGTCGTCGGTGATGGGCGTCACGGTGACGGTATAGCGGTCGATGTAGTCGTAATCCGCCCAGGCGGTGACGGTGAGACAGGCCGCTGCCAGCAACGTCAGCAGCAGGATATGAAGCTTTTTCAGCATACGGACGCCTCCTCCCCGTTGCTCTCGCGCAGCTGGCACAGCTGCTCCATTTTGGCGCTTCTGGCGCGGATGGCCGCGCAGCGCTCGCTCTGCCAGATCTTGTCCCAGTCGTCGGCGAGGATGTTGCCCAGGGGCTGGCTGCTGAGCCAGCTCTGGCAGGGGATCACGCCGCCGTCCGGGGCGACGGCCATGTTGCTGAGGCAGGCGCCGCAGCTGGGCACCAACGTCAGGCCCAGGCCCCGCAGCGTGTCCTCCCGCAGCCAGCCGGGGCTGGTGAAGTCTATCTCCATAGCCAGCTCCTCCGCCGTGGTCACGGCGCGGCGCAGCACGTCCGTCAGCTGCTCTTCCGTAAGGCGGGTGGCACGGCTCTCCACCCCCTGGGCGCTGCCGGAGGGGATCAAGCCGGAGCAGGTGACGTAGCGCACGCCCAGGCCGTGAATGAAGCGCAGCGCGGCCTCGTAATCGGTATTCAGGCTGCACAGAGGCGTATTCACGGATACGGACAGGCCGGCCGCCACGGCGTTTTTGATGCCGGCCACCGTGTCGTCAAAGCCCTCTGCGCCCACAAGGGCGTTGTGTATGGCCGCGTCCGCGCTGTAGAGCGTGACCTGCACGCTGTCCAGACTGGCGTCATACAGCTTTTGACACAGCGCCGGCGTCAGCAAACGGCCATTGGTGTTCAAGCGGGTGACGAACCACTGGGCGGCATCCACCAGCTCCACCAGATCGGCGCGGAGGGTGGGCTCGCCCCCGGTGAACGTCACCTGGGGGATATTGGCCGCACGCAGCTTTACCAGAATCTCTTTCCACTGGGCGGTGGTCAGCTCCGGCGTGTCGGACAGGGGCTGACCGGCGGCATAGCAGTGCAGGCACTTCTGGTTGCAGTGCCACGCGCCGTCTCTGGTCATGGCGCTGACCATGAGATCCATGCGGTGGGGCGCGGTCATCTCCGGCGCGTATTCGCCCAGCGTCAGCGGGGCGACCTCCGCCTCCGGCATCTGCCCGCGGGCAATGGCCACCAGAGAGCGGACCAGCGTCTGCAGATCGTCGGACAGCTGCTGCTTCGGTGTGAAGGGATAGACCTTGTGCGTCTCGGCCACAGCGCCGGCGGCCATGGCCGTCCAGTCGCTCTCGCTGATCTCCACCCCCGCGAAAGGCTCCAGCCGATCCATGAAATTGGCCAGCAGGATCGCCCAGCTGAGGTTCAGGGGCACCAGCTTGCTGCCGTTGAGCAGCAGCAGGAAGGGCGCGTTCTCCGCCCCCTCACGGGGCGGGATCATGTGCACACGCAGCACGCCCCGCCCTCTGGGATCCAGCGTGATATGGCGCACACACTCCAGGTGCTTGCGGCGGTAGCGCCGCTCCAGTATCGTTGACACAGACAGTTCCTCCTTTTTGAAGGCATATGTGGACAGATCCGCTTTCAGTATACCACACTCGCGGCCAATACGCAACGGAGAGCCGCAGCCCGTCTTGACAGTGCCGCCGTTTACCGGTATATTGGATATACCACATACCGCGGGCGGCTGGAAACAGGCCGTGCCGCGGCATCAACACAGAAAAGGAGAGAGAATCCCATGCAACCTGTCGCTATGCTCATCATCGCAGCGGTCCTGGCCGCTGCCGCCACTGTGCTGGCCTTCATTTACATCGTGCCCGAAAAGAAGCGCGAAAAGCTGGGCGCTTTCGGGAAGTTCCTGCACGACACCTGCAGCTTCAAGTATCTGATGGTGGAAAAGATCCTGCAGGCACTGTATATCTTCTCCACCGCCGCCGTGATCCTCTTCGGCATACTCCTGCTGTTCCGCACCGAGTACAACTACTGGACCGACCGCACCACATGGATGGGCGGCTATGGCCTGCTGTTTATCGTTCTGGGCCCCATCGTTATCCGCCTCAGCTATGAGCTGATGATGATGGCCATTCTGCTGGTCAAGAACGTGATCGCCATCAACCGCAAGCTGGCCGACCAGACCGGCTCCGCCGGCGGCGACGTGTTCTCCGCCCCCGACATGGAGGCACTGAAGGAAGCTGCACGCCAGCGCAGAGAGGCCGCCCAGCAGGCGCAGCCCGTGCAGACCACACAGACCGCGGCGCAGCCGCCCCAGTTCTGCCGGCTGTGCGGCACGAAGCTGGAGAACGGCGTATGCCCCAAATGCTCCGCCCCCGCCGACAGCACGCCGCCCCAGGCTTGACCAAGCAAAATGCCCACCCCTTTGGGCGGGCATTTCAGCAAAGCCGCGGCTTTCAGACAGACGAAAAGGGAACACCCCCGCAGGGGTGCTCCCTTTTGTTTACTGTACGATCATATAGCTGCCGCTTCGGGGTGCTTCGGCCACCATGGCCACCACCCGCGTCTCCGCGTCATACCCCTGGGGCAGCGCCGCCTTTACGGCGGCAAGGTCGCCCTCCGCCGGCACATAGAGCCGGTCAAACAGATCGGCCATCTGCGCCACGGACAGACTGTCCGTATTCCGGACCACCACCGACAGGGCCACGCCCTCCGGCAGCGCCGCACGCAGCTTTTCGGCAAAATCAGAGAGCACCTGGGCCTCATCCGATGCCGCGTTGGCCACCGCCGATGTATCCGCCGGGTAGCAGAACTGATCCAGCAGAACCTCCTTGAATCCCAGCTCACCGCACTCCTTCACCAGAGCGGTGATATATTGCAGCACCTGCGCGTTGGTGGGATCCAGCCACGCCTGGCCCTCACTGTCGTACCACAGCTGCCCGTCCTGGCGAAGCAGCGCCGTTTCCGGCAGGGAACGGGCATAGGCACTATCGCGGAAGCACACAATATGCCCCACGGTGTACCGTCCGCTGCCCAGCAGCGTATTCAAGCACTCGATGGGCCGTCCCGTCTCCACCACCACGCTCTGCGGCGTCTCCACGCCGGTGGCGTAGGTGATGCCGCCGGTGGTGCGCTTCACCGCCAGCACCAGATCCTCCGGCGCCAGCGTGTTCATGATGTAATCCGCACTCCACCACAGGCAGTCATCCGGCAAACGCGTGCCGTGCAGCGCCGCCACCTTTACATGGGGATGCTCCGGCTCTACGGTGTCCACGATATCGTCCCGGTCGCCGGCATCGCCGATGGCGCTGTCATCCGTTTTGTCATGGTCATTTTTGTGGAAAAACGGGAGGTCGATCACGGCGTTGCCCGCCTCATCGTACACCACATAATTCTGCAGCGCAAGATACGCCACCGCTCCCACCAGCACCAGTGCCAGCACGACGATCAGCGCGATCTTGCCCCCGGACATTCTTCCGTGGTAGCTGTTGTACCCCTTTGTCGCCATATGTTTTTACCTCACTGGAAAGAATGGGCCGCCTTTTACCTGATGGCATCCAGCAGCGCCACGCGCCGGGCGTGGCGTCCGCCCTCAAACTCGATGCTGAGGAATATCTCCACCATCCGCTTGGCCAGGTTTCCGCCGGTGATGCCTGCGCCCAGCGCCATCATATTGGCGTCGTTGTGGCGGCGAGTCATCTCCGCCTGCAGGGAGTCGGTGCACAGGGCGCAGCGGATGCCCGGCACCTTATTGGCGGCAATGGAAACGCCGATGCCTGTGGTGCATATGACGATGCCCTTGTCACATTCTCCGCCGGCCACCGCACGGGCGGCCTTTTCGGCGAACACGGGATAGTCCACGCTCTCGGTGGAATAGCAGCCGAAATCCTCGTAGTCGATGCCGTTTTCCTCCAGCCAGATGAGGATATCCTGCTTCAGCAGGTAGCCGCCGTGGTCACAGGCAATAGCGATCTTCATAGTGTTTTCTCCTTTTCCTTATGTGCCCCGCGGGGCGTTTACAGCTTGCGGAACTCCGGACTGCCGCCGCGGAAGACGGTAAAATACCGGAAGCCGCACTGGCGCAGCAGCTCCTGGCTCTCCCGGATGCGGCAGCCCACATACTCGGCGGAGTGGGCGTCCGATCCCAGGGTGATGATCTCGCCGCCCAGCCGGCGGTACAGCTTCAGCAGCGGCGCGTCCGGCAGGGGCGTGTTGCCCCGGTTGGTGTTGCACTCAATGCCGCAGCCGCTGGCAATCAGCGCCTTGAATATCTCCTCGCACCGGTCATAGTGCGCATCGAACGTCATGTGCTCGCCCAGATTTTCGTTCATGTACCGCAGCGGCAGCGTCAGATGGCCCAGCACGCTGAACTTCCCCCACTTCGCCAGACGCAGTACATCCTCCAGATAGCTGTCTATAACGCTATGATAATACGTCTCGCTGTTTTTTTCAATGTAATACAGGTCAAAATGCTGAAATTTTTCCCCGGCCATGTGCACGGAGCCGATCACGAAGTCCAGCTCCGGCGCTTCGGACAGCAGTTTTTCCGCCCGGTCAAAGCCCATGGGGGCCTCGCCCAGCTCCGCGCCCAGCCGGATCTCCAGCCGACCGGCGTATTTCTCCCGCGCCTCCGGCAGCTCACGCAGCAGCCGCGACCAGTCGAAGTGGTCCCGCGGCCGGTGGTCGCCCCACAGGACGGTGTCTACATGGTCAGTGACGCAGATCTCGTCCAGACCGGCGCGCACGGCGGCCTCCGCCAGTTCGCTGACGGTCAGCTGGCCGTCCGGCGACGTGGCCGAATGGGTATGATAGTCCGCAAGGTACATCCTTCACCTGCTCATTTCTTCTTAAAAAAGCTCTTGCGCTTCTCGTAGTTGCTCTCGCCCAGCATGTCGCTGAAATTCCGCAGGGCCTCTTTCTGCTCCTTGGTCAGGTTGCGGGGCGTCTCCACATTAACGGTGACGTACTGGTCGCCGCGGCCTCTGCCGTTCAGCACCGGGATGCCCTTGCCCCGCAGGCGGAACACGGTGCCCGTCTGGGTGCCCTCCGGCAGGTCGTACTTCACCTTGCCGTCGATGGTGGGGATCTCCAGCGTGGCGCCCAGCACCGCCTGGGCGAAGGTGATGGGCGCTTCGCAGAACACGTCCACGCCCTCGCGGCGGAATGTTTCGTCCGGCTGCACCATGACGGTGATCAGCAGATCGCCGGCGCTGCCGCCGTTTTTACCGGCGTTGCCCTGGCCGCGCAGGGATATGGTCTGTCCATGGTCGATGCCGGCGGGAATGGTGACCTTGATGGTTTTGCGCTTGCGCACGCGGCCCTGGCCACCGCAGTCGGTGCAGGGCTGGTGGATAATGCGGCCGGTGCCGCGGCATTTCTGGCAGGGGCGGCTGGTGGCGAATACGCCCATGGGCGTCCGCTGCTGCACCTGCACCTGGCCGCTGCCGTGACAGTCGGGGCAGATCTCCGGCGTGGTGCCCGGCTGGCAGCCGCTGCCCTTACAGGTGCCGCACTGCTCGCTGCGCTCCACGGTGACATCCTTCTCACAGCCAAAGGCCGCCTCCTTGAACGTCACGGACACGCTGGCGCGGATACTCTCGCCCCGCTGAGGGGCGTTGGGGTTACGGCGCTGACCGCCGCCAAAACCGCCGCCGAAGAAGCTGCCGAAGATATCGCCCAGATCGCCGAAATCGAAGCCGCCCGCACCGCCATACGCGCCGCCTGCACCGCCGCCGTAGCTGGGATCCACGCCGGCGAAGCCGAACTGGTCATAGCGGGCCTTCTTCTCCGGATCACTGAGCACTTCGTTGGCCTCGTTGACCTCCTTGAACTTCTCCTCGGCCTCCTTATCGCCGGGGTTCATATCCGGGTGGTACTTCCGGGCCAGCTTTTTATATGCTTTCTTGATCTCGTCCTCACTTGCGCCCTTGCTGACGCCGAGGACCTCATAATAATCTCGTTTTTCCTGTGCCATGGGATAAATCTCCTATTGCCAGTCTTCCTGCTGTGGAGCCATTCAGCCGGAGGTTCCACAGACAAAAGCGATGGATCTTGTGTCCTGCCGACGGCAAACCGACGATGGCGCACAGTGTGTACATCTGGACGGTTTGATGGCGGCCGGGCGCAAGAGGCGCGCTTTTCCTAAACACCACAAGAAGGGACAGGCATCCCTGTCCCTCTCGTGGGATATGTGTTACTTGTTCTGGTCGTCGTCATCGACTACCTTGTAGTCGGCATCGTAGTACTGCTGGCCGCCATTGGGATCGCCGCCGCTCTGCTGGCTGCCCATATTGGGATCACCCTGGGGCGCCTGCTGCTGATACAGCTTTTCGCTCATCTTGTAGAACAGCTGCGTCAGCTCCTCGGTGGCCGCCTTGATGGCGTCGGTGTCCTCGCCCTTCAGCGTCTCCTTCAGCTTCTCCACACCGGCCTTGATGGGCTCCTTCTCGCTTTCGGGCACCTTGTCGCCCACCTCGTTCAAGGTCTTCTCCGCCTGGTAGACCATCTGGTCGGCCTGGTTGCGGACCTCCACCTTCTCTTTGATCTTGGCGTCCTCGGCGGCATACTGCTCGGCCTCCTTGACGGCCTTCTCAATGTCCTCCTTGCTCATGTTGGAGGAGGAGGTGATGGTGATATGCTGCGCGTTGCCGGTACCCAGATCCTTGGCGGATACGTTGACGATGCCGTTGGCGTCGATGTCGAAGGTCACTTCGATCTGAGGCACGCCGCGGCGGGCCGGGGCGATGCCGTCCAGGTGGAAGCGGCCCAGGCTCTTATTGGCGGCAGCCATCTCGCGCTCGCCCTGCAGTACGTTGACCTCCACGGAGGTCTGATTGTCGGCGGCGGTGGAGAAGATCTGGCTCTTCTTGACGGGGATGGTGGTGTTGC
>CAVGEC010000035.1:0-16116 GCA_963628195.1 Bacteroidaceae bacterium
GATGTGGCCCGCGATGTGGTCGGAGTCGAAGGCGTGGGTGGGCTGACCGGTGGCCAGCATGACGTAGTTGGTCACGTCCACCAGCGCGTTGATGGGACGCATGCCCACCTTCCAGATGCGGCTCTGCATCTGATAGGTAGAGGGCTTCACATACAGGTTCTCAATGGAGGCGGCCACATACCGGGGGCAGCGCTCCGTGTCCTCCACGGTGACGGTCAGGCTGCCCTGTCCCACATCGCTCTTATAGGGGACGATGGGCTTCAGCGGCAGGTGATACAGCGCCGCCAGCTCCCGGGCGATGCCGTAATGGCCCCACAGGTCGGGGCGGTTGGTCATGGACTTGTTGTCGATCTCCAGAATGATATCGTTCAGCTCCAGCGCGTCGGCCAGCGGCGTACCGGCAGGCGCGTCAAACTCGCTCAGGTCGAGAATGTGGGCCTCCTCCTTGGTGGGGAACAGATCGGAAAGGCCGATCTCCACCGCGCCGCAGATCATGCCGTAGCTCTCCACGCCGCGCAGCTTGCTCTTCTTGATCTCCACCAGCTCGCCCTCGCCGTGCCACTTGCACATGGCGCCGGGCAGGGCCACGGCCACCTTCATGCCCTCGGCCAGGTTGCTGCCGCCGCAGACGATGTCCTTGATCTCGCCGCCGCCGATGTCGGTCTTGCAGACCTTCAGCTTGTCGGCGTTGGGGTGCTGCTCGATGGTCTTGATCTGGCCCACCACCATGTTGTCGAACTGCTTGCCAAGCTCGATGGTGTCCTCCACCTCCACGGTGGACATGGTCAGGTCATAGGCCAGACGCTTCAGATCCATATCCGCCGGCAGGTCGACGTAATCCTTGATCCAGTTCAGTGATACTTTCATGTCTCTTGCCCTCCCTTAGCGGAACTGATTCAGGAACCGCAGGTCAGCGCTGTGGAACAGACGCACATCGTCCACGCCGTAGCGCATCATGACCAGACGATCCAAGCCGATGTTGACATAGAAGCCGGTGTATTCGTCGGGATCCAGACCGGCCGCCTTCAATACGTTGGGGTGGGGGGTGCCGCCGGGCATGACCTCGATCCAGCCCACATGCTTGCACACGCTGCAGCCCTTGCCGCCGCAGACCAGGCAGCCCATGTCGATCTCAAAGCCCGGCTCCACGAAGGGGAAGAAGCCGGCGCGCATACGCACCGGAACATCCCGGCCGAACACCTTGCTGAGGATGCTCTTGATCATCACCTTGCCGGAGGAGAAGGTGAAGTCCTTGTCCACGATCAGGGCCTCATACTGGAAGAAGGCGCGCTCGTGGCGGGCGTCGGTGGTCTCGTTGCGGTACACCTTGCCGGGGTATACGAAACGGTAGGGGGCCTTGTGCGTCTGCAGATAGCGGACGGAGCCGCCGGTCAGATGGGGACGCAGGCACAGCTTGTCCCAGCACTCGCCCTTGTCGTGGCCCGCCAGCCAGTAGGTGTCCATGCTCTCGCGGGCGGGGTGATTGGGGGGAAAGTTCAGATTGTCGAAGCCGTAGAGCTCACTGGTGATGTCATCTTCTTCAAAGATCTCAAAGCCCATGGAGCGGAAGGCGTCGTTCAGGTCGTAGCACATCTGGGTGATGGGGTGCAGGCCGCCACTGAGGGGCATGGTGCCGGGGACAGAGATGTCAAAGTCCGGGTCCACCTCAGAGGCCTTCATTTTCAGCTCGTCACGGCGTGCGTCCAGCAGGGCGGACAGCTGGCCCTTCACCTGGTTGACGGCCTTGCCCATCTCCGGGCGCAGGGACACGTCCAGCTTGGGCAGCTCTTTCATCAGTTCCGTCAGACTGCCCTGCTTGCCCAGCAGCGCGGCCTTGATGTCCTGCAGCTCTGCCTCGCTGGCGACGGACTCGATGCGCTGCTTGCCCTCGGCCAGCAGCTGTTCCAGTTTTTCTTTCATGTGTATCGCTTCCTCCTGTTCAGAGTTTATTTAATGGGGCAAAAGTGAAATAAAAAACACCTTTCATCCCATGACTTGGGACGAAAGGCGAACTTCCGTGGTACCACCCAGCTTCGCAGACGGTGTCTGCGCACTCGTTTCCCGGTAACGGCGGGGGCCCGTCCGCGCATTTCCTCGCGGCGGCTCCTGGGCGAACACTGCGGTACATCCCAAGTCAGCTTGCAGCCGGTGGCCGACTCTCTCTGCCGGATGCCTGTGCGCAGATCTTCCCATTCACAGCTTTTTGGCTCGATTTTGCTTCGATGGATATCTTATACCACAACGAAACAAAACTTGCAAGCACTTTTTTCATCCCGCGATACGAAAAAAGCAGTTTTTGTGATTGACATATATGCTATACTGTACAAAAAGCGAAGGGAGATGCCGTTATGCAGCGGATCGACAGGGAATATGTGCGCCGCGCCATGCCGGGCCGTGATCCCGGCGGCCACAAGGGCACTTTCGGCAAGGTCTATCTGCTGGGCGGCAGCGTAGGTTATACCGGCGCGCCGGTGCTGTGTGCCGCCGGCGCGGTGCGCAGCGGCTGCGGCCTGGTGTCTTTGGGCGTGCCGGAGACGGTGTGGCCCATTGCGGCGGGCAAGTGCCTGTGCGCTATGCCCCACCCGCTGCCGGAAAAGGACGGCAGGCTGTGTCTGGCAGCGGAGGCGGAAATACGCCGCCGCGCCGCCGGGTGCGGCGCCGCGGCGATTGGCTGCGGCCAGGGGCGCGGAGAGGACAGCGACGCGCTGGTGCGTGCGCTGCTGACGCTGGAAATGCCTTTGGTGCTGGATGCCGACGGCATAAACGCGCTGGAGGGGCATATAGATACATTGTCCTGCCGCCGGGAGCGTGTGACGGTGCTGACACCCCATGACGGCGAACTGGCCCGCGTGGGCGGGGATATGTCCGCGCCCCGCGAGACGGCGGCCGCCGCCTTTGCCGCCGCTCATGGCGTGTACCTGATCCGCAAGGGCCATCGGACTGTGGTGGCCGCGCCGGACGGCCGCCTGGCGGTGAACACTACCGGGAACGACGGCATGGCCAAGGGCGGCAGCGGCGATGTGCTGACGGGGCTTCTGGCCGGTCTGCTGGCCCAGGGGATGGAGCCCTTTGCCGCCTGCTGCGCGGCGGTGTGGCTCCATGGCCGTGCCGGAGACCTGACGGCGGAGGAAAAGGGCTGCCGCGGTATGACACCCGCGGATATGATAGAAATGCTGCCCTATGCGCTGAAAGAGGTGGAATGAGCGGAGAGCCCTTCTGAAAAGGAGGGAGCGATCATGAGAAGGAGTATTTTGCCCCTGTTGCTGTGCGCCGTGCTGCTGTGCGGCTGCGGCGGGGAGAAAAGCATGGCGGTGCAGGATCAGTACCGTACGGTGATGTCGGCGGATATGGAGGCGGAGGTCATCAGCCGCACGGCGGCGGATGACCGGCGCTTTGTGCTGACGTGCCGGTATGACCGGGATGGGCAGTCTGTCACCACAGTGGCGGAACCGGAGGAACTGAAAGGCCTCACAGCCGTGCTGACGGACGGTCAGCTGTCACTGAAAAGCAAAGACCAACTGCTGCCGGCGGGGGACGTTACCGATATATGTCCGGCCAACTGTCTGCCTTATCTGCTGGGGGCGCTGGCGGACGGCTATCTGACCGAACAGGGGACGGAGACGCTTGAGGAGATGCCTTGCCTGCGGCTGACGCTGGAGACGACGGGACAGAGCGGTGCAGCTGTGCTGTGCGCCGTCTGGCTGGACGAGGGAAGTCTGATCCCGCGGTATGCGGAGTTTTCACAAAACGGGAAAGTGGTGCTGACGGTGCGGATGATCTCCTTTGCCTGCACCACGGAGGATACAACGGATACTTCATCGGAGGGATGACACATGGAATCGACACTGAGGAGAACTTGGGCGGAGATCGACCTGGATGCGCTGGCCTATAACTACTGCGCTCTGCGCGACAGAGTAGGCCCGGACGTAAAGTTCCTGGGCGTGGTGAAGGCCGACGCTTACGGCCACGGCGCCGTACAGGTCAGCAGAACGCTGCAGGAACTGGGCGCGGACTATCTGGCGGTATCCAGCATTGACGAGGCCGCGGAGCTGCGCTGCAACGGCATCACCATGCCTGTTCTGATCCTGGGCCACACGCCCCGCGAACAGGTGGGGAGGCTCATTGACCTGCATATCACCCAGGCGGTGTCCTGCCAGGCCAAGGCGCTGGAGTACAGCGAGGAGGCCGTGCGCCACGGCGGGGAACTGACGGTGCACATCAAGGTGGACACCGGCATGTCCCGCCTGGGGTATCTGGTGTCCGGAAAGCACTTCGACACCGGTACGGCGGATATCTGCGCTGCCTGCGCTCTGCCGGGACTGCGGGCGGAGGGGATCTTTACCCATTTTGCCGTGTCGGACGAGCCGGACGGGGACAGTGAAGCGTATACGAGGGCACAGCTGGAACTGTTCCGCCGTGTTGTCGGCACTGTGGAGGCGAAGCGCGGTCAACGCTTCGCTATCCGTCACTGCGCCAACTCCGGCGGCGTGGCATCCTATCCGGAGACGTACATGGATATGGTACGTCCCGGCATTCTGCTGTACGGCTGCGGTGATCTTGCGGAGGGCCTGGGACTGAAGCCCGTGATGGCGCTCAAAACCACTGTCAGCACCATCAAGACCTACGAGCCGGGTACGGATGTCAGCTATGGGCGCCGCTTTACCACCCGGCGTGTTACCCGCATGGGCGTGGTGCCCTACGGCTATGCCGACGGATTTTTCCGCTGCCTGTCGGACAACTGCGCCTTTGTGACGGCGGAGGGCCTGGCTCCGCAGCGCGGCCGCATCTGCATGGACATGTGCATGATCGATCTGACGGAGCTGCCCGGCGTGCAGGTGGGTGACGAGGTGGAGGTGTTCGGCAAGCGTCAGCGGGTGGATGTGCTGGCCGCCGCGGCCCGCACGATCCCCTACGAGCTGACCTGCGCCGTCAGCCGCCGGGTGCCGCGTGTATACTATAAGGCCGGCCGCGAGGTGGAAAAGGAACTTCTGCTGCGGTTTTGACCGCTTCACATTCCGCCGCACAGATGCATAGGATAGACCGGGCGGGACAAAAGGAATTTACCGCCGCAGCGGCGTATAAATTCCGCGGCTGCGGGAACAATGGAAGTGACCAGGGGACATATCTCCCTCCGGTACTTCTTGCCTCGGAGTGTGAACTGTGTGGATACGACTGTCAGACGCGGCGACATTTACTATGCGGACCTCAGCCCCGTGGTGGGCAGCGAGCAGGGAGGTGTGCGCCCGGTGCTGATCGTGCAGAACGACACCGGCAACCGCCACAGCCCCACCGTTATCGCCGCCGCCATCACCTCGCAGCTGGGCAAGGCAAAGCTGCCCACCCATATCGCCCTGGCCGCGCAGGGCAGCGGACTGCCCCGCGATTCCGTCATTCTGCTGGAGCAGATACGGACGCTGGATAAGAAACGGCTGCGGGAGCGGATGGGCCGGGTGGATAGCACGGTGATGGAAAAGGTGGATGCCGCCATTGCCGTCAGCTTCGGGCTGACGGGCAGCCACCTGGTGTGACCGGGCGGCTCTCCGGTGAAAAAACGCATATGGAAAACAGGTCTGTGCATACCATGGCACAGACCTGTTTTTTGTGGGGAGGGATGCGCAGTGGAATATCCCGTTTGTTTGGGCAGCCGCCGCGTGGGAACGCTGTATGTGTGTCCCGGTTCGCGTGAAACGGAATTGCAGGCCGTTTGCTCCGGTACGGCGAGGGGGCTGTACCGCCTGTACCTCCGGGGTGCCGGGGGCGAGGTCGCTCTGGGTGTCACCGAAGACGGCGCTCTGCGCCGCTGCTTTTCCCGTGAACTGCTGGCTCCGGCCGGAGAAATCCGCTGTGCGGAACTCCGCCCCTGCGGCGGTGGAGAGCCGGAGAGACGAGGATTCCTTGTCCGGCTGCCGCCGGAGGCCCGCGTGGTGCAGCAGGGGAACCGTATGCAGGTATCGCTTCCCTGGCGGGAGGGGGAATCATTTCCGCTGCCGGAGCTGTTCTGCTTTGCCCGTGTGGCGCAGGGCTGCGTGCTGTACCTTTTCGATGGCGCAGGCAGGCCTGTTATGCCGAAATTTTGAAAAAACACTACCATATCTTGTGGATGTGTGCTATACTGTTTCCGACTATACGGCGTTTGCCGTAGAGATAAGGAGGAGCAAGAGAGATGAGATGCCCCTATTGCGGTTATAAAGAGAGCAAGGTCGTAGATTCACGCCCTGCTGACGAGGGCAGCAGTATCCGCCGCCGCAGGGAGTGCCTGCAGTGTGAAAAGCGCTTTACCACCTACGAGACGGTGGAGAGTCTGCCCATGGTGGTCATCAAGAAGGACGGTTCCCGCCAAAGCTTTGACAGGAACAAGGTGCTGCGGGGTATCCAGCGCTCCTGTGAAAAGCGCCCGGTGCCCGTGGCGGACATGGAGCGCATGGCTATGGAGATCGAGCAGGAACTGCAGAACTCTCTGGAGCGTGAGGTCAGCACCGAGGCCATCGGCGAGAAAGTCATGGAAAAGCTGAAAAAGGCCGACGAGGTGGCCTATGTCCGTTTCGCCTCCGTGTACCGTCAGTTCAAGGATATCAACACCTTTATGTCGGAACTGAACAAGCTTCTCAGCGAGAAATAAGCTAAAAGATATTCTTCAGACTGATCTGCTGTGTTTCGGCGATGAGAGTGAATTGGTGCCGCAGCTGGGCCAGTACGGGGTACAGTTCCTCGGTGCTGCCCTGGGCGCTGAGCGCTCTGGCCTGGGCCAGCAGGGCCTCAGCCTCGTCCAGATCCGTGTGAGAGACGACGATGTGCATATATCCCTGGACGTCCTGCCACAGAACGTCCAGGGCATCCAGCGCTGCCGTGCCGCTGCTGCCGGCATCCAACGCGGCAGTCACGTTATCCAGCGCCGAGGCCCATTCCCTGCAGCGGTCTGTTACCCAGGCGGCGTTCCATAGAATAAAGCACAGCACTATCAGCAGCACAAACAGCGGAATGCGCACGGCTCTCATCGCGCAGCCTCCTTCCGCAGGCACACTACGCCGCCCTGCTGATCCACGGACAGCAGGAACACGTCCGAACTGCGGGCGATGCCCTGCCGGTGCAGCTCCTGCTCCAGCCACCGCTGATCCCGGCCTGTTTGGCGCAGGTTGTCTGTGAGCACCCGCCCGTCGTTGATGATGATGACGGGCAGGAATATGTCATCCTGTGCCTCCAGTCCCAGCTGCTCCGGCGTGACGGGCTGTACGCGGGTGCGCGGCAGCACGGACAGCCGTCCGTTCGTCTCCAGCACGGCGTACTTCACGTCGTCCAGGTCGGTGATGCCCTCGCCCCGCAGCTGTTCAAACAGTTCGTCCAGCGTCAGCCGGTTTCGCCGCATGGTCTCCTGGCGCAGCTTGCCGTCTACGATCACCAGTGCCGGCTGGCCGCACACCAGGTCGCGGAATCGCACGCAGCGCAGACTGACGGCGCTGAACAGCGTGGACAGAGCGATCAGCGTGATAATGGGGATGACACCGTTGAACAGCGGCAGGGCGAAATCCTGCATGGGCACCGATGCCAGATCGGAGATCAGCAGCGTCAGCACCAGCTCGATGGGTTCCAGTTCGCCGATCTGCCGCTTGCCGCTGAGACGCAGCCCCGCGATCAGCAGCAGATAGAGAATGACCGTGCGAAAAAACGCGGTCGCCATAGAAGCACACCCTTTCGGAAAGTTGTATTCCGGAGAAGTATGCCCCAAAACCGGAGAATTATGTGGATGCACAGCGGCAGCGCCGCTCTGTATATGTTTCGCAGAACAGAAAGGAGGATATCGGTACAGACCGACACAAGCGCCATGTGCTCATACAGCCGCCGGATATTTTCCGCCGGCTTGCCGCTGCTATTTTTGAAGGCGGCGGCAAATATGAGACGACGAGGCGAGAGGTTATCGAGATTGTTCGGCGGGTGCCTCTCCGTGCCGTCCGGGCGCGCACACAGCCAGCAAATATGCGGGTGACCGCAAAACAGAGGGGCTGTGACCGGATGCGAAGACCAAATGATCTGCGCGTTTGTTCTTCCACCAACCATTTTGCCTGTTCCGGCGCGTATCTGCGCTCCGAAAGGGAGCGGCGCCGGAGGATACGTTTTGATTGGAGGAACTGACCATATGTGTGGTATTGTAGGATATGTCGGAAAGCAGCAGGCTGCGCCGCTGCTGCTGGACGGTCTGCGCCGTCTGGAATACCGGGGCTATGACTCTGCCGGTATGGCTGTCTGCGGCTCAGAGGGCCTGCAGGTGCGCAAGACGCCCGGCCGTCTGGCGGCTCTGGACGAGCTGACTTGCGGCGGGACAGAGCTGCCCGGCACCGTGGGCGTCGGCCACACCCGCTGGGCCACCCACGGCGAGCCTAATCAGGTGAACGCCCATCCCCAGACCAGCGGCGACGGTAAGTTTGCCGTGGTACACAACGGCATTATCGAGAATTTCGCCCGCTTGAAGCAGGATCTGCTGCAAAAAGGCTGTACCTTTGTCTCCGAGACGGACACAGAGGTGGTGGCCCAGCTGTTGGCCTGGTGCTACCGTCAGTGCGGCGATGTGTTTGAGGCTGTCAATCAGATGCTCTCCCTGGTGGAGGGCTCCTACGCGCTGGGCATCCTGTGCGCCGATACGCCGGATCGCGTTATTGCGGCCCGCAAGGACGCCCCGCTGCTGTTGGGTTACGGCCGGGATGAGAACTTCCTGGCCTCCGATGTGACGGCTCTGCTGCGCCATACCCGCGACGTGGTATACATGGACGACGGCGAGCTGGCCGTCATCACCGCCGGCGGCATCCGTATCTACGACGAGCGCCGCCGTCCCATCGACAAGGAGCACCACCACATCGACTGGGATGTGGACGCCGCCGAGAAGGGCGGCTACGACCACTTTATGCTTAAGGAAATCTACGAGCAGCCCGCTGCTGTGCGCCGTGCCATCACCGGGCGCATTCGCGACGGCCGTGTGGTGCTCAGCGACATGACTATGACCGACAGCGAGATCCGCGCCCTGGGCCGCATCTGCATCGTGGCCTGCGGATCCAGCTACCATGTAGGCATGGTGGGGAAATACACGCTGGAGCGTCTGCTGCGCCGCCCGGTGGAGGTATGCCTGGCCTCCGAATTCCGTTACAGCGATCCGCTGGTGGGCGGCGGTGATCTGGTCATCGTTATCAGCCAGTCCGGCGAGACACTGGACTCCATGGCCGCCCTGCGGGAGGCTAAAAAGCGTGGCGCCCGCGTACTGTCCATCGTAAATGTGGTGGGTTCGTCCATCGCCCGCGAGAGCGACGATGTGCTTTACACATGGGCTGGCCCTGAGATCGCCGTGGCTACCACCAAGGCCTACAGCACCCAGATGGCGGTGCTGCATCTGCTGGGCCTGTATTTCGGCGATGTGCTGGGTACCGTGGATTTTGAGACATACTCCGCCATGATCCGCGGTCTGGAGGCTCTGCCCGCTCAGATGGAGCAGGTATTGGAGCACACGGAGGATATCCGCGAGGCTGCCAGGTGGCTGGCAGGGGAGGAGGATGTATTCTTCCTGGGCCGCAACCTGGACTACGCCCTGTCCCTGGAGGGCAGCCTAAAGCTGAAGGAGATCAGCTACATCCATTCCGAGGCCTATGCCTCCGGAGAGCTGAAGCACGGCACCATTTCTCTGATCCGCGAGGGTACGCCGGTCATCGCCGTGGCCACCTATCTGCCGCTGCTGGACAAGGCAGTCAGCAATGTGGTGGAGGTGCAGGCCCGCGGCGCAAAAGTCCTGGCGATGACCACTGAAAGCGGTGCCGGGGCCCTGCGCAAGCGGGTGGATACAGTACTTACCGTGCCGGAGACGGAGGCCATGCTGCTGCCGCAGCTGGGCGTTATTCCCCTGCAGCTGCTGTCCTACTACACAGCACTGGAGAGAGGCTGCGACATCGACAAGCCGCGTAATCTGGCAAAAAGTGTTACAGTAGAATAAGAGAGAAGCCGGGGCGAAACGGATAAAATCCGTTTCGCCCCTTTCTTTTTCTGCCACAGTATGCTACAATCAAAAATAAACTGAACAGAGAAAGGGCGTGTAGACCATGCACGAGGAGCTGATACGCCGATTCAACGAGACAAAGACCATGTCCATCGTGGGTATGTGCAAGAACGCAGGCAAGACCACCATGCTCAACTGGCTGCTGACCGGCGGTCACCTGCGGGGCACTCTGGGTTTGACATCCATCGGCCGTGACGGTGAGTCCACCGATGTGGTTACTGGTACGGAAAAGCCCGGTATATTCGTCCGGGAGGGCACCCTCATCGCCACCGCCAAGGACATGCTGCGGCTGGGCGATGTGACCAAGGAGATCCTTATGACCACGGGGATCCCTACACCGTTGGGCGAGGTCATCATCATGCGGGCGCGCAGCGCCGGCTATGTCCAGCTGGCGGGACCGTCCATCACCACGCAGCTGCGCTCTGTGTCCGAAAGCTTTTTCGCGCTGGGCGCGGATAAGTCGGTTATCGACGGAGCTTTGGGCCGCAAGAGCCTGGGGGCCCGTGCTGTGGCTGACGGCGTGATCCTCTGTACCGGTGCCAGTTATAACGCCAGTATGGAAAAGGTCATCGCCGACACGGTGCACATCTACCGGCTGATGAATCTGCCCAAGGCGGAGACACTGCCGCCGGAGAGCGCCGGCGGACTGGAAGAGTGCATCAAGGCCAATGGTGCGGCGCTGATCACCGGCGCGCTGACGGATACCATGGTGGTGCCCCTGCTGCGCAGCGGCGTGCTGCGTAAGTGCCGTCTGGTGGTCAAGGATCCCAGCAAGGTGCTGCTCAGTGCAGACACACTGGATAAGCTGGCTGTCCGTGACGTGTCCCTTGAAACGGAGGACGCCGCCCGTACCCTGTGCGTCACTGTGAATCCCATATCCGCCTACGGCTGGAAGTTCGACAAGGATGAATTTCTGTTCCGCATGAAAGAGGCGGTGGACGTACCGGTCATCAATGTGAAGGAGGAACTGGCATGATCTCGATCAAGTTTGAGGAGCGGGAGAAGATCGGCCTGCAATATGCCCTGGAGACGCTGCATGGCTGCTCTCCCTTCGGACAGGAGCGTATCCGCCGTCTGCGGTTTTACGCCCCGGAGGAGCGGGCGGAGCTGGAGGAGGAACTCTACAATGTGGAGCAGGCCGCCAATGCTGCCGGTGAGTTGAAGGATGTATACAATAAGCTGATGACTGGCCTGTGCCAGATGAAGGATATCCGCAACTCACTGCGCCGCTGTGCGGCGGGGGAGACGCCTGACCATGTGGAGCTGTTCGAGATCAAAGGCTATCTGCAGCGTCTGGACGGCATGCGCCCGCTGTTTGACCAGATCAACGCCGTTACCCACTTCAAAGGGTTGGCCTTCCACGACGTTAGGGAGGCACTGGCGATTCTGGATCCGGATGGTACCGGTAGCCGCGGCTTCTATATTCCTGACAGCGCCACGGCAAAGCTGAAGGAGATCCGCAGTGCCAAGAAGGACGTGGAAGAGCGCCTGTTCCATGCCCAGACCGATGCGGAGAAGGATGACCTGCGTTTGAAGCGTACCCGCCTCTGCGGCGAAGAGGATGCTGAGGAGATGCATGTCCGCAAAGCCATCGGCGCGGCGCTGGCGCCTATGGTGGATGACCTGCTGGCCGATGCCGAGACGTCCGGCCGCCTGGACTTCATTATCCAGAAGGCGCTGTTTGCCGTCCGCTACGGCGGTGTTCGCCCGGAACTCACCGAGCGTGATCTGAAACTGGAGAATATGATCAACCCGGAGATCTGCGATCTGCTGGAGCAGCAGGGCCGCCGCTTCGTACCTGTGTCTATCTCGCTGACGCCGGGCGCCACTGTTATTACCGGCGCCAACATGGGTGGTAAGTCCGTGGCCATGAAGACTGTGGCGCTGAATGTGCTGCTGCTGCAGGCGGGCTTCCTGGTGTGCGCCAAAAAGGCGCGAATGCCGCTGTTCCACAGTGTGAAAATGCTGTTCGACGATCTGCAGTCCATCCAGTCGGGCCTGTCCGGCTTCGGTTCGGAGATCGTTCAGTTCCAGAAAGCACTCTCAGAGGTGGAGCAGGGCTATTCTCTGTTCCTGCTGGATGAGTTTGCTCGCGGTACCAACCCCGATGAGGGTGCTGTCATCGTCCAGGCCGTTACCCGCTATCTCAACGGTGTGGACGCGGTGTCTCTGCTGACCACCCACTACGACAAAGTGGCCGAGTATGCCCGTACCCACTACCAGATCATCGGCCTGCGGGATATCGATCCGGAGGCCATTCGCCGGGAGTTGGCCGTTACCAGCGAGGACGGCGTGGCCGTCATCGCCCGCCACATGAACTACGGCCTGTACCGCGTGGAGGGCAAGTCCGACTGCCCCCGTGACGCCCTCAACATCTGCCGTATGCTCTCGCTGAAACCGGAGATCCTGTCCATGATCGAGGAGAAATACTGAGCACGAAAGAAGCGCCTCCGGCGCTTCTTTTTTCGCGGCTTCTTTTCGGGGAAATAACGAACTTTTGAACTCAAATTTATTCGTATCGCACAAAAAAGTTATTGTCTTTTCTGTCACAATGTCACTTGACAAACCCGCCGAAAAAGGTATAATTTGAAGGTAGAAATTTCATAATATCAGTCAATAGAGGCGCGGAGGACAGGGTACCGTGTTTTTGGGGACAGACCCCCGGAAAAAGCATGGGAAGGGGTTCTCCGCCGAAGGGACCGAGCGAGTCTGAGCGTGCGGTTCCTGGCAGCGCGGTGTAAGCGGCGCTGCTGTCATGTAGTGATACATGGAGCGCTATTGGTCAATGACCTTGACCGATAGCGCTTTTTTCATACCCAAAAGAAGTGCCGAGGCCAGTTCTGGTATTTGGAATGCACGTCCAAAATTTTGAAGGAGGAAAAACTTATGGAAAAGATGACATCTCTGCTTCGCCTGCGTATGAGCGCGAAGGACGCCCACTACGGCGGCAACCTGGTGGACGGCGCCCACATGGTTCACCTGTTCGGCGACGTGGCCACCGAGCTGCTGATCAAGTGCGACGGCGACGAGGGCCTGTTCTGCGCTTACGACAATGTGGAGTTCCTGGCTCCCGTCTACGCCGGCGACTATATCGAGGCCTACGGCGAGATCGAGAAGATCGGCAACACCTCCCGCACCATGAAGTTCGAGGCCCGCAAAGTTATCGTCTCCCGCCCCGACATCAGCGCTTCCGCCGCTGACGTTCTGGCCGAGCCCGTGGTGGTCTGCCGTGCTCACGGCACCTGCGTCACCCCCAAGGACTGCCAGCGCAACAAGATCGAGAAGTAAGGGAGCATAACGATGGAGAAGCTTATCATTACCGCTGCTATCTGCGGCGCTGAGGTCACCAAGGCCCAGAATGAGGCCGTTCCCTACACCGTCGAAGAGATGGTGCGCGAGGCCAAGTCCGCCTATGAGGCCGGCGCGGCTATCCTGCACATCCATGTCCGCGAGGACGACGGCACCCCCACCCAGGGCCGCGAGCGTTTCAAGGTCGTCATGGATGCTATCCGCAAGGAACTGCCCGATGTCATCATGATCCCCTCCACCGGCGGTGCTACCGGCATGAGCCCCGAAGAGCGTCTGCAGCCCACCGAGCTGTTCCCTGAGATGGCCACTCTGGACTGCGGCACCTGCAACTTCGGCGACGAGATATTCGACAACACTATGCCCACCATGCGCGCCTTCGGCAAGCGCATGATCGAGAACGGCATCAAGCCGGAGTACGAGTGCTTCGAGCTGGGCCATATCGATACCATTCTCGGCATGGCCAAGAAGGGCGAGGTCCCCGGCGATCCCATGCAGTTCAACTTCGTGCTGGGCGTCCACGGCTGCACCCCTGCCACCGTTGAGAACCTGGCGTTCTTTGCCAGTAAGATCCCGGCCAACGCCACCTGGACCGTTTCCGGTGTGGGCCGTTCCGCCTGGACTATGGCTGCTGCCGCTATCGCTATGGGCGGCAACGTCCGCGTAGGCTTCGAGGACAACATCTACCTGGGCAAGGGCCAGAAGGCCGCTTCCAACGGTGAACTGGTGGCCAAGGTCGTCCGCATCGCCAAGGAGCTGGGCCGCGAGATCGCTACCCCCGCCGAGGCCCGCGAGATCCTGTCTCTCAAGCCCTTGAAGTAACACACAAGAAATACAAGAAAGAATATACATAAAATTTAGGAGGAAATTAAAATGGCTGAACTGAAAGGCAACAAGTACGGTACCCACCGCGTTATCGAGCCCAAGGGCGTTCTGACTCAGGCTGCATGGAAGATCGACAACGACATGAGCAAGGTCTATTCCAACGAGATCGTCTGCGACGTCACTTCTCTGAACATCGACTCCGCTTCCTTCACTCAGATCTCCGAGGCCTGCGGCGGCGACGAGAAGAAGATCGGCGAAATGATCCTGGGCATCGTCGCTGAGCGCGGCAAGCAGCAGAATCCCGTCACCGGTTCCGGCGGCATGTTCAAGGGCGTCGTTGCTCACATCGGCGAGGATCTGAAGAAGAAGCCCGGCTTCGATCTGAAGGAAGGCGACAAGATCGTCTCTCTGGTCTCCCTGTCCATGACTCCGCTGAAGATCGACAAGATCCTGGCCATCCACAAGGATATCGACCGCGTTGACATCGTCGGCAAGGCCATCCTGTTCGAGTCCGCTCTGTACTGCAAGATGCCCGATGATATGTCCGAGCCTCTGGCCCTGGCCGCTCTGGACGTGGCCGGCGCTCCCGCGCAGGCCCGCAAGCTGCCCCACGAGGGTGACAACGTCCTGATCCTGGGCGCCAACGGCAAGTCCGGCGTTCTGTGCGGTTGGGAAGCTATGAAGAAGGTCGGCCCCAACGGCAAGGTCGTGGGCGTTGTCCGCAACCCCAAGCAGGTCCCCGGTCTGCTGGAGCTGGGCGTGTACACCGACGTTATCGTCGCCGACTGCACCAAGCCCGTTGAAGTCATGGAGGCTGCTCTGGCCGTCACCGGCGGCAAGGAGTACGACCTGTCCATCTGCTGCGTGAACATTGAGTCCTGCGAGATGTCCGCCATCCTGCCCGTCCGCGATGACGGCGTGGTGTACTTCTTCTCCATGGCTACCTCCTTTACCAAGGCTGCCCTGGGCGCCGAAGGTATCGGCAAGGACGTCACCATGATCGTTGGTAACGGCTATACCAAGAACCACGCTCAGATCACCCTGGACGTGCTGCGCGAGAATCCCAAGCTGCGCAAGCTGTTCGACGAGAAGTACTGCTAAACGACTTTCACCGAAGCTGGGCGTCCCCTTCGGGGGACTCCCAGCCTTTGGCCTACATTATATTTGATTTTGTGAAGGAGAAAAGCACATGAAGACTCGTAACGGTTTGTTCGCTGACGTTCCCGAAAATCTGTGGAACGACTGGCATTGGCAGGTCCAGAACCGCGCTGAGACGGTTGAGGATCTGAAGAAGTACATGACTCTGACACCCGATGAGGAAGCCGGCGTTGCCAAGACACTGGGCAAGCTGCGCATGGCTGTCACTCCCTACTATCTGTCCCTGATCGATCTGAACGATCCGTTTGATCCCATCCGCAAGATGGCCATTCCCCGCGCCGAGGAGCTGGAGTATGCCGACTATGAGGATGCCGATCCGCTGCACGAGGACACCGATTCTCCCACCCCCGGTCTGACTCACCGTTATCCCGATCGCGTGCTGCTGCTGATCACTGACCAGTGCTCCATGTACTGCCGTCATTGCACCCGCCGCCGTTTTGCCGGCCAGAACGACTGCGAAGTGCCTATGCAGCAGATCGACAAGTGCATCGACTATGTCGCTGCCCATCCCGAAGTCCGCGATGTCCTGCTGTCCGGCGGTGACTCCCTGATGGTCGAGGATGACACTCTGGAGTACATCATCAAGCGCGTGCGTGCCATCCCCCATGTGGAGATCGTGCGTCTGGGCTCCCGTACCCCCGTTGTGTGTCCGCAGCGTATCACCCCCGAACTGTGCGCCATGCTGAAGAAGTATCATCCCGTGTGGCTGAATACCCACTTCAACACCCCCAAGGAGTTCACCCCCGAAGCCGCCAAGGCCTGCGCTATGCTGGCTGACGCCGGTATCCCCCTGGGCA
>CAVGEC010000036.1:0-15926 GCA_963628195.1 Bacteroidaceae bacterium
TTTTGCGGCTTTTATGGCTGGAAATTTGTTGCTTTTACTCCTCGTTGCAGCCCTGGCTTCGAATAAAATTGGGATTGTCCCGCCAGTTTTCCTTGACCTTCACCCAGGTCTGCAAAAAGACCTTTGTGCCCATAAATTTCTCAATGTCCCGGCGGGCTGCGGAGCTGATGCGCTTGAGCATTTCGCCGCCCTTGCCGATGATGATGCCCTTGTGGCTGGCCTTCTCGCAGTAGATGGTCACGTCCAGATCGATGATGCCCGTGTCCTCCCGCTCGGAGAACTTCGTCACCTCCACCGCCGTCCCGTGGGGGATCTCCTTGTCCAGGCACCGCAGCATCTTTTCCCGCACGATCTCGGCGCAGACCTGGCTGTCCGCTTGATCGGTGGTCATGCCGTCAGGGAACAGCTGCGGCCCCTCCTGGGCGTACCTGGCCAGCTGCCGCATCAGATCGTCCAGTCCGTCGCCTGTCCGGGCGGAGATGGGGATAATGGCGTCAAAGCCGTCGTATGCCTCGTTGTAGGCCGCGATGACCTCCAGCAAAGACTCCTTTTTCTCCACCGTGTCGATCTTGTTGACGCACAGCACGCAGGGCAGCTGTTCCTCCCGGATGCGCTGCAGAAGCACCTTCTCCGGTTCACCCACATGGGGGATGGGCTCCACCAGCAGCACCGCGCACTCCACGTCGCTGAGGCTCTCCCGCACCACCTTTACCATATAGTCGCCCAGCCGGGAGCGGGGCTTGTGCAGTCCCGGCGTGTCCAGCAGCACATACTGGGTGTCGCCCCGGTTCACCACGCCGTAAATGCGGTTGCGCGTAGTCTGCGGTTTGTCCGAAACGATGGCGATCTTTTCGCCCACCAGCGCGTTGGTCAGGCTGGATTTGCCCACATTGGGCCGTCCGCACACGGTGATCATAGCGGTTTTTGTGATGTTCATAGGTGATCCTCAACTTTCTTTCATTTGAGCAATTTGTTATCTCTCCAGCCCCAGTTCGGCCATGATGGCCTCCTCGCGTTCGCGCATCTGCGCCTTCATGGGCCCTTCGTCCAGGTGGTCGTAGCCCAGCAGGTGCAGCACGGAGTGCACCGCCAGATATGCCAGCTCCCGGCGGTTGGAGTGCCCGTATTCCCTCGCCTGCGCCTTTACCCGCTCCATGGAGATGACCATATCCCCCAGGGGCACATAGCCCGTGCCGGGATCGGCGTCCTCCGCGCCGGGCAGTTCGCCGGGAGTCAATTCAAACTCCGGAAAGCTCAGTACGTCGGTGGGCCTGTCCACTCCCCGCATGTCCAGATTGATAGCGTGTATGCCCGCGTCGCCGGTTACCAGCACGTCCACCTCACAGGGGAAGTCCACGCCCTGCCCGGTCAGTGCCGTGCGGATGACCTTGCGGATAAAGCTGCGGGTGCCCTCGCTGACGCCGGGCACGTCGGCAGTCACGGGGATATAGTGTCGCTTCATTTCTTTTTCTCCTCAAATTTGGCGTAGGCCTCGATGATCCGCTGTACCATGACGTGGCGCACCACGTCCTCCTTGGTCAGCCGGCAGATGGACACGCCCTCCACGTCCCGCAGGACCTTCATGGCCTCCTTCAGCCCGCTGGCCTTGTCGGCGGGCAGATCGATCTGCGTCACGTCGCCGGTGATGACCACCTTGGAGCCGAAGCCCATGCGTGTCAGGAACATTTTCATCTGCTCGCGGCTGGTGTTCTGTGCCTCATCCAGGATAATAAAGCTGTCGTCCAGTGTCCGTCCGCGCATGTAGGCCAGCGGCGCCACCTCGATGTTGCCTCGCTCCAGATATTTCTGGTACGTCTCCGCCCCCAGCATGTCGAACAGGGCGTCGTACAGGGGCCGCAGATAGGGATCCACCTTGCTCTGCAGGTCGCCGGGCAGAAAGCCCAGCCGCTCTCCGGCCTCCACCGCCGGGCGGGTGAGGATGATGCGGTTCACCTGCTTGTCCCGGAAGGCGGCCACCGCCGCCGCCACCGCCAGATACGTCTTGCCGGTGCCCGCGGGTCCCACACCGATGGTGACGGTCTGCTTCAGTATGGCGTTGACATACTCCTTCTGGCCGATGGTCTTGGGCTTTACGGGCCGGCCCTTGCTGGTGATGCATATCACGTCCTGGGTAAGCTCACTGATGCGTTCGGCCTGACCGGAGCGTACCAGTCCGATGACGTAGCGGACGTGCTGGTCGGTGATGGTCTCCCCTTTGTTGGAGAGCGTCAGCAGGGCCTGCACCGCCTTTACGGCCAGCATCACGTTCTCCGGTTCGCCGGATACCACGATCTCGCCGCCCCGGTTCACCGCCTGCACCTGAAATTCCGCCTCCAGCAGGCGGATGTTCTCGTCAAAGGAGCCGAACAGGTTTACGGCCTCCTCCATGCGTTCAATGCCGATACGTTGCTCCATGTTGGGTATTTACCTCCCTGTATCGCTGAAATTTGCTTTTGCGTGTGCGCGCCTGCCCCTGCCGGCTGCCTCTGCGGCAGAAGCAAATGTTTTTCAATGTTTGCGTGATGCCCTACGGCGTGTCCGCGGCCAGCGGTGCCTCCGCGCCGATCTGCTCCTCACACTCGGCCCGCAGCGTTACCAGCAGCCACCCGTCCTGTTCCCGTTCCGAAAATTCCGTGCGCAGGATGGTGCCGTCATCGCCGATCGCTTGCGTCAGCTGGGCCTTCAATTGCCGCTGTCCTTCGGCGCGGGCCTCGTTCTTCGGATACCCGCTTCCGTGCGCGGCACGCGGCGCGGTCTTTTCCACCGCCAGCGTCACCGGCAGCCGCAGCCCGAAGGGCAGACACAGATCATGATAATTTATTATTTTATCACAATTCCCCTCCAGTACGCTACCCCCTCCGTATAATTTTATCCGCTGCCGTCCCACGTCAAGTACAACTTGAACATCAACCCCTTGTACAGTATCGTTTTCAAGTGAGTTCAACGGTATGTATGTTGTCCATTCGTACCACGTTCTGGCCCATATCCGGCCTGTGGCGCGCATATAACGGTACCCCCTGGGCGAGTCCGCCACGCCGCCCAGCAGCACCTGCCCGGTCTGCACGGTGTCTCCCACTGAAACACACGTTGTTCCGTCCAAAGCCTCTATCCTTGTGATAAGGCCATCTTTTTCGGCTATGATATTCTGCACATCGCTGTCTTTGTACATGTGCGGCGGACGTGTGCGCTCCACCACCTGCACATGGGCGGTGCAGCCTTTCACGTTCACGGTCATATACACCACATCCGGCAGCAGCGGCAGTGCCTTGTTCCGCAGCTCATCCTGGTC
Organism: Bacteroidaceae bacterium; assembly: GCA_963628195.1. Taxonomy (GTDB): domain Bacteria; phylum Bacillota; class Clostridia; order Oscillospirales; family Oscillospiraceae; genus Vescimonas. The sequence goes on from CAVGEC010000036.1 coordinate 3,290, forward strand.
CAGCCCTATGCCCCGGCTGCCCACCCGCACCCCGCACCGTTCCAGGGTTTGCAGCACTTTTTCGGTGGGCACGGTGTCGTTGCCGGTCACCTCAAAATCCCATATAAACATGCTGCCTGCCGCCAAAAGCAGAGGCAGTGCTGCCGCGGCGATCAGCAGGACGTACCGCTTTTTGCAGCGCCGCCACAGTTCCGGCGCGCCGGATCGGTGCACCACCGTTGCCTGTGCGCCAATGTCCGCCGCTGCGTCTTGAAGCCGTACCGCGTCCGCCGGCGTGGTGGTCACGCGAAAGGTGTCCTCTGCCAGCCATGTCACATCCCAGAAGGCTATTCCGTGTGCGGCGCACAGGTTCATCACCCGTTCCGGAGCGGAGCAAACGACCTCTGCTACCGCCTGCCCCCGAAGATAGTTAAGCGCTTTGCGGTACATGTTTTCACCTCACTCCACCAGTTCTATCCCGTTTATTTTCCCGGTGATGCGCAGTTCCTGCTCCGTCATCACTAATAGCTGCAGCTGCTGGCCGCGCACGCGCACCACCACGCTGCCGCCGTTGACATCCACCTCCTCGGTGGTGTAGGCAAGCACGCCCCGATGCCGGTCCATGTACAGTTCACGGTTGCCCAGCAGCTCGATCCGCGCCACACCGGCGGCAATATTTACCGGCAGTTCCAGCCGTTCCAGTGCGTCCTGCCCCACCTGGGACAGCTTCTTTTTCAGCCCCGCCAAACTGTTACCCCCTCCTTAGGGGAATGCGGACGGGCTGCCGCCCGCGCTTTCCCGGCGATACAGAACGCTATGCGCATGCCAGGCAAAACTTGCCTGTCCGCCCCGCCGGCATTTCTCACCGACAAGGTGCATAGGATGGGGAGCGGTGATGGTGATGACAAAGCGACTTGCTCCGGCGCTGTGCGCCGCGGTGTTGGCCGTACTGCTTCTGTGGGAGGCGGACACGGCTGCACAGGCGGTGCGGGACGGCATCAATTTATGCCTGACGGCTGTGATACCGGCGCTGTTCCCGTTTTTTGCCGCTTCGTCACTGCTGCTGTCACTCGGCGCGGCAGAGATGCCGGGCCGGGCGCTCGGACGCCCGTTTGAAAGGCTGTTTCACTGCGGCGGCGCAGGCTGCGCCGCGCTGCTGCTGGGCCTGGTGGGAGGATACCCGGTGGGGGCCCGTGCCGCGGCCTCGCTGGTGCGGCAGGGGGATATATCGCCCGCTGAGGGGGGCCGGCTGTTGACATTCTGCAACAATGCGGGACCGGCATTCGCTGTGGGCGTTGCGGGACTGGCGGTGTTCGGCAGTGCGAGAATAGGGATGTATCTGTATCTTATCCATGTGGGCGCCGCCCTGCTAACCGGCCTGCTGCTGTGCCGCCGGGCGCTGCCGGCAGCGCCCGCGCCCCTCCGGACTGCGGCAGCACCGGAGGGCTTGGCGGGGAAATTTCTGCGGGCGGTGGAAAGCGCCGTATCCGCCATGGGCCGGGTGTGCGGTTTTGTGGTGTTCTTTCTGGTAGTGCTGCGGCTGGGGGAGGGCTTCACCGGGCCGCTGCCGCCCGCAGCGGCGGGATTCTTGGAACTGACCAACGGGATCATGCGGCTGACGCCGGACCGCCGTGGATTTATCATTGCGGCGGCCCTGCTGGGCTGGGGCGGCCTCAGCGTTCACTGCCAGACCGCGGCGGTGACGGCGGGCAGCGGGATATCTCTGCGGCGGTATCTGCCGGCCAAGGCGCTGCAGGCGCTGCTGTCGGCGGGAATAGCGGCTTTGGTGGCTCCGGCGGCTCTGTGAGGAACCAGCGGGAGCCTTCCTGCGTAGAATGACCACGGAGAGAAGTCTCCCATCATTCCCGACAGGAGGTCACATAGGATATGAGCATACAGCTCCGTCATGCCGCCGCCTGCTACCAGTCCGCCGACGGCGAGGTAGAGGCGGTGCGGGACGTGTCCTTTGCGGTGGAGGAGGGCGCGTTTGTCAGTTTGGTGGGACCCTCCGGCTGCGGCAAGTCCACACTGCTCAGCGCCATCGCAGGGCTGGAGCCCCTCAGCGGCGGCGTTATCGAGTTGGATGGGCGGCCGGTGCGGGGAACATCGCCCCTGGTGGGGTTCATGCCCCAGAGAGATCAGCTTTTTGAATGGCGCAGCATCTGGGACAATGTGACGCTGGGACTGACGGTCCGTGGAGAGAAGGATCCGGCGGCCTATCGCCATGTGTCCGATCTGCTGGAGCGCTACGGGTTGGCGGCCTTTGCCAAAAAGAAGCCCGGACAGCTGTCCGGCGGTATGCGTCAGCGCTGTGCGCTGATCCGCACTCTGGCGACACAGCCGGAGATATTGCTGCTGGATGAGCCGTTCTCCGCGCTGGATTACCAGACACGGCTGGCAGTGTCGGCGGATATCTGGCGCATCCTGCGGCAGGAGGGCAAAACCGCCTTGCTGGTCACCCACGACATCGCCGAGGCCGTCAGCATGTCTGACCGGGTGGTGGTGCTGTCCCGCCGTCCGGCAGTGGTAAAGGCAGAGCTGGACATGGGCGTGCTGCGGGCGCTGCCGCCCATGGAGCGCCGCGATACACCGGAATTCCACCGGTATTTCAATGCTATATGGAAGGAGTTGGACGTCCATGCCTGACAAAACGGCTCCTTCCTCCCGCAGAGAGGCGTATCTCACCGCGCTGCGGCGGGAGAGACGCCGGGTACGCATATGGCAGATCGCCCTGGTGACAGGACTGTTTGCCCTTTGGGAATTCAGCTGCCGTTTCGGGTTTTCCGACGGGTTCCTGGTCAGCAGCCCCAGCCGCATGGTGCAGACGCTGTGGACGCTGTGCCGTTCCGGCGAACTGTGGCGCCATGCGGCGGTGTCCATCGGGGAGACGGTGCTGGGCTTTACCGCCGGTACGGCGTTGGGAACAATGATCGCCGTGGCCATGTGGTGGTCGGACACCGCGGCCCGCATCCTGGATCCCTATCTGGTGGTGCTGAACGCCCTGCCGAAAACGGCCCTGGGCCCCATATTCATTGTGTGGATGGGGGCGGGCATGGGGGCCATCGTCACCATGACGCTTGCCATTTCGCTGATCGTCACCATTCTCAGCATGTACGCGGGTTTTCGCACCACGGATCCGGAGAAGATACGGCTGATGCGGACGCTGGGTGCTGCCAAGCGTCAGATACTGTGGCTCCTGGTGTTTCCCGCCAACTGTCCCACGCTGTTCTCCACGCTGAAGGTGAATGTGGGACTGAGCTGGGTGGGCGTCATCATGGGCGAATTCCTGGTATCCCGCGCCGGGCTGGGATACCTCATCGTCTACGGCTCCCAGGTGTTCAACATGGATCTGGTCATGGCCAGTGTCCTGGTGCTGGGGCTGGCGGCGGTGGGTATGTATCTGCTGGTGCTGCGGGCAGAAACATTTTTGAATCATCTATGGGGGGTACGCACATGAAAAGGAACATCATCTGCATTTGTATGGCCGCGCTGCTGGCTCTGCCGCTGCTGACAGGCTGCGGCGCGGGAGAGAGTACAGACAGTACCGGTGAGCCGGGGAGCACACCGGTCACCGTTCGGCTCAGCGAGGTCACCCACTCGGTGTTCTATGCGCCGCAGTATGTGGCCATGAGTCAGGGGTTCTTTGCCGATGAGGGGCTGAGCATTGAACTCAGCAACGGCGGCGGCGCGGATAAAGTTATGACCGCCGTTGTCTCCGGCGGCGCGGATATCGGCCTGGCCGGGCCGGAGAGCTGCATCTATATCCACGCCCAGGGTAAGGATGATCTGCCGGTGATCTTCGCCCAGCTGACCAAGCGCGACGGTTCGTTCCTGGTGGGCCGCACGGAGGGCGCCTTCGACTGGAACGACCTGAAGGGCAAGACCATCATCGGCGGACGCAAGGGCGGCGTGCCGGAGATGACGCTGGAGTATGTGCTCAAGCAGCACGGCATTGTCCCCCAGGAGGACGCGGTGGTGGACACCTCGGTGCAGTTCAATATGATGGCCGGCGCTTTCACCGGCGGCCAGGGGGACTATGTGACACTGTTTGAGCCCACAGCCACCGAGGTGGAGCGCGCCGGACACGGCTATATCCTCTGCTCCATCGGTGAGGAATCCGGCGAGATCCCCTATACCGCCTATTTCGCCAGTCAGAGCTATATGGCAGCGCATCCGGAGGTCATCCAGGGATTCACCAACGCCATTGCCCGCGCCCAGCAGTGGATCGTGGATCATACGGATCGGGAGGTAGCCCAGGCCATCATCGATCAGTTCCCGGATACGGATCTGGAGACACTGGAGGCCGTTACGGCACGCCACCGGCAGATCGACGCATGGAACGCCGGGCCCATGATGGCGCGCTCGGCTCTGGAACGGCTGGAGACAGTGATGACTGAGGCCGGCGAGCTGGAAAAGTCCCAGTGGGTGGACTTTGACAAATTGGTGGACAACAGCTTTGCCCAGAAGGCCATGGAGAACCGGTAAGAGGCAAATCAAAACCTGTGGTTTCCGTATTCAAAAAGGAAAGAGGGGCTATCAAACGATAGCCCCTCTTTTCGTGCTTCCTGGCAAGTTGCACGGAATGCAGTATCGTTTTTTATGATTTCCGCTCAACTGGCGGCGGCCTTGTTGATTTGCTGTGAATCAGGGAGTAGAATGGTGCCGACATAGTTTATAAATGGGAGAGACTACTATGCGGAAACGATCGATTTCTATGTTCCTGACGGCTTTGATGCTGTTGCCGCTTGTGGGGTGTGGCGGTACGGCTGGAATTGAGGCACCTAATGGCGCGCTTTTGGAAGAAACGGAAGCCTTTGGTGTTCCTGCTGTCCAATATGCGGGGACAACAGTCCCGAAAGGCCTTGGCCTGCCGGAGCTCACCGATGAAGAAATCGATGCCTTGTTGGCGGAAAACGATCCGCGCAAAGTAAAAGAAAGTATCTCTACGCTTGCTGATTTTATCAACTACTGTTATCGCGGCAAGTTTGTCTTTGGCGATGGCCTGATCTTTATTTCTACCGATTACAATCTTATTCTTACTACGAGCAGTGGATATCAAACATTGGATCGGCGTATAGGGCAGTGTGCTTCGATGTCCTCCTGCCTCCATTATGTTCTTGCAGATGACTATGAGGAGGTAGGGTATGTTTACATTAACGGACATATAATGGCATACATTTTTTGCGATGGCCTCTATTATTTGATTAACCCTGTGGAATATGTCTATACCAACGGCAGATGGCCGAACCGTTGGCTTGAATATCTTCCCGATACCGAGGTGATATATTGCTCGTCAGATTTTCAAGACATTGCTGACAGTATATATGGAAAAGAAATCGGAGAACGCATTACTTATGTTTATACGTGTGTAAGCCCTGGTGATGTTGTAGATCCAGGCCCTGTCGAAACGTTTCCGTTAGGAACAACTGCGGTGTGTTGGTACGGTTCCCCTGTTAACTACTGTTTGTTTACTGAATACGACTGGGTATCCCAAGAGAATGTAGTCGATGATGTGTGTATTGTCATGTATGCGCCTGAGGAGCCGCCTTATTTTACGTTTTCTGGAAGCCATGAGAAGGACAACAAGGTAGGACCTGCGAACACCCCTGAAGATGTTCCTGCATTTACATCTTCGGAAAATGCCGCGGTCGCGGAATACTTGAAAGAGATTGGCGCGATTGCGATTACCAATACAGAGCTGGGAGCCCTTGCCGAAACTGGTGATTTGAACGAAATTAGCAGTACGATCACCACAGCGGAGGATTGCGTGCGGTTTATTGTCGCTGCAGGTATTAAAGAAGGTGACAATGGTTCCATTGAGTCTGCTTTTACGGAGAAGATTCTTTGGCCCGACAAAATCGTTGAACTGGCATGCCGCATCTTAGAAGGAGACTATGAAGATGTTGGTATGATCACCACAACGCCAACATCTTACTGTTTCCTGTATGTTAAGCAGAACGACGTGTATTCTATCTACGATGTCCTTCGTGCAATTCATGGTACAGATGATGGGCATATGACTTTCGATTCCAGCGAAGCAATGCTTGAATATGCCATTGCCGAGCGCGGTGACAGTGAAGCGACGATCGAAGTGTGGTAAAGAGAACGGGACAATAGACAAATTGCTGCTCCGGCACTTCCGTTATCGCAGGGAGCGGCGGATGCCGGGACACAAAAAAAGAACCTCCTTTGGAGGTTCTTTTTTGCGCGGTTTTCAGCTGAGGGCGGAGATGACCTCAGCGTATTTGTCGATGTCCGATGCGCCGTTCCAGGTCATGAAGCCGCCGGTGCACCCGGCGTCCCGCAGGGCCCGCACCTCATCGGCCAGTTCGGAGGCGCCGTAGTGGTTATACGGTTCGCGTATGGCGTTGTAGCACTGGATCCAGGTCCGTACCGCGCCGGGAGAGGCCGTCTCGCTCTGCCGGGCCATGGCGCTTTCGCCGAAGTTATGCACGGTAGTGTAGGGGTGCTCCCAGGGCTTATACTCTCCCTGTGCGCTGTAGTGGTCGGGGTAGGGCATGCCGGAGATGGCGTCCACCACGGAGCTGATGGCCGGCCAGTACTGGCCGCAGGCGGTAACGTAGGCGTTGGCGCATTCGCCGAATACGTCGCCGGAGACATAGTATCCGGCATCGTGGAGCCGCTCGGCGGCATAGATCAGGAAGCGCTGGACGGCCTGCGCCTTGCTCTCGCCGTAGGTGTTCTTGTAATCAATGGTGCCCGCCTGTTCGTATTTATACGCGCCGTCGGGGAAGCGGATGTAGTCGAACTGGATCTCGTTGAAGCCCAGGGCGGCGGCCTCCAGCGCCAGATCTACCTTGTACTGCCACACAGTGCGGTTATAGGCGCTGGGCCAGTACATAGAACTGATCTTGAGCGGCGTGCCGCTCAAGTCGGAGATGACGTACTCCGGGTGGTCGGCGGCCAGGTGGGCGTCGTTGAATACCGTGATGCGCCCAATGACGTAATATCCCGCGTCCCGCAGCTTCTGCACGTTGGCCTTGAAGCTCTCCATGGTGTCCTGCGCCGCCGCATAGGCGGACGGACTGTACTGCTGCATGACAGGAGAGGCATAGGATACCGCCGTGCCGTCCACGATGTCCACTACAAAGGCGTTGATGCCGGTGCCCGCTGCCAGACGGATGTAGCTGTCGGCATACTGAACAGCGCTGCCGTTCAGATACAGGGCGCGGACCTCATCCGGCATGGTGTTGTCGGAGAAAACCGGCTTTTCCGTGGGGAAGTAGTCCAGCCCGGCTGCGTCGCCGCCGCCCCAGCTGTCGCCACGGGAGGCGTGCAGCTGGTACAGGGCATCATTATATTGGGCCAGAGCCTCATCTTCCGTCATGCGGACGTTGGCGGCGTCAATATAGCCCTCGCCCCGGTCACAGCTGACGGCCCAGCGCAGGACCTCGCCGTTCTCGTCCAGCCCGTCAAAGCCGGTGACGGTCAGCGCCATGCCCTTTTCCACCGCGCAGCCGGGGACGGCGCCGGTCTCATCTGTCAGGCTCATGCCCCGCAGGGCGTATACCGTTTCCGTCAATACGGCGCCGCTGTAGTCGGCGGCGATGTTGGCCGGATCCATATAGGCGTAGCCCTCTCCGTTGACCACCCGCACGAGCTCTGCGCCGCTTTCCGCATCCTCGACGACGTACTGCACCGCCGAGCCCCGCACCAGGGAACCTAACTGGGCGCCGCTTTCGTCATATACAGGGGCGGTGCTCTCCGCAGAGGCCGCATAGCCCGCCGCCGTCTCCGGCACCACAGGATGGAACTGCCGCCAGATCACATATCCCAGCACACCGAGGGCGGCGAGGCAGATCACAATGATGACCGCCGCCGCGCCGGTGCCGCGTTTCTTTTTTGTGTTCATTGACATAAATTGATTTCTCCTTGCGTGTTTTAGTCAGCCTGCGGCCATTATACGACATTCAGCCGCGTAAATCCACCCAAATATTGTGGTGTTGCCGACAAAATTTTCATATTTTTTGTGTTTTTCCCGTTTTTTTGGTAGACAACGGGGCATACCGATGGTATACTATCCACGAGTATTGTTATGTAAATCGGCGGAGAGGCATTTCGCTGCCGCCGGACTTCCCATACAACTTAGAGATAAGGCAGGGTGTAGCGACATGAAGAGGACAAAACGGGGGATGGCATTGATCCTGGCGGCGGTGATGGTGGCCAGCTGTGTGACCACGATCCTGCTGGCGGCCAGCAAGGACTGGCGCACGACCGATCTGGGAGCGCTGAGCCAGTACTACGAGACGGGCAATGCGGCCAATCCCGGTATCATTGCCGAGACACCCGGCGATCCCGGCGGCAAGTCCTACGGCATCTATATGTTCGCCAGCAAGGCCGGTACGCCGGCGGCATTTGCGGAGTGGCTGGTAAAGAATAATACAACGGACTCTATCGCATATAAGATCGGCGATACGCTGCTGGATGCCTACGGAAAGAGCACCAGCGGCAGCAGTGCCGTGGGCTATGGCCCCAACTTTGACGCCAAATGGGAACAGATGGCGCTGTCTTACCGTGATGTGTTCCTGCAGGCTCAGAAGGACTATTGGCGTGTTACCAGCTATGCGTCCCTGCTGGACAAGCTGAACACGAACTACCCCTCTTTTGTCAAGGCTATTAACGATGGTTACTACTCCATCGCCCTGCAGAATGTTTTGTGGAGCCGCAGCGTTCAGCATGGCGTGGGCGGCGCATATAATGTTATTTCCAATGCGCTCAGCAATCGCCTTTCCGGCGGCTTCCGTATGCAGTCCGAGACAGAGATCATCTCTGCTATCTATGCGGAGTGCAGCAAGCTGGAATCGCCTGCCGTCGCGGATCATGAAAAAATGACGACGGATACCTCCAAGGTGTACGGCATCAATGGCCGTACCATGGCGTATTATTACGGCAGCTCCAGCGGCGTCCAGACCGGTGTGTATGGCCGCCTGCATGTAAAGGAGCCCTCTGACGCGCTGGTCATGCGCTATATGAACACTTCCCCCTCTACACCGGAGGGTAAGTATACGGTAGTGTTCAAAAACGGCAGTGATCAGACGCAGGGCCTGCTGTTTACGGCAGAAGGAGTGCAGCTGGCCCCTGCAGCCGATGCCACTGCCTTTACTCTGACCTACTACAATAACGGCATCTATACATTGACCGATGCCAACAACAAGCGGTTGACCGCTTCTGACAACGGCGTTGTATTGGCGGATCCTGCCGCCAGCTATAATCAGTTCTGGTATGTAGCCGACGGAACGCTAAAAAACTGTGCTGCCGGGACTTATCTGTCTGTGACGATCAAGACCGAGAAGGTTGAGGAAGCAGCCAAGCCGGAGACCTCCGAGGAGGCGGCGCAGGCAGCGGAAAATGGCGACGCCGCGATTGTGCAGGAAGGCGAAGCCGGTAATGAAGTGCAGGTGCAGACAACGGAAGGGAGCGATACCACCACTGAACCCAAGACCGTGACGGTAGAAAAGACTACCTATACTGTCGGCACTGCGAAGGAAGCGGTTACTGCCGATGATGCCAAAGAAAAGGTACTTATTAAGTGGGACCTGAAGGCGGTAAATAATAGCAATTTTAATGTGGTCGGCCTGTTCTATCCCGGCTGCGAGGATTACGACGGACAGGGCAACCGCATTACCCACAGTCTGACTGAAAACAACTCCTCCTTCCCACTGCGGGGCGTGATCACCAGCACCTCTGCCATCGTGTCGGTGAAAGTGCAGGACAGTGGTCCCGGCGGATTTATCGTTACAGATACAAATTGCAATACATACTGGTACGATTTGGATGAATTGGATGATCTGGCCAAGTTCAGCCAGCTGAAGAAGGGCAGTCATACATTGACGATCACGGCCACCAATGTGCTGGGCCAGACTTTTGAAGCGGCAAAAGTCACTTATGAAGTTGGCGCACCCAGCAGCAGCAATCCCAGCGGTACATATACCGTTACATTTAAGGACAGTGACGGTACGATTGTGGCGACACGCAGCACATATAAACTGGGTGATGTCTATGGTGAATTGCCGGTGATCGACAAAGAAGGGTTTAACGGGTGGTTTGTGAACGGAGTTCAGATCACGCCCAACTCTCCGGTGGCCGCAGAGGATCACACTGTTGTCGCACAGTATGGCCAGCTGTATACCGCGACCTTTAAGGTGGATGGCACGGCAGTGAGCACACAGCAGTTGGCCGAGGGACGCCTTATTACCGCGCCGGGGAATCCCATCAAGAAGCCGGACAGCAGCTATACTTACAGTTTTGTGCATTGGGTAAACGAAGCAAACACCAAGGAGGTGTTCGCTCCCGGCAGCACCTATATGCCCGCCGCAAATATCACCTATATCGCCGTGTTTAACAAGACCGCCAACTCCGGCGGGAATACCGGCGGGAATACGGGTGGTAACACGGGCGGCAACACCGGCGGCAGCGAGACGCCCACGCCCTCCGGAAACTACCTGACCGGTGTATCTCCCAGCACGTCCGTTTCTGTGCTGAACAATGCGGGCTATACCATCTATAATGGCAGCACTAAGGTGACCTCCGGCATTGTGGGCACCGGCATGACGGCTGTCAGCGGTTCCACCACTGTGACCATCGTGGTCACCGGCGATGTCAGCGGCGACGGCAAGATCACCATCACCGACGTGGTCAAGCTGCAGCGCTCTGTGGTGGGCTCCGCCAGTCTGACCGGCGCTTATGCCAAGGCTGCCGACATTAACGGCGACGGCAAGATCACCATCACCGACGTGGTGCAGGCTGCGCAGGTCACTGTGGGCCAGCGCACCATCGGCTGAGGAGGAAACACCCTATGAAAAACAAACTGTTCCGTGCCGCGGCCTCCGCGTTGCTGACGCTGCTCCTGGTGGTCACGCTGCTGCCTGCCACGGTCCATGCTGACGGCGCCACGCTCACCGGTACCTCTACGCTGCAGGCCGGCGACACCGTTACGCTGACGCTGTCCGTGCCCAACAAGGTCTCCGGCCTTACCGCCGATCTCAGCTACAGCAGCAATCTGTCCTTTACCAACTATAACTGCTCCGTCAGCGGATGGAGCATCGTGGTCAACAACAACAAGTTCAGCGTGTACGGCACGTCCAGCTCCAGCGGCGGCGTGGTCACCATCAAAGTAAAGGTGTCCGGCAGCGCCAAAGAGGGCGATGCGCTGACCGCCACATTCTCCAATATCGTGGTGTCCGACGGCAACAGCGATACCGATCTGGGCAGCGCCAGCTGGTCCGGAAAGGTGGGCGCGGCTCCCAGCAGCAACTGCAACCTCAGTTCCCTGAGCTGCTCCAACGCCACGCTGAGCCCGTCCTTTTCCAGCAGCACGACGTACTATACCTGCACGGTGCCGTTTGCCGTCAGTAAGCTGGATCTGAACTACAAGAAAGCGGACAACGGCGCCACCGTTTCTGTCAGCGGCAACGACCTGGCTGTGGGCAGCAATACCGTTACCATCAAGGTCACGGCGGCCAACGGAGCCACTAAGAGCTATGTGATCGACGTTACCCGCCAGCAGGATCCCAACTACAAGCCGTCTACCGATGCGGCGCTCTCCACGCTGACGCTGGAGGGGGCGACGCTGTCTCCGACATTTACGCCTGCTGTCACGGACTATATCGCCTATGTGCCTTACGAGGCCAAGCAGGTGACCATCGCTGCTGCCGCCAAGGATGAGAAGGCCCAGGGCGTCACCGGCGTCGGCACGGTGCAGCTGTCCGCAGCGGAGAACGAGACGGTCATCACGGTCACCGGTACTGCCGAGGACGGCAAGACCAAGCAGGAGTACACCATTCACGTTCTGCGGATGCCCGCGTACACCGGAATTGTCCCCACTGTGGAGGTCATTGATCCGGCTACTATTCCCGCTGTGCCTCCGCTGGAGATCCCCGGTACGCTGACGCTGCCTGTTCTGGGTGAGGTCAGGACCACCTATGTGGCCATTGCCGTGGCGGTGCTGCTGATCGTTGTGCTGTTCCTGCTGGGGTTCCTCATCGGCCGCGGCCATGTGGGCAAAGAGGATGACTACGACGATGAGCCGGAACCGCCCAGACCGCCCGCGGAGGATACGCCCGCTCTGGAGCAGCATCATACCGCCCGTGTGCCCCGCCTGGTGCCCCGCCAGGAGGAGCCGACCCCCGAAGAGGAACCGGTAAAGCAGATCACACAGGAACCGGAGGAACCGGCTGCGTATAAGGATGAGCCCGCAGTTCAGCCGGAGCGCGGAGCCAAGGATGAGCCCACCGAGGTCGACGAGGATGAAGTGCGCACCATGTCTCTGGACGATCTCCTGAACGACATCCATAATATGTAATAAAAATGACCTAAGCTTCCGCTTAGGTCATTTTTACGCAAAAAGTGTCCCGTGCCTTTTTTGAAAAACATGAAAAATTCCACCTGTTAAGGAAAGCGGGCTACCGCATAGCACGGTAGTCCTCGGAAGTGACCGAAATTTATTATCATGAACACAGGATTAAACATTTCAATCTGCCAATAGATGTGCTATACTATATTTTAACCTTGTACAGTTGCTTTTCGGCGCAGGTAGAACGAACGACATACAGTCATAGCCGCTTGAAAAAACTGCGGGTAGACCTGCGCTATGCTTAATGACATAGTAGAGATAAACAGCGACACAGAGAAAGGCGGC
>CAVGEC010000037.1:0-11094 GCA_963628195.1 Bacteroidaceae bacterium
CCCTGGGGCATCAAGGTCAACCGCGTGGAGCTGAAGAACATCCTGCCGCCCCGCGAGATCCAGAACGCCATGGAGAAGCAGATGAAGGCCGAGCGTGAACGCCGCGAGTCCATTCTGCAGGCCGAGGGCGAAAAGGCCAGCAAGGTGCTGATCGCCGAGGGCGAGAAGCAGTCCACCCTGCTGCGGGCCGAGGCCGCCAAACAGGCCAAGATCATGGCCGCCGAGGCCGAGGCGCAGTCCATCCTCAAGGTGCAGCAGGCCATGGCCGACTCCATGCGCATGCTGAACGAGAACGCCCCCAACGACCAGGTCATCAAGCTGAAGGCGCTGGAGGCCCTGCAGAAGGTGGCGGACGGCAAGGCCACCAAGCTCATCATCCCCAGCGAAATCCAGGGGCTGGCCGGTCTGGCCGCCAGCGCCAAGATGCTGGTGGAGAACGACGCGCCCGCCGCGGAGTAAGACCATGGCAAAGAAGGAACAGCGCTTTATCAAGGTCATGGAGGAGAGCGGCTTTCTCAGCAGCAGCGAGGTGCTGGTGGATACCCAGACCGGCGTGCAGTATCTCTATCACGCCGTGGGCAATTCCGGCGGGCTGACGCTGCTGGTGGATGCCGAGGGCAAGCCCCTGCTGTACCATAAGACACCGGACGCACCGGAATTTTAAGCAAAAAGGAAGCACCCCACGGGGTGCTTCCTTTTTGCTCTGTTTTACGACTCCTCCTGGGCGGGCTTGAATACCAGCGCGGCGGTGTTGCACAGCAGTGTCTCTGCTGCGCCGGTGTCCACCGTCAGGCTGTAGGTAAAGCCCGGCACGATGTCCTTCCAAATGACGCAGCCCGCGCCGCCCTCGTCCCAGCGCAGGGCGGTGGTACACCAGCGCACCATGCCCTCCGCCGTCAGGCTGCCGCCCTCAAACTGCGAAATGTCGGGAATGTTGTCCGTCACATCGGCGGTGCTCGCCATACGGTAGCACCAGCTGCGGTTGTCCAGCGTGAACGATACACCGGTGACGGTCATGCCGTCCAGCTCAAACAACTCGTAATCCGTCAGCTCCGCTCCCTCCGGCGCGGAGGGTACGCTGTAATACTGCGCGTCCATCAGCGCGAACGCCGTCATCAGCGGCTCGCCGTCCTCTGCCGCCACGCAGTACCATTGGATGCCCTTGTCGGCATCGTACCAGCTCACCGCACCGTCGTCATAGAGCAGCAGCGTCAGGCCGCCGAGCTGCCATGTGTCGACGGGCTGTGTGCCGTCCGGGGCGGACAGGGGCCCGGCGGCATAGACCGCGCCGTAGTCGTAGTCATAGCCGTCCAGCAGCACCGTACAGGACACGGCGGTGACGGCGCCCTCGCCGTCCTGCCGCCACTGGTAGTCCGAGGTCAGGGACGCACCCTCCGGCAGGGCCAGAGAGGCGCTGAGCGGCTCGGCGTCCGAGGCGGGGACGCCGGCCATGGTAAAATGCTTATCCATGGCGGAGTAATTGCCGTCCGCCCCGCCGCTGTCGGTCTTCTCCCCGGTGTTCCAGGGCTGCCACAGGGCCAGCGCCAGCACCGCGGCGCAGAAGCACGCCGCCAGTGCGCCCCAGCGGCGCACCGCGCCGCCGCGGTGCAGGGGACGCTGCGCCTCCTCCAGCAGCTCATCGTCAATGGCGTCCATCCAAAGCTTTATTCTGTCCTCATTCACAGCATCCCCTCCTTTTCCAAAACGGTACGCAGACGCTGCCGTGTGCGGAACAGGGAGGATTTGACCTTTTCCTCTCCGTCGCCGCAGCTCTCGGCGATCTCGCGTATACTCTCGCCGTACCAGTAACGGCGGATGAAATATGACCTGCTCTGCCGCGTGAGGCGGCGCAGAAATGCGTTGAGCATGCGGCGGAAGTCCTCCTGCTCCATGGCGCGGACGGCGGTGTCCTCGCCGGACAGACAGTCCTCCAGCTCCTCGAACGCTACGGTCAAGTCGCTGCGCCGCTGGGCGGCGCGGTTGTAGTCGTATCTGTCCAGCGCCGCACGCCGAGTGACGGTGGTGATATATGCCGCCAGTGAGCGGGGCCGCTCCGGCGGGATGGCGTTCCACAGCCGCAGCCACACGTCGCTGACGCACTCCTCCGCGTCCCGGTCATCCGGCAGGATGTGCCGGGCGGCGGCGAGGCAGCGCTTTTCGTATTTTTCCTGCGCGGCGGTAATAGCGGACTCGTCGCGGCGGAAAAATCCGTCTATGATCTGGGAATCCTCCATAGGGTACGCCCCCTTTCTGTGTCGGTCGGTCAGACCATCATAGCACACAAAAAGGGGGAATACCAGTTACAAATAAAATCAGAATTTGGCGAGGAACTCGTCGGGCACGGTGCAGCCATCGGGCATGACCTCAAGCACGACATAGTTGCCGTTGACGGAGATCTGCGCGTTGTTCTTCCAAAGCTCCGCCTCGTTGACATACTCGGTGTCGCCCGCCAGGGTGTCGATACGGGTCTGGAAGATCTGCTTAACGGTGTCCACATCGGAGGCATTGGCGACCTCGACCATCACCACATCACAATAGGTGCCGGTGGGAGAGAGGAAGAACACGGACTGCTTCAGCTCCACATCGTTGATGCCGGGATACACATTATTGATGTAATCCTTATCCGTCTCCTCCAGCAGCACGGGCGCATTGTCGCCCAGCTCGTCCTGCACCTTCTTGATGCCGGCCTCGTAGGCCGCACGGAGATCAATGGGCTGACCTTCGGTCTGTGTCTGGTCGTCCTTTGTCTCTCCGCCGATGGGGTCCTCCTTCTGGCCGCAGGCCGCCAGGGACAAAGCCATGACCAGGGCCAGCAGCAATGCAAATATGTTTTTCATGATGCAAACGCTCCTTTCAGGCGCGGGGCAGTCCCCGCGTGCTTCGCTTTCCGGAGGGACAGACTCAGTCCTCCGGCGGACAGCGAAACGCCGTCCTCTGCCTATATTGACGGCGGAGGGCGGCGTTTCGTTTCACTTTTTGTTCAGCGCTCCTGCGCCCTGGGATCGTTCCAGCCCTCCGGGAAATTCCGCAGCACCCACCGGCGCACATGGTCGATGAACACCTGCGTGGAGTGTGACAGGGCGTTTTTGTCCTTGACGCAGATACCGATATCCCGGTGAAAGATCTTGGGCAGCGTGCTGGCCGCCAGCGGATAGGCACACTTGTACAGCATCAGCTCCTCCATGACGCTGATGCCCAGCCCGCCGGACACCATGGCCAGAATGGTCTGGTCCTGCTGCACAGTGTACTGTATGTTGGGGTGAACGCCGTAGTGGTCGAATATGGCCTGTATCTCGTAGTCGTCTCCCTCGTCCAGCAGGATCAGCGGATATTTGTCCAGCGCCTCCGGCGGAAACGGCTGGCGGCCCGCCAGCGGATGGTCGCAGGGCATGATGATCTTCCACTGGTCCCGCTGCAGCAGCCAGCAGTCCAGATACTTCTCCGCCGGGGCCGGCAGGGAAATGAAGCCGCAGTCCGCCTGGCCGTGGAGCACCCAGTCGGAGATCTCGTTGTTGAAATTGGAGGGCAGCAGCTCAAACTCGATCCGGGGATATTTCTCCTGGAAAGTCTTGAGTATGCCGGGCAGCCACTTTTCCGACACGCTGGTGAACGTGGCCACGCGGACAAGGCCGGTGTCCATCCCCCGCAGGTCGGCGGCGTGCTGCTCCAGCCGGTGCGCCATGGCGCACATCTCCTGGAAGTAAGGCGTCAGCGCCCGCCCGTCCGCCGTGGGTGTCACTCCGCCGTGGCTGCGCACCAGCAGCGTCACGCCCAGTTCCTCCTCCAGCGATCCGATGGCGTGGCTGATACCGGACTGGGTAAAGTTCAGTTCCCGCGCCGCCGCGGTAAAGCTGCCCAACTCCACCGTCTTGAGAAATATGCGATATTTGTTCACGGACATGGAACGCACCTCCTCTTTTCCGTCAGTATAGCACACCCCTCTCTCCTATGCAAAGATTTTTTCATGGTCTTGATGAAAATCATGCGTTTTACAAATCAACCATCCTGTGGTACATTAAAGACACGTTAAGAAACCCAACAGAAAGGAGGCGCTGAACATGGTACTGAACCTCGTACTGGCCAGTCTGGCGGTGCTGCTGGTGATCGTTGGTGTCGTGTCCAAGGTAGCCAGCAAGTGACACCCCCTTGTCCATCTTGAACATCAAGCATGTGTGCAAGGCTGTTTTCAACTAGGCATTGTTGTTTTTCTCTTCCCCCCGTATGTTTTCTCCCCCTCTCAAAATTGGTATCCGGCGGTGCGTTTTCCCCGTGCCGCCGAAGAAAAACGCCGCCGCAGGCGGCGTTTTTCTTGCCATTTCGCCGCTCCTATGGTATCATATCCCCCGTCATACAGAAAGAGGTATCACCCATGAACGACAAAAAACTCCACCTGCTCTCCCTGCTGGCCGCGCTGGCCTCGGCGGTCATTTTCGGCATGAGCTTCATGTTCTCCAAAAAGGCGCTTGAGGTGGCGCAGCCCGCTATTTTACTGGCTTTTCGCTTCACCGTGGCCGTGGCGGCCATGTCGCTGGTCATCGCCGCAAACGCCCTGGCGGGCCGCCTGCGCGGCAAAAAATGGTTTGCGTTCTCCCTGCGGGGCAAGCCGGTATACAAGCTGCTTCTGCTGGGCATCGTGCAGCCGGTGGCCTATTTTATTTTTGAAAATTACGGTATCCTGTACACCTCCTCCGCCGTGGCGGGCACCATTATCGCCGCCGTCCCCGTGTGCTGCATTCTGATGGATGTCCTGGTGCTCCACGAAAAAGTCACCCGCCGCCAGATCCTCTGCGCTCTGGGCGCCGTGGGCGGCGTGGCGCTGATCTCCGTGGGCGGCGCGGTGATGATCTCGGCGCTGGGGCTCCTGTTCCTGCTGCTGACCATGCTCAGCGACACGGTATACTATGGCGTCAGCCACGACGCCGCCAAGACGTTTACCCCATTTGAGATGACCTATGTCATGTTCCTGGTGGGCATGGCGGTGTTTATTCCCGTGGCGCTGATACAATCCGGCGGACTGCACAGCGAACTGATCACCGTTCCCGCGCAGAGCCGGGAATTCTGGCTGGCCGTGCTGTATCTGGGCGTGTTGTCCTCCGGCGTGGCCTACGGCCTGCTGAACTTCGCCAACAGCCATCTGACCGTGTCGGAGAGTTCGCTGTTTTCCAATGTGACCACCGTGGTTTCCGTGCTGGCCGGCGTGGTATTTCTCAAGGAATCCTTCAGCCTGTGGCAGATGGCCGGTGTGGTCATCATTCTGGTATGCGTATTCATCGCCAACCTGTCCGCAGCGAAACAAGGATAAAAGTAATGAGCAATGTCTTTAAGTTAAAGATTTTTTGTTAAATTGATGTTGACAACATGCAGAAAAATTGCAGAAAACAAGTTACAAAACGCAGAAAAATATTAAATCAAATTAAGAACCAGGCCAAATGGCCTGGTTCTTAATTTAATGACATTGCCCTGATGGGGAACTCTTTTTTGCTCAAACGGCAGAGCGCCGTTTATTTTTTTATGACACGGCCCGCCTGCACGCCGGTCAGCTGGCCATCGGCCACAGCGGTCTGTCCTGCCACCAGCACACGGTACATGCCCAGCGCCGTCCGGCAGGGTTCCTGATAGGTGCCGCGCTCGGCGATATCCACCGGATCGAACACGCACAGGTCGGCATCCGCACCCACGGCCAGGGCACCCTTGCCCGTGAGCCGCAGCGCCTTGGCCGGGGCCCCGGTCAGCTTGTGGACGGCCTGCTCCAGCGTCAGCACACCCTTTTCACGGACAAAGTGCTGCAGCAGCCGGGTGCAGCTGCCATATACCCGCGGGTGGGGCATGCCCTCCGTGGGATAGGTGGCGTCGGAGATCAGCGAGGACAGCGGACTGCGCAGAATGGCGGAAATGTCATCCTCGGAGGCCATGAAGTCGATCATGGTCACCTGGCCGTGCTCACGCACCAGAATATCGCAGCAGCTGTCCAGCGGATCCTTGCTCTCCAGCTCCGCCACCTCGGCAATGCTCTTGCCCAGGAACGGCGCGTCCTCCGGGCAGTGGAGGCTGCTGAGGAAAATGCCGTCCCAGCCGGCCAGCCGGGCGATATTATCAAAACCGCCGCCCTCACGGATGCGGCGGGCCAGCTCGCGGCGCTGGGCCGGATCGCCCAGGCGCTGCACCACAGCGTCCATGCCGCCCTCCAGAAATTCCGGCGGCAGGATATGGATCAGCTGGGTGGAGCCGGCGGTATAGGGATACACGTCGCAGCCCACGTCCAGGCCCTCGTCCGCCGCGCTCTGCAGCAGTTCCAGCGCGCGGGGGATCTTTGTGCCCCAGTTATCCTTGCCCATAGCTTTCAGATGGCTGATGTGCATGGGCACCTTCAGTGCGCGGGCCACCGTAAGCATCTCCTCGATGGACTCGCAGACGCCGACACCCTCCTGGCGCATGTGCACCGTCACCGGCACGTCCTGCCCGGCGATGGGCGCCAGGGCGCGGATAAGCTCCTCGGTGGTATAGAAGCACTCCGGGGCATAGCCCAGGCCCAGGGACACGCCCAGAGCGCCGTCGCTCAGGGCCCGCTCCAACGAGCGGTGCAGGACGCGGTAGTGCTGCTCCTCCATGTGCTCCAGCTCATAGCCCGCGGCATCGGCCCGCAGGACTCCGGCGCCGGCCAGCATGCCCGCATGCAGCGGCATGGCCGGCAGAGAGGCGAAATACTCCGCCAGGGTGGCCGTGGCCATCTCCGGCGGCAGCGCACCGGTGATGGGCCGCAGGTAGTCACGGATGGCGGCGGCATGTGCCGGGCCAAAGGGCGCAGCGCTGAGACCGCAGTTGCCGTTGACGATGGCAGTCATGCCCTGGCAGAGCTCCGCCGCGCCGAAGCCGGGGCGGAACAGCGCCGCGTCCGCGTGGCGGTGGATGTCGATGAAGCCGGGGGTGACGACCTTGCCGGCGGCGTCGATGGTCTGCGCGGCACGGGCCGCGACCAGATCGCCTATGGCGGCGATCTTCCCGTCCGCGACAGCCACATCCGCCGCATAGCCGGGCGCGCCGGTGCCGTCGATGACCGTACCGTTCCGAATGATGATATCAAACATGATCTGCGCCTCTTTCCTGTTTTCCCGCCGCCAGGGGCAGGGAGATAATAAATTTTGTCACGCCGCCGCTGCTCTCGCAGCGGATGGTGCCGCGGTGCGCGTCCACGATGGCTTTGGCGATGGGCAGGCCCAGGCCGAAGCTGTCGCCGTCCGTGCGGGCATCGTCCGCACGGTAGAAGCGGTCAAACAGGTGGGGCAGCTTATCCGCCGGAATATCCGGGCCGTCGTTGGACACGGCGATCACGGCGCGGCCTCCCTGCCGCACCGCATCCAGATGGATAGTGCTGCCGGGGGCGGCGTATTTGACGGCATTGTCCAGCAGCGCCGCCAGCGCCTGGCCCAGCTTGGCCGCGTCGCCCCGCACCGGCAGCGCAGCGGCGATATCGTATTCCAGCACATGCCCGGCCTCAAAGGCCACCGGCTCGAACCGCAGCGCCGCCGTCACCGCCGTCTCCGCGGCGTCGATGACCGTATCCGGCGGGGCGCCGGCATTTTTCTGAGCGCGGAACAGGGTAAGCATGTCCTCCACCAGCGACTTCATGCGCCGACCCTCGGCCTGTATATTGTCCACATAGGCCGCCTGCTCCGGCAGAGCGCTCTGCTCCAGCAGCTCCGCCGAGGAGAGGATCACCGTCAGCGGTGTTTTCAGCTCGTGGCTGGCATCGGACAGGAACTGTTCCTGCTGGGCCCAGGCCGCGCCCACAGGCTTGGTGACCACGCCGGAGAGCAGATAGCTGCACAGGAACAGCACTATCAACGCGCCGCAGCCCACCAGAGAGCAGGCTGTCAGCAGCGTATGGAGCGTGGTATATTCCAGATAAGTATCCGTGAAAGCGATCGCCGTGATGACATAGCCGCGCTGGCGCAGATAGCGCAGATGGAAATCATCCAGTGTACCGGCATCCTCCTTCTGAGACAGAGCCGCGGTGACGATCTCCGCCATGCGCGTCTCGTCGCTGAGATCATAGTAGCTGTTGCCGGCCACGCGGACAGTGCCGCTGCCGTAGACCTCGGCCACAAAGCAGGGGATGCTCTCCACCCCCGGCTGGCTGATGCCGTAATCGCCCTGTTCCAGCGCCTGGTACAGCTGCTGCTGCACATTTTTGCGGTAATTGCCGCGGGAGATGAAAAACACCGCCGCAAACACCGCCAGCAGCACCAGCGAGATCAGCAGCATATTGGTGGCCACCACTTTCCAGCGCAGATGCCGTATCATGCGTCCACCTCCAAACAGTAGCCCACCATGCGCAGCGTCTTGATCTTCACCGCAGACTGCAGATGCGTCAGCTTGCGCCGCAGGAAGGAGATATAGACCTCCACATTGTTGTCCTCGGCGGCGGAGTCGTAGCCCCAGACCTTAAGGATCAGCTGCTCCTTGGAGACGATCTGGCTGCCGTTTTTCATCAGCAGCTCCATGAGGTCGTATTCCCGGCGGCTGAGACGCACGCTGCGCGGCCCGCACTCCAGCAGAAATGTACCCATGTGCAGCGTCAAATCGCCGAAAGCTGTAACGTCCGGATCAGCGGCCGCATCCTCGCCGCCCCGCCGCAGCAGGGAGCGGATGCAGGCCAGCAGCTCCTCCGGCTCAAAGGGTTTGGTAAGATAGTAGTCCGCGCCGGCATCCAGTCCGCGGACACGGTCTGTCAGTTCGCTGCGGGCGGTGAGCATCAGCACCGGCAGGCGGCTGCCGTCCCGGCGCAGCTCCTTCAGCAGGGTGAAGCCGTCCATGCCGGGCAGCATGGCGTCCAGCACCAGCAGATCATAGATATCGCTGCGGGCATTGTCCAGCCCGGAGATACCGTCGTAACACACATCCGCGGTATAGCCCTGACGGTGCAGCAGATCCTGCAGCGTACCCGCCAGACGTTTTTCGTCCTCCACGATCAGTATGCGCATGGCGCGCCTCCCTTTCCTTTGCTTACAGTCCCGCGGCGGCCAAGGTCAGTATCTGGGCCAGGGACGATTCCTCCATGCGGTAGATGGTCGTCTCGCCGTTGACGGTCACATAGCGCCCGCCGTCGCCGGTGGGCAGGCCCACGGCCAGAGTCAGCGCCCGATCCGCGCCGTTGTCGGCCAGATAGTTCACTGCCAGCGTTACCTCCGGGGTATCCAGACCACAGACGGCATCCGCGCCCTCCGCCGGATCATAGTCCACGCAGGAGGTGATGGTCAGCGCGCCGATCTCCTCCGCCAGAGCCGCCGTCTGCTGGGTGACGTCCCGGCTGCCGCTGCGGCGGGTACCGTCGTCGGCGGTATAGAATGTCACCGTACCGCCCTCCGCGCTCATCAGCGACACGCTGACCAGCTTATCCGCCGCGATGGCAGGCAGGGACGGCAGCACAGCCATGGCATAGATACTGCGGCTGAGGAGAGACTTGCTCTCGTCGGAGGTATACAGCACGCGGCTGTCGGGTGTGAGCACATACCAGCGGCCATCGGCCGCCTGATCGCCGATGTAATAGGTCACGTCCACGCCGTCCGCCGTAACGGTGATATACTTCTTGGAGCCCTCCAGGCCGTAGACGGCCAGTTCCTGCGCATCGGTCACGGCTTCACCGCCGTCCAGCGCCACGGGCAGGGCCAGCAGCTCATCCAATGCGCTCTGCTCCAGAGGGAACGCCGGATCATCCAGCCACGACCATACGCCGTTTTCATCCTTTCCGAACCGCAAGGTCACATCGCCGTCGCACAGCGTCAACGCAGTGACTCCCTCCACAGGAGGCACGGTCTGGACGGATGCGTCCACCATCTCTTTACCGCTCTTATTGCCGCAGGCGGACAGCAGCAGCGTCAGCCCCAGCGCCAGCGCCAGAAGGCGCGTCAGTCGTTTCATACCGGTTTCTCCTTTGCTTTTGTGTATACTTTGTCAGTATAACAACTTTTCACAGAAAAGAAAAGTACATTCCGTGAATTATGGGCGCAAAAAGACCGGCTTACGCCGGTCTTTTTAATTCATCTGCACAGGTAGCTGAACCAGCCCTCGCTGCTGCGCTGCTCGATCACATCCCAGCCGTCGGCCTTCAGCTTCCGCAGCACCTCCTCCGCCCGGTCATCGATGATACCGGAGCACAGGAACAGGCCGCTGGGCTTCAGGAAGGGCCGGACATTGGGGCTGAGGCCCATAATGACGTCCGCCACAATGTTAGCCACCACGATATCATAGCCGGCGCCCATCTCCTGCCGCAGCGCCGCGTCGGTGAGCACGTCGCCCCAGCGGACGGCGTAGCGGTCCTTCCCGATACCGTTCAGCGCGGCGTTCTCATAGGCCACATCCACGCACTTCTCGTCAATGTCGCAGGCGAAGGCGCTCTCCGCGCCCAGGCGCAGGGCGGCGATGGACAGTATGCCGCTGCCGCAGCCCAAATCCAGGACCTTCTCGCCGCCGTGGATGTGGGTGTCCAGCGCCTGCAGGCACAGACGGGTGGTGGCGTGGCTGCCGGTGCCGAAGGTCAGACCGGGGTTCAGCACCAGCTTCACCCGTTCGGGATCGGCGGCCTCCTCCCACTCCGGCACCACCAGCAGGCGGCTGCCGATCTCCATGGGCTTGTAGAACTGCTTCCAGTTATTCTCCCAGTCCTCGTCGGCCACGTCCTCCATGGTCAGCAGCAGGGGCGCGTACTCCGGGTGGGCCTTTTTCAGCTCCGACATGGCCATGCGCACGGCGGCCACGGTGCCGTAGGCCGCCTCGTTCCGTTCCAGATAGAACGTCACGCGGCTGACGCCCTTCTTCTGTGCCAGCAGGTCATCGTCCACATAGTCCCAGTACTGACGGTTGTTTTCCAGAAAGCTCTGGAAGTCCGCCTCATCGTCGATCATCACGCCGGTAACGCCCTGCTGCTCCAGCATGTCCGTCACCGCGTCCAATCCCGCGTGGGAGGTATCGATCTTGAGTTCCAGCCAGTCCATTAGAATGACCTCCTGCAAATGTTGAAATTCCCCTACACCGACGACGGCGATGGATCTTGCGCCAAGACGAGGCGCGGCGGCGCAGGCGTACTTTGTGTACGGC
>CAVGEC010000037.1:11242-15572 GCA_963628195.1 Bacteroidaceae bacterium
CCTACGAAGAAGATGCCCATAGTGTTCGGCCCCGTGTGGCTGCCGATCACCGGCCCGATGTAGTTGATATAGACCTCCTTGACACCGTAGCGGGCCTTCATCTCCTCGGCCACGGCGCGGGCCTCCACCTCGCAGTCGGCGTGGCAGATGAACATGACCTGCTCACTGGGCTCGATACCCAGCTCGGCGATCTTGTCGATCAGCGCCTTCAGACTGGCCTTGCGCCCGCGTACCTTGCTGACAGGCACCAGCTTGCCCTCGTCGGAGGTGTGCATGACAGGCTTGATGGACAGCATGGAGCCGAAAAACGCAGCGCCGGCGCTGAGACGGCCGCCCATCTTCAGATAGTTCAGATCATCCACGGTGAACCAGTGGTCAACGTGCAGCTTGTTGTCCTCCACCCACTGCACCAGTTCCTGGGCGGACAATCCCTCGCGCTTCTTCTGGACGGCCAGATACAGCAGCAGGCCCTGGCCCAGAGAGGCGGACAGAGAGTCCACCACATAAACGTTGGCATCGGGGAACTCCTCTTTCATATCCTGTGCGGCGATGGACGCGCTCTGGTAGGTGGTGGAAAGGGCGCTGGAGAAATTGATGGAGACAATATCCTTCCCCTCGGCCAGGATGGGACGCATAGCCTCCTGGAACTGGCCCACGTTGGCGGCGGAGGTAGTGGCCAGGATACCGCTGCGGATCTTTCCGTAAAAATCCTCGAAGCTGATGGCGCTGCCGTCCAGCAGGTTGGGGTAATCCGCGCCATCAATATGGACGGTCAGCGGCACCACTACCAGGCCCAGTTCCTTAGCCATGTGGTCCGTCAGATCACAGCAGCTGTCGGTCATAATAACATAGTCGCGCATAGAAACAACCTCCTTGGGAGTGATTTTTCTCCGTTATCATATCACAGAGAGTCTTGCAAGGAAAGAGCGAAATTGTAAATAATACGGGATATTAGCAAAAACATGCCCACATATTGCTTATTTCCCTACACAGAAACGGGAAAAAATGGTGTCCACCAGGTCATCCCGCACCTGTTTGCCGTTCAGTTCGCCCAGGGCAGAGAGAGCCTCCTCGCAGTCTGTCAGCACCACATCGGGAGTCATGCCGATGCGCAGGGCGCTCCGCGCCTCAGCTACAGCGGAGAGGGCGCGGTTGGCGGCGTCGGCCTGGCGGGCGTTGGTCAGCAGCGCGCCGGCGGCGGTTTCACCCGCCGGGAATTGAGCGGCAATAGCATCGGTAAGCACGTCCAGCCCCACACCGGTGGCGGCGGACACGGAGGCCACGTTATCAAACCGATCCGCCAGTGCACCGATATCCAGCGCACGGGGCAGATCACCCTTGTTGACGGCAACGATCAGGTGCGGCACGTTCTGCGCCAGGGCGATCGCCGCCTCGTCCTCATCAGTAAGAGGCCGGGAGCCGTCCAGCACCAGAATCGCCAGAGAGGCCTGTCCCGCCGCGGCGCGGCTGCGCTCCACGCCCAAAGCCTCCACCGCGTCGCCGCCGGAGCGGATGCCCGCCGTGTCGATGAGTCGCAGCAGCACACCGCCCACGGTGACTTTTTCCTCTACCGTGTCGCGGGTGGTGCCCGCGATGTCGGTGACGATGGCACGGTCATAACCCAGCAGAGCGTTCAGCAGAGAGGATTTGCCCACGTTGGGCTTGCCCAGCAGCACCGTGGGTATCCCCAATTTCATCAGCCGTCCGCGGGAAAACCCCGCCACCAGCATTTCCAGATCGTTCTGGGCAGTGCGCAGGGTATCCAGCATCTGCTCCCTCTGCAGCTCCTCGATATCCTCATCCGGATAGTCCACCACCGCATAAAACCGGGCTGCCATATCCATGAGGCCGTCATAGATACGTCCCACCGTGCGGCTGAGGGCGCCGTCCAACTGGCACACAGCGTTGTGGGCCTGCTCTGCCGTCTCCGCGTCGATCAAGTCCGCCACGGACTCCGCCTGGATCAGATCCAGCCGCCCATTGAGAAACGCCCGCTTGGTAAACTCTCCGCCCCTGGCCTGGCGGCAGCCGGCGGCAAACAGAGACCGCAGGCCCGCATCCAGCACGATGGGGCTGCCGTGGCAGTGGAGCTCGGCGCAGTCCTCGCCGGTGTAGCTGTGGGGCGCGGGAAAGTACACGCACAGTACATTGTCGATAACCCGGCCCGTATCATCCAGCAGATCACCCAACACCATGGTGCGGGGCCGCTGGTCGGCGGCTTTTTTACCGTTTTTGGCCCGGAACACCGCATCCAGCGCGGCGCAGGTATCCGCACCGGACAGACGCAGGATACCGATGGCGCTGGGCTGGCCCGGCGTGGCAATGGCGGCGATGGTATCGGACATAGGAGATACCCTCCTTACAGTTGTTTTTCCCCAGTATAGCATGCTCCGGCGCAAAAGAAAAGAGCCGCGAAAGCGGCTCTTTTCGGAAAGATTTACTTGATGGGCTCGCCGGCGGCTTCCTTAGCGGCGATCTCCTTCACGGCGTCCTTGTGGCTCAGATTGACACGGCCCTTCTCATCGATCTCCGTGACCTTTACCCACATCATGTCGCCGATCTTGCAGGCGTCCTCCACCTTCTCGATGCGCTTGTCGGCCAGCTTGGAGATGTGCACCAGGCCGTCCTTGCCGGGCGCCAGCTCCACGAAAGCGCCGAAGGTCATCAGGCGCACGACGCGGCCATAGTACAGCTGGCCCACTTCGGGCACGAACACAATGTCGTCAATGCACTTCTTGGCCTTTTCGCAGCTCTCGGCATCGGGGGAGGCGATGTGGATGGTACCGTCGTCGTCGATGTCGATCTTGGCGCCGGACTCGGCCACGATCTTCTGGATGACGGAGCCGCCCTTGCCGATGACATCGCGGATCTTGTCCGGATCGATGTGCATGGTGAGCATCTTGGGGGCATACTTGCTGACCTCGGCGCGAGGCTCAGCGATGCAGGGCAGCATGATCTGATCCAGGATCTGGCAGCGGGCATCATAGGTGATATCCAGCGCGTTCTTGATGATCTCCATGGTCAGGCCGTCGTTTTTCAGATCCATCTGGATGGCGGTGATGCCCTTCTTGGTGCCAGCCACCTTGAAGTCCATCTCACCGTGGAAGTCCTCCACGCCCTGGATGTCGATAAAAGTGGTGAAGGAGCCGTCATCGTCCTGGATCAAGCCGCAGGAGATGCCGGCCACGGGGGCCTTGATGGGCACGCCGGCATCCATCAGCGCCAGAGTGCTGCCGCAGATGGAGCCCTGGGAGGTGGAGCCGTTGGAGGACACGACCTCGCTGACCACACGGATGGCATAGGGGAACTCCTCTACCGGAGGGATCACGGGCAGCAGGGCGCGTTCCGCCAGCGCACCATGGCCGATCTCGCGGCGGCCGGGGCTGCGGGCAGGCTTGGCCTCGCCCACGGAGTAGCCGGGGAAGTTGTAGTGGTGCATGTAGCGCTTCTCCGTCTCCTCCCAGATGGTATCCAGCTTCTGGTTGGCGGACAGGGTATCCAGCGTGCAGACAGACAGCACCTGCGTCTGGCCGCGGGTGAACAGGCCGCTGCCGTGAACACGGGGCAGCACGCCCACCTCGGCGTCCAGGGGGCGGATCTCGTTCTTCTGGCGGCCATCCACGCGATGGCCCTCCAGCAGCCATTTCTTCACGATCATCTTCTGGAACTTGTAGGTGATCTCCTCCAAGTACTGGTCCATGTTGGGATACTCTTCCAGATACTTCTCGTGCCACTTCTCGATCATGGCATTCCAGCGAGCCTCGCGGACATTCTTGTCATCGGTGTCCATGGCGGCCTTGGCCTCGTCCATGAAGTCCTCGGTGATCCGGTTGAACAGCTCGTAGTTGAAGTCGGCGTGGGGATAGTCGAACTTGGGCTTACCGATCTCGGCGACCATCTGGTTGATGAGGGCGATCTGCTTCTGATTCTCCTCGTGGGCCTGCTTGATGGCCTCGAACATCACATCGTTGGGCACTTCGTTGGCGCCGGCCTCGATCATGACCACCTTCTTGCCGGTGGAGACCACGGTCACGTCCAGGTCGCTGACCTTGCGCTGCTCGGCATCGGGGTTGAATACCAGCTTGCCGTCCACCAGGCCCACCTTCAGCGCGGCCACAGGGCCGTTCCAGGGAATGTCGGAAATGGCCAGGGCGGCGGAGGTACCGATCAGCGCGGCGATCTCCGGAGAGCAGTCGTGGTCCACGGCCATGACGGTGCACATAACGGACACGTCGTTGCGGAAGTCATAGGGGAACAGGGGGCGGATGGGGCGGTCGATGACGCGGGAGGTCAGGATGCCCTTCTCGCCGGGACGGCCCTCGCGGCGGTT
>CAVGEC010000038.1:0-15350 GCA_963628195.1 Bacteroidaceae bacterium
TGGAGGGGCGGATCATGGGGTGATCCACCCAGTTGTCGATCTTCTCGCCGAACATATACACGCGGGTGTTCAGCTTACGCAGGGAGTCAATGTATTCTTTCGCAGTCATCAGTGCCATTTTCGTTTCCTCCTTAAATTTACCGCATAGCTATCGTTATATCGCCGTTGGCCGCCCGTTCCTGATGAACGTATACTTCGGCAGCGCAAGTGACAATGGCTTTTTCTTTTTTCTCGGAAATAATATTTGCATGGATCTCAAGGGTGTCGCCCGGCAGGATCTTTTTTCGGAAGCTCACCTCGTCAACGCCTAAAAGGAGCGGCGTTTTTCCGGCGTAGCGCGGTGTTGTCATCAGCAGGATATCCACCGTCTGCGCCATACATTCTATGGAATATACGCCCGGCAGTATCGGCTCTTCCGGGAAGTGTCCGCGAAAGATAGCCATTTCAGGATCCGCGAAAAAGACGGCGCGGATATCCTCGCCGGGTCTCAAATCTTCTACCGATGTCACCAGAAGCATCGGTTCACGGTGCGGCAGGATCGTTTTGATCTCATCTTGATTCAGCTCCATAACGCAATTCACCTGTTCTGAAAGTTGGCGGTACGTTTTTCCAGAAAGGCCCCCATGCCCTCCTTCTGGTCGGCGGTGGCGAAGCACATGGCGAACAGCTCGTTCTCGACGGCGATGCCGCCGTCAATATCCATCTGCATACCCCGGTCGATGCAGGCCTTGGCGTACTTCACGGCGATAGGAGCGTTCTTGGTGAAGGACTTTGCCATCTCCAGTGCGCCGTCCATGAGGGCTTCGGGGGCGTAGACGGCATTGACAAGGCCGATTTTTTCCGCCTCGTCGGCTTTTATCATCTTGCCGGAGAAGATCAGCTCCTTTGCCTTGGCGATGCCCACACGGCGGGGCAGACGCTGGGTGCCGGAGAAACCGGGGGTGATGCCAAGCCCCACCTCGGGCTGGCCGAACCTGGCCTTCTCGGAGGCCAGAATGATATCGCAGCTGAGGGCCAGCTCACAGCCGCCGCCCAGTGCGAAGCCGTTCACCGCGGCGATGGTGGGGAACTCCAGCTTTTCAATACGGCGGAACAGGGCGCTTCCACGCTGGCCCCAGCGGCGGCCGCCATCCAGATCCAGCGGGTACTGGGCGCCGATGTCGGCACCAGCCACGAACGCGCGGCCCGCGCCGGTGAGGATCATGCAGCGGATGTCGCGGTCATTTTCCAGCGCCGTCACCACCTGTTCCAGCTCCGTAATGACGGCGCCGTTCAGGGCGTTCAGGGCCTCGGGCCGGTCAATGGTCACGATGGCGATATGATCCTGCTTTTCATAATGAATCGTCTGATACATGTGGATCGTCTCCTTACGGCAATAAATGTAGTGTAGAGCAGAAGGGGAACCGCCCGTTCAGAGCGATTCCCCTTCTTTGATCGCTCAGTATACAGAATGAGGCTTTAATTGTCCGCTGCCATCTTCTTATACTTGGCGTAACGTGCCTTCACATCGGCAATCTCTTTGGCATAGAGCGCATCCGCCTTCTCCGGGAAGTTGTTCTTCAGTGCGGCGAAGCGGTTCTCGCCCATCAGGAAGTCCATCAGCTTGTCGGTATCAGGCTCGGGAGAATCCAGCTGGAAGGGATTCTTACCCTCCGCGACCCGGCGGGGATCATAGCGGTACAGGTGCCAATAGCCGCACTCGACAGCCTTTTTCATCTCCTCCTGAGAGCTGCCCATGCCGGCCTTGATGTGCTGTTCCAGGCAGGGGCAGTAGCAGATGACGATGGACGGGCCGGGATAGGCCTCGGCCTCCCGCAGGGCCTTCAGCGTCTGGGCCTGATCGGCACCCATGGCTACCTGCGCCACATACACATAGCCGTACTGCATCAGGATGCCGCCCAGATCCTTCTTTGCCACCTGCTTGCCGCCGGCGGAGAATTTCGCCGTGGCGCTGGTGGGCGTGGCCTTGGAGGACTGGCCGCCGGTATTGGAATACACCTCGGTGTCCAGCACCATCAGGTTCACATCACGGTTCTGGGCCATCACATGGTCGATACCGCCGAAGCCGATATCGTAGGCCCAGCCGTCGCCGCCCACAGCCCAGACGGACTTCTTGGCCAGATATTCTTTGTTTTCAAGGATGTACTTCACGTCCGCCGTCTGCTCGGCCTTTTCCAGAGCGGCCAGCAGCGCGTCTGTGACGGCGCGGGAGGTCTCGTGCTTGTTCCACCCGTTCTGGTATGCCTCCACAGCCTCCGCGGCAATACCCGCGGACTTGATGGCATCCAGGCGGATCAGCAGCTCCTTGCGGATGGCATCCTGCGCGTGGAAGAAGCCGTAAGCAAACTCGGCGTTGTCCTCGAACAGGGAGTGCTCCCATGCGGGGCCGTGGCCGTGGCAGTCCTTGCAGTAGGGCAGAATGGGTGCGCCGCCGCTGATGGCGGAGGAGCAGCCAGCGGCATTGCCCACATACATGTGGTCGCCGAACAGCTGGCTCAGGAGCTTGATGTACGTTGTCTCCGCGCAGCCCGCGCAGGCGGCGGAGAACTGGAAGTAGGGCTTGGCGAACTGCACGTTCTTCACGCTCTTATCGCTGATGACATCCTTCTTCAAATAGGTCTCGTTCATGGCCACCTGATCGAACAGCGGCTGCTCGGCCTTCATCTCTTCGAAGGGAGCCATGGTCAGCGCGCCCTTGGCGGGACAGGCCGTCAGGCACACGCCGCAGCCCAGGCAGTCGTAGGGCGATACCTGCATCCGGAAGTGATACGCCAGAGCGTCCTTGCCCAGACCCTTGGCGGGTGCGGTGACAAACCCGGCGGGAACCTGTGCCTTTTCCTCTTCGGTCAGCAGCACCGGACGGATGGCGGCGTGGGGGCAGCTCATGGCGCAGCGGTTGCACTGAACGCAGGCCGTCGGCTCCCACTTCGGAACGGAGGTTGCCACGCCGCGCTTGGAGTAAGCGGAGGTGCCATTCTCCCAGGTGCCGTCCAGCACGCCGTGCTTCTGGAACACGGACACGGGCAGCTTGTCGCCCTGCTGGCGGTCCATGGGCATGACGATCTCCTTGACGAAGGGCGTGGCGTTGATCTCGGCGGCGGGAGCGTCCTGCGCATCGGCCCACGCGGCGGGAATGTCCACTTTCACCGCGGCGGTAATGCCAACGTCTACGGCCTTGTCGTTCAGGTCAACGATCTTCTGTCCGGCCTTCTTGAAGTAGGTGGCGTAGTTGTTCTTCTTCATATCCGCCACGGCCACATCCATGGGAATGACCTTGGTCAGAGCGAAGAACGCGCCCTGAAGGATGTTGTTGGTATGCTTGCCAAGGCCAATGTCGGCAGCCAGCTTGGCGGCGTCGATGATGTAGAACTGCGCGTGCTTGCGGGCCAGATCACGCTTCATCTTGGCGGGCAGACGCGCCTCCAGCTCCTCTACCGGCCAGGGGCAGTTCAGCAGGAAGGTGCCGCCGTCCTTCAGATCCTCGGTCAGATCATATTTCTTGACGTAGGTAGGCGCATGGCAGGCCACGAAATCAGCGGAGGACACCAGATAGGTGCTGCGGATGGGCGTATCGCCGAAGCGCAGGTGGCTCTGGGTCAGGCCGCCGGACTTCATGGAGTCGTAGGAGAAGTACGCCTGTGCGTATTTATCGGCCACAAGGCCGATGGTGGAGATAGCATTCTTGTTGGCACCCACGGTGCCATCGCCGCCCAGACCCCAGATCTTGCAGGAGATCTCACCGGGATGGTGGAACTCTACATTCTCGTAGTCCAGAGAGGTATGGGTCACGTCGTCGTTGATGCCGATGGTAAAGCTGTTCTTGGGGGTCTCCTGCCGCAGGTTGTCGTACACGGCAATCAGCTGGCCGGGGGTGGTATCTTTGGAACTGAGGCCATAGCGGCCGCCCACCACGCGGATGTCGCCGCGACCTGCTTGATTCAGCGCCGTTACCACGTCCAGATACACAGGCTCGCCCACGGAGCCAGTCTCCTTGCTGCGATCCAGCACGGCGATCCTCTTGACTGTGGCGGGAATGGCGGCGGAGAAGTGCTTCACGGAGAAGGGACGGTACAGATGGATCTGCACCATACCCACCTTGCGGCCCTGCTCGTTGAGGTAGTCCACAGTCTCCTTCACAGCCTCGGAGGCGGAACACATGACAACGATCACTTCTTCGGCGTCGGGTGCGCCGTAGTAGTTGAACAGCTTGTAGTCGCGGCCCGTCAGCTTGCTGATCTCGTCCATATAGTGCTGGACGGTATCCGGCACAATGGCCGCCTTGACGTTGGCGCCCTCCTTGCACTGGAAGTACACGTCGGGGTTGACGTTGTTGCCGCGGTTGGTGGGGTGCTCGGGGTTCAGGGACTGGCGGCGGAAATCCCGCAGCGCTTCCTGATCCAGCAGGGGCCGCAGCTCCTCATAGTCCAGCGCTTCGATGCGCTGCATCTCGTGAGAGGTGCGGAAGCCGTCGAAGCAATGCATAAAGGCGTACTTCGCCTTGATGGCGGACAGGTGTGCCACCGCCGCCAGATCCATGGCCTCCTGAGGGGAGGAGGACATCAACATGGCATAGCCGGTGGTACGGCAGGTCATAAAGTCGGTGTGGTCGCCGAAAATAGAGTGGTGGTTGCTGGTGACCACGCGGGAGGCGATGTGCATGACGCTGGGGAGAAACTGACCGCCCATGGCATACATGGCGGGGATCATCAGCATCAGGCCCTGGGAGGAGGTGAACGTGGTGGTCAGCGCACCGGCCTGCAAGGAACCGTGGCAGGTGCCGGCAGCGCCGGCCTCAGACTGCATCTGGATCACATCCACCGTGGAGCCGAACAAATTCTTCCGGCCCTTGGCGGACCATTCGTCCACCTTCTCCGCCATGGGGGAGGACGGCGTGATGGGGTAGATGGCCGCTACCTCGGTAAAGGCATAGGCAACATGGGCCGCCGCCGTGTTGCCGTCCATGACAACATAATTTTTCTTACTCATATTCCTCTCAACTTTCAATGTTCGCCGTGGAAGGCGGCAATGTCAGCTTTTGCCATATTCATAAAGATCGCCGTATCGCAGGAATAGCCGATGAACTTCACGCCCATCTCCAGCAGCTTGCGGCCGGACTCGGCAGAGTCGGCGAAGCAGCCCACCTGCACACCCTTCGCGGCAGCCTTTTGCACGATCTGCGCGATCCGCTCCATGACCAGAGGATGGGTGATCTGTCCGATAATGCCCAGAGAGGCGGACAGATCGTAAGGCCCTACGAACACGATATCCACGCCTTCGACGCTGAGAATGTCATCCAGATTGTCGATGGCCTTCTGGCCCTCGGCCTGAAGGATCACCACGGTGTCCTGCGCCTTGGCAAAGTAGTCCGCGCCGGGAACCCCGCCATAGGCGGCGGAACGGACGAAGCGGCAGGTGCCGCGGGTGCCGCGGGGAGAGAATTTCGCGGCGGACACTGCGGCGCGGGCCTGATCGGCACTGTCGATCTGGGGAATCATAACCGCACCGGCGCCAACATCCAGCGCCTGATCGATCCAGATATCCGTCCCACGGGGAACGCGGACCACAGGGCAGACACCGGACACATTGGCGGCGCGGATCAGATTCTGCAGATTTTCAAAAGTGCCGGGGCCGTGTTCCATATCCAGCAGCACGAAATCATATCCGGCATAACCGGCCGCTTCCACAAAGGCAGGGTCGGAGGTAATCATAAAGGGGCCGAAAGCACCCTGCTCCGATGCCATGGCAGCCTTGAAGTTCTTAACGCTTTCCAATGTCGGCATAGTAACGTTTCTTTCCATAATAATCCCTCCTAAGCAAATCGTTTTGATACATCAAGAAAAGCGGCGACTGTGTCAGCGATTCTGTCCTGTGGCCGTTTTTCATGGAATGGCGGTATTTTTACTTCATATCAGGATACGCCTTGCGAACATAGGCGTCAATGCGGCGGACGGCTTCCTTGAGATTCTCGTCGGAGTTGGCGAACACAAGACGCAGATAGCCCTCGCCGCAGTCACCGAATGCGGAGCCGGGCACGGTAACAACACCGGCGCCCACCAGCAGCTCCTCAGCAAACTCCTGAGAGGTCTTACCGAAGGCCTTGATGTTGGCAAAGGCATAGAAGCTGCCAGCGGACTTCTTGCAGCTGAAGCCGGGGATGGCGTTGATGCCGTCGATCAGGATATCCCGGCGGCGGGTGTAATCGGCCACCATCTGCTCCACACAAGCGGTGCTCTTCAGCGCCTCGGCAGCGGCCACCTGAGAGAAGCTGGACACGCAGGAGGCAATGGCCTCGTTCATCTGGGCCATCTTCTTGACGCAGGCAGGGTCAGGGGCAACGACATAGCCCACGCGCCAGCCGGTCATGGCATAGGATTTGGAGAAGCTGTTCAGTACGAACACACGCTCACGCACCTCCGGCACCTGAGCGATGCTGAAAGGCGTTACGCCGTCATAGACGATGCTGTCATAGGGCTCGTCGGACAGCACCCACAGGTCGTGCTTCTTCACCACCTCGGCGATGGACAGAATGTCCTCCTTGGTCAGCACCGCGCCGGTGGGGTTGCAGGGGGAGTTCAGCAGCAGCGCCTTGGTGTGGGGCGTGATGCACTTCTCAATATCCGCCGCCATCATGCGGTAGTCGTTGTCCTCATAGGTGGGGACGGGCTTGGCGCACGCGCCGGTCAGGGATGCCTGACCGTAGTAGTTGGGGAAGCAGGGATCGGGCACCAGGATCTCGTCGCCGGGATCCAGCAGCAGCATCATGGTCAGCATCAGGCCCTCCATAGCGCCCACGGTGACCATCACACGGTCGGCGGTGTAGCCGTCCCAGTGGCTCTTCTGATACTTCTCTGCCACCGCTTGACGCAGCACGGTCATACCGGCATTGGGGGTATAGTGGGTCTCCCCGGCGTCCATGGCCTTTTTGGCAGCTTCTTTGATATAGTCTGGGGTATCAAAATTAGGCTCGCCCACCGTCAGCTTGATGGCATCGGGATACTGGGCTGCCAGATCGAACATCTTACGAATACCGGAGGGCGGGTAATTCCGCGCCGCTTTGGAAAATCCTCTGCTCATAATTGTACATCCTTTCAATTGATTTCTTGGTTGAGACTCCGCCCTGGCACAGCGCCAGGGCGGAGTCTCTTAGAAGAGGGAAATGGAAAAGAGAACTGGTATCAGTGGAAATATACTGCTTAGTCTTTGGGGGCCAGCTCGGGGATCTTGGCAACAGATTCTTCGTTGGTCTTTTCCCACTTGCCGGACTTCACGCGGGCCTTGTAGTCCTTAATGGTTGCCCAGACCTGCTTGCGCATGGCAATGCAAAGGAACAGATTGCACACAGCGCAAACACCGAAGAAGAAGTCGAACAGATTCCACAGCACGCTCAGAGCGCCCACGGAACCGATCACGGCAAAGGCGCAGCCCAGCAGACGGTAAGGAATGGCAATTTTGTCCAGCTTCAGTGCGCTGAGGCAGATCTCACCGTAGTAGATGTTGACCAGCGCGGTGGTAAAGCCGAAAAAGGCGATAATAACGGAAACAAAGATGGTACCGATGGCCTGGTTGCCAATGGCGGTGCCGAAGGCAAGTGAGGTCAGAGCCGCACCAGAGGCGCCGCTGTCCCACACGCCGGAGCACATAACCACCAGAGCGGTCATGGAGCAGACGACGATGGTGTCAACAAACACCTCGGTAATGCCCCACAGGCCCTGCTTGGCAGGATGGTTGGCACTGGAGGAGGAGTGGGCCAGGGGAGCCATACCGGTGCCCGCCTCATTGGAGTACACGCCGCGGGCAAGGCCCCAGCGGACAGCCAGCATCACCGTGGAACCGAGGAAGCCACCAGAGGCAGCGGTCGGAGTAAACGCACCCTGGAAGATCATGCCGAATGCGCCGGGGATGTTCTTTGCGTTGACAACCAGGATGATGATGGAAACGATGGTATACGCCAGCGCCATGAAGGGAACAACGACCTCAGCGAAGCGGGAAATGCTCTTCAGGCCACCCATCAGCACGGCCAGCAGCAGCACAGCAATGATAATGCCGATGATGATCGGCTTGACGTCAAAGTAGGAGGTGACGGCGCTGACGATAGAGTTAGACTGCACAGCGGGTGCAAATACCATGGCGCACGCCAGAATGATGGCCCACAGCACACCGAGCCAGGTCCAGTGCTTGCCAAGGCCCTTGCGCACAGTCCAGTAGAAGCCGCCGTGCCACACGCCGGTGACGGGATCCTTCTCACGGTAAGCCATGCCCAGAGTGATCTCGGTAAACTTCACGATCAGGCCCATTAGAGCCACAGCCCACATCCAGAAGATGGAGCCGGGGCCGCCAGTGGCGATAGCCACGGAAACACCGGCGATATTTCCTACGCCCAGCGTGGAGGCCAGAGCCGTGCAACACGCCTGAAAGGGGGAAACGTTACCCTCGCCGTTTTCGCCTTTGTCAAAGATCTTGCCCAGGGTGTTCTTCAAGGAGTGTCCGAAAAACACGAACTGGAAGCCTTTATACTTTATGGTCAGAATAAATGCGACCGCCACGGTCAGGATAAGCAGGGGCCATCCCCAGATCCAATTGGAAATCGCCATCATCGCGTTAATAATAAACATGTTGTCTCTCCTTTTCAAGTTTTAATTCGGGAACCATTGCAGCTTGTGGAATGATGTAACCTCGTTCACCACCTTTCTTTCCGGCCACAGGACCATCTGTCATATATGCTGCCTGAGGTAGAGAGCCTTACATCCGTGCACGTTAAACATCGAACTCCATTTTCACAATGTGGAATATTGTTCCGTTTCGTGAAATTGTATTTTTATTATTACCGCTTACCTGCGAAATGTCAATTCCCCATTTTGACAAAAAATCTGTCGCATTGTATTGCAAAATGACAAGAAACAGGGTAATATGTAAGCATATTTTCATAATGCGGAAAGGGTTTGTCATGAAGGATAGCAACGGATCGGTTCAATCCATTGATCGTGTATTAGACATTTTAGAGGTGCTCTCGGCCGCACCGCAGGGGCTTGCGCTGTCGGATCTGGCAGCGGCTACTTCTCTGCACGCCAGCACCGCGCACCGGCTTTTGGCATCACTTGCAAGCAGGGGCTATGTGAGGAAGGACCCGGAAAGCGGGAAATACAGGCTAACGCTCCGCCTATACGAAATATCCCGTCGCGTCTCAACCGTCCTTGATCTTTTTTCAGCATCCAAGCCATTGCTGGAAGCGTTAGCAAATGACGTTAAGGAAATCGTACATTTGGTAGAGCGTGACGGAAGTGACGTTGTTTATCTCCACAAATTTGAGCCGCTTCTCCGCCCGATCAGTATTACTTCCTCTGTCGGACTGCACAATCCCATGTACTGTACCGGTGTCGGAAAGAGCATCATGGCATATCTGCCCGAAAAAGACGCGCTTTCTATCTGGAACGATACGCAAGTGATCCAATTCACCCCAAAGACCATTACCACATGGGAAGCTCTGCAGGAGGATCTGTCCCATGTCCGTGAACGGGGATACGCCATCGACGACGAAGAGCATGATCTGGGCGTCCGGTGCATCGCTGCCCCCATCTATAACTGGAACGGAACGCCTGTGGGCGCTATGAGCATTTCCGGGCCTGTCGCCAGAATAACCCCTGATGCGATCGACGAATTTTCACCCAAGCTTATAAATACCGCTGAAAAAATCAGCGAATTGATGGGCTGGTATGCGTAATTTCCCTCCGCACATGCATATATTCTCCTGATGTGTGTCCATCAAGCAAAGAAAGCAGAGCCTCCGAAGCTCCATAAGAGCTTCGGAGGCTCTGCTTTCTTGTAAGCAAAATCACCTTTTTCGATCCGCTGATCAGTTCCGATGTGACGGCTTCCGCTGCTGCGGAGCTTCCTGTGCAAGGTATTTCCTGAAAAACTCGACAAAGCGTGCTGCGGCTGGAGAAGCATTCTCGATACTGCGCACCACAAACATGATATCCCGGTAATACTGCGGTTCGGTGGGACGGCTGACCACGCGGTAGGAATTTCGCGTGAGGATCAGCTGCCCCATGTAGCCGATGCACAGACCGTTCTCGATCAGGGAAAGGATCAGGTTGTCGTCCCGGCTGGTATATTCCACGCGCGGCGCAATTTTGTTCTTGCGGAAGATCCCCATGGCTTCCTTCTGGCTGCCTTCGTCATACAGAGCCGTCGGTTCAGAGCTATACACAGACAATGGGACCTTCTCTACACCCGCATAGGGACTGTTTTCCGACACGACCGCCATGAATGGGTCCCGACGCACCAGAAACGAGTCAAATCCCGCAGGGACAGGTGCATCCATAAAGCCAAAGTCGATCCTGTCCCGCAGCAGCATGGCGTTTACGCTGGCATCATCACCTTCGTGGATTTCGATGCTGATGTTGGGATGTACTGTTTTGAACTCCTTCAGCACCGGGGCCAGAACATGGCAGGAAACGCTGGAAAAGGTTCCGATACGGATGTGGCCTATTTCAAGGCCGTGCAGCCTGGCGGCCTGTTCGTTCACGGCCTCTGCCGCATCGCGCAGGTGCCGGATATAGGGAAGCATTTGCTCGCCGTTGGAAGTCAGCGTTACGCCGGATTGGCTGCGGTTCAGCAGCGTCATCTGCAATTCATCCTCTAAGGAACTGATGATCTGGCTGACGGCAGACTGGGAATAGTTGCATTGCATGGCAGCCTTGGACATACTGCCAAGCTCAGCCACCTTCAGGAAAACGGCATATTTGGACAGCATCGGAAACACCTCCTTCCGCAAAAACCACTTCATGTATCCGTATCATAACAGATTCTTAAAGTTCCTGTCAATTTTTTATATCTTGAAACGGCAAAAACCTCAGGCGGCATTGATCTTGCCGGTACCGCCGTGCAAATTTGCGCCGCAGCTCTTGGTTATCGGCAGCCGCAAAGGCGCGATCCACGGCTTTTGATATTCCTATCGTCACGGCGGGCAGCAATGTGTACAATTTTGCGGTTTTCATATTGTGGAAAGAAAACGAAAAACCGATACTCTCAAGAAAATTATTGAAAAATTTCCCCGTTTTGTAAAGGGGTATAAGAAATCGTGAAGTGGCGGTTTGAATATCGTGATTAGCCGACGGCGGAAAAGTCCGCTATAATCAAAATCAAGACCATAGGCGGCACTGTGCCGCAAGGAACACATAATGAAGGAGAGTACATTATGGACAAGAAGAAAGCAGTCATCATGGACGGCAACGAAGCCGCCGCGTATGTATCCTACGCATTTACGGAGGTGGCGGGCATTTTCCCCATCACCCCCTCCAGCCCCATGGCGGAGCATGTGGACGAGTGGGCCGCCAACGGCAAGAAGAACCTGTTCGGCCAGCCGGTACAGGTCGTGGAGATGCAGTCCGAGGGCGGCGCCGCCGGTACGGTACACGGCTCCCTGCAGTCCGGCGCGCTGACCACCACCTACACCGCGTCCCAGGGTCTGCTGCTGATGATCCCCAATATGTATAAGATCGCCGGTGAGATGCTGCCGGGCGTGTTCCACGTCTCCGCCCGCACCCTGTCGGCCCACGCCCTGTCCATTTTCGGCGACCACAGCGACGTGATGGGCGTGCGCAGCACCGGCTTTGCCATGCTGGCATCCTCCTCCCCCCAGGAGGTCATGGATCTGGGCGCGGTGGCGCATCTCAGCGCCATTCACTGCCGGATGCCGTTCCTGCATTTCTTTGACGGCTTCCGCACCAGCCACGAAATTCAGAAGATTGAGGCGCTGGACTATGAGGAGCTGCGTCCCCTGGTGGATATGGATTCCCTGCGTGCCTTCCGCCACAACTCCCTGAACCCGGAGCATCCCGCCACCCGTGGCACCACCGTGAACCCCGATATCTTCTTCCAGTGCCGCGAGGCCTGCAATGAGAAGGTGTCCTCCATCCCCGACGCGGTGGAGCACTACATGGCCGAGATCAGCAAGCTGACGGGCCGCGAATACAAGCTGTTTAATTATTATGGTGCGCCCGATGCCGAGCGCGTGGTGGTGCTGATGGGCAGCGCCGCCGAGACTGCAAAGGAGGCTATCGACTATCTGACCGCCAAGGGCGAGAAGGTGGGTCTGCTGAACGTTCATCTGTACCGTCCCTTCGCCGCCGATAAGTTCGTGGCCGCCATCCCCGCCGCCTGCAAGAAGCTGGCGGTGCTGGACCGCACCAAGGAGCCCGGCGCCATGGGCGAGCCGCTGTATCAGGACATCTGCTCCGTATACAAGGAACTGGACAGCGATATGGTCATCGTGGGCGGCCGCTATGGCCTGTCCAGCAAGGACACCACCCCCGGCCAGATCATCGCCGTGCTGGATAACCTGAAGCAGGAAAAGCCCAAGAACAATTTCACGGTGGGCATCGTGGACGATGTGACTCACACCTCGCTGGATGTGACCTGTGAGATCGACACCTCTCCCGCCGGTCAGACCAGCGCCGAGTTCTGGGGCATGGGCTCCGACGGCACTGTGGGCGCCAACAAGAACTCCATCAAGATCATCGGCCACGCCACCGACCTTTACTGTCAGGCGTACTTCGTCTACGACTCCAAGAAGTCCGGCGGCCTGACCCAGAGCCATCTGCGCTTCGGCAAGACCCCCATCCGTTCCCCGTATCTGATTCAGTCCGCCGATTTCGTGGCCTGCCACAACCCCTCCTATGTCCACAAGTACGACATGGTGAAGAACCTGAAGGCGGGCGGCGTGTTCCTGTTGAACTGCGCCTGGGACGCCGAGGGTTTGGAAAAGAACCTGCCCGCCGCCATGAAGCGCACCCTAGCGAAGAAGAAGGCGAAGTTCTACACCATCGACGCCATCAAGATCGCCCGTGAACTGGGTCTGGGCAGCCGCACCAACACCATTCTGCAGGCAGCCTTCTTCAAGCTGGCCAATGTGATCCCACTGGATCAGGCCGTGACCGAGATGAAGGACGCCATCTATAAGACCTATTATAAGAAGAAGGGTCAGGCCGTGGTGGACATGAACAACGCCTCCATCGAGCACGGCATCAACGAGCTGGTAGAGGTGGCTATCCCCGCCGCCTGGGCCACCGCCGAGGACAAGCCCGTGGAACGCAAGGCTCCCGAATTCATCCGCGAGGTCGTGGATGTGATGAACCGCCAGGAGGGCGACAGCCTGCCGGTGTCCATCATGAAGAAGTACGGTCTGGAGGACGGCACCTGGCACGCAGGCTCCACCAAGTATGAAAAGCGCGGCGCGGCTGTGGAAGTGCCCCAGTGGGATATGACCAAGTGCATCCAGTGCAACCAGTGCTCCCTCGTCTGCCCCCACGCTGCCATCCGTCCCGTGCTGCTGGACGAGAACGAGCAGCAGCACGCTCCTGTCGGCTTCGAGACCAAGAAAGCCAACGGCCTGACCCAGTATCAGTACCGCATGCAGGTCTCTCCCTACGACTGCACCGGCTGCGGTAGCTGCGTCAATGTCTGTCCTGCCAAGGAGAAGGCCCTGACCATGCAGTCACTGGAGAGCCAGTTGAATCAGGCAGAGAATTGGGAATACGCCGTGGAGACCGTCACCATCAAGAAGGACGCCGTCAGCGACAAGACTGTGAAAGCCTCTCAGTTTGCCAAGCCTTACTTCGAGTTCTCCGGCGCCTGCGCGGGCTGCGGCGAGACGCCCTATATCAAGCTGGTCACCCAGCTCTTCGGCGACCATATGTACATCACCAACGCCTCCGGCTGCTCCTCCGCTTACGGCGGCTCCACCCCCAGCTCCCCCTACTGCACCGACTGCAACGGCTGCGGCCCCGCCTGGGCGATGAGCCTGTTCGAGGACAACGCCGAGTACGCCTACGGCTACCTGCTGGGTCAGGACGCCATCAAGCGCCAACTGAAAGCCGCCGCTCAGGCGCTGGCCGACAAGGGTGTGGCTGCCGATGTGTGCAAGGATTACATCGACAAGGCCGAAAGTGCCGCCGAGTCCCGCATGGCAGCCGACGCGCTGCTGGCGGCTGTGGCCGGTGACAAGAGCGACGAGGCCGAGTTCATTCGCAATAACAAGGAATTCCTTACTAAGAAGTCCGTCTGGGCCTTCGGCGGTGACGGCTGGGCCTACGACATCGGCTACGGCGGTCTGGATCATGTGCTGGCCTCCGGCAAGAACATCAATGTCCTGGTGCTGGATACCGAGGTGTATTCCAACACCGGCGGCCAGTCTTCCAAGGCTACCGCTGCCGCGGCCATTGCCAAGTTCTCCGCCGGCGGTAAGGTCACCAAGAAGAAAGATCTGGGCCTGATGGCTATGAGCTATGGCTATGTGTATGTGGCACAGGTGGCCATGGGCTCCGATCCCGCCCAGACCCTGAAGGCCATCCGCGAGGCCGAGGCCTACGACGGCCCCTCCATCGTGATCTGCTACTGCCCCTGCATCGAGCACGGCATGAAGGCCAGCATGGGGCTGAGCCAGATTGAGGAGAAGAAGGCGGTGGAGTGCGGCTACTGGCACCTGTACCGCTATGATCCCCGGCTGAAGGAGGAGGGCAAGAACCCCTTCCAGCTGGATTCCAAGGCGCCCACCGGCGACTTCCAGCAGTTCCTCATGGGAGAAAACCGCTACGCATCCCTGAAGCTGTCCTTCCCCGAGAAGGCGGACGCCCTGTATCACAAGGCCGCCAACGACGCCAAGGAGCGCTATGAGGGCTACGTCAAGCTAGCAAAGGAATAAGAATATGGCGCTGTTCGAATCCGTCATTGCAAAGGATACCGTGACCGCTCCGTGTAGATGGTTAATATGCTGATTGACGACGATCTAGTATTTTTCAAAAAGTATGGGCTGATTCAATAAAACCGCCCTGACGCAAAAACTCCCTGTGCTAAGAGCATTTGACCTCTTTGCACAGGGAGTTAATCTATTAAGGGATCTAAAAGCTTTCTGCTGCGATTATCGCACCAGTTCAAGCAAATTGGCAAAATATATAGTGATTATCCAGGACGGCCGAGGCAATTAGTTACCGTCCTTCCTCCTGAGTAATCAGGGCATGTTTGCAGTTCAAATTATCTCCAATATACACAACAATACGCGTTATTTCCGTAATACACATTTAATACGGAGATAATGCGTATTACGTTTTAACCACATTTTCTCTAAATACATTATTTTGACATCACTATATTGACAACCACAATATATTGTGGTATATAAGAATTATTCAGTTATTTGTGCACTGCCCCACTGGGGTTTCCGAACACCTTTCGGATCGCACACGTTGTTAAGTTTGTACTTGAGGAGCATTATGCTCCCGTTTGAGATTAGGGCCATTGCGCCCTCGTATTTCAATGACTATGCTGCGAGAAATTTTCTCGCGGCAGTTTCC
>CAVGEC010000039.1:0-15182 GCA_963628195.1 Bacteroidaceae bacterium
ATGGCCCGTTGGTCAAGTGGTTAAGACAGAGGCCTCTCACGCCTTTAACATCGGTTCGAATCCGGTACGGGTCACCAAGTTCAAACTCCGCCTTTGGCGGGATGTTTTAGCTCCATCTTCGGATGGAGCTGATTTTTTCGACAGGAGGTTTTTATGTCCAAGCAACTCATCCGCCTTTCCGACCACTTCACCTACGGCCGCCTGCTGCGCTTCACGCTGCCGTCCATCTGTATGATGGTGTTCACCTCCATCTACGGCGTGGTGGATGGGCTGTTCGTGTCCAACTTCGTGGGCAAAACGCCCTTTGCCGCCATTAATCTGGTCATGCCCTTTGTGATGATCCTGGGCGGCATGGGCTTCATGATCGGCACGGGCGGCACCGCGCTGGTGTCCAAGCTGCTGGGCGAGGGCAAGCGCGACGAAGCAAGCAAAATCTTTTCCATGATGGTGTTGTTCACGCTCCTCTTGGGCGCGGTGCTGTCTGCCGCGGGCTATCTGGCCATGCCCGCCGTGTCCCGCTTTTTGGGAGCCACCGATGCCATGATGCCCGACTGCGTGCTCTATGGGCGCATCGTCACAAGCTTCACCTTCTCGTTCATGCTGCAAAAT
Organism: Bacteroidaceae bacterium; assembly: GCA_963628195.1. Taxonomy (GTDB): domain Bacteria; phylum Bacillota; class Clostridia; order Oscillospirales; family Oscillospiraceae; genus Vescimonas. The sequence continues at coordinate 610 of CAVGEC010000039.1, forward strand.
GTGTTCCAAAGCTTCTTTATCGCCGCCGAAAAGCCGCGTTTGGGTCTGCGCGTCACCGTGGCGGCGGGCGTCACAAACATGGTGCTGGACGCGCTGTTTGTAGCGGTGTTCCACTGGGGCGTGGCAGGAGCGGCGGTCGCCACGGGTTTGAGCCAGTGCGTGGGCGGCATACTGCCCCTCATCTACTTTCTGCGTCCCAATTCCAGCCTCCTGCGCCTGCGCCTCACCGGCCTGCGGCTGCGCCCCATTCTCCAGGCCTGCGGCAACGGTTCCTCCGAACTCATGAGCAACATCTCCTCCTCTCTGGTGGGTATGCTGTATAATTTCCAGCTCCTGCGGCTCATCGGCGAGGACGGCGTATCCGCCTACGGTGTGCTGATGTATGTCCAGTTTATATTCACCGCCATCTACATCGGCTACTCCATCGGCTGCGCCCCGGTGGTCAGCTTCCACTACGGCGCCGGCAATCAGAACGAGCTGAAAAGCCTCCTGCGCAAGAGCGTCATGCTGATGGCCGTGGGCGGTGTGGCGCTGACGGCGGCGGCCATGCTGCTGGCCTCTCCCCTGGCCAAGCTGTTCGTGGGCTACGACGCCGCCCTGTACGCCCTGACCACCCACGCCTTCCGCCTGTTCTCCTGGTCGTTCCTGCTATCGGGCTTTAACATCTACGCCTCCGGCTTCTTTACCGCTCTGAACAACGGCGCCGTGTCCGCCGTCATCTCCTTCCTGCGGACGCTGGTGTTCCAGTCCGGCTCCGTCATCGTCCTGCCCATTCTGCTGGACGTGGACGGCATCTGGTGGGCCATCACCGCCGCCGAGGTCTTCGCGTTCATCATCTCCGGCATATTCCTGCTGGCCAAGCGGAACAAATACCACTACATGTGATGTTTTACTTGCAATCGCATAAACATAGTGCTATACTATGTTTATCATTGCAAAGGGGGTTATCCAATGCTCGTTTCCACCAAAGGCCGCTACGCCCTCCGCGTCATGCTGGAGCTGGCACAGAGCGAGCCCGGCGTCTATATGCCCCTGCCGGTCATCGCCGAAAAGCAGGGTATCTCCGAAAAATACTCCGAGAGCATCATCGCCGTGCTGTCCCGGGCCGGCCTGGTGGACGGCCTGCGGGGCAAGGGCGGCGGCTACCGCTTGAACCGCCCCACCGCCGACTACTCCGTGGGGCAGATCCTGCGGCTGACTGAGGGCTCTCTGGCCCCCGTCACCTGTCTGGAAGGTGCCGAGAACACCTGCCCCCGTGCCGGTCACTGCACCACACTCCCCATGTGGGAGAAGCTGGACAGCCTCATCAACGACTACCTGGACAGCGTCTCTCTGGCCGACCTGCTGGCTCAGACAGACGGTCAAACACTGTAATTCCAGCTAAAAAACGCCCGAACTTTACGGTTCGGGCGTTTTTCATTTTTCTTACGGCTCAGCCCTTGTGCTCGGTCTTGCCGGTTTCCGCCTGACCGGCGGTATCCGTACCGGCTGCGTCGGCGCTCTCGCTGTTCAGCATCCCCGCCGCCTCGGCCTCGGCCTTGGTGAGGATATGGTCCTCCGCAATACCGGCAGCCTCGGCCTCACCGCGTGTCATCACCACGGGCGCCGCGGAGTCCTCCACCAGCTTGGCCATCAGCAGATAGCGGTGGTTGTCATCGCCGTTCTTGCATACGGACAGCACCACCACCTTGTCGCCGACGGTCGGCAGATTCGTCTTGTCCACGTTCACGCAGCCCTCAGCGCTGTAAAAGGCGTTCTGATTGGTATCGCTCTTATACTTGGCGTCGCTGGCCGCCTTGCCCAGGGCCTCAAAGAAAGCGTTGAACACCTGCTCGTCCTTGAAGTCGTGGTAATACAGGATATGGCTGGTATCATAAGGGATGCAGGCGAAAAACTTATACGTCAGCTGGCGATCCGGCTGATAGATGTACATAACGGCATTGTCGTCGAACTTCAGCGTCTCACCGTAGCTCTGCAAACCGCCAAACATGGTGCGGTTAGCCATGTTGTGGCCATAGATCACCGTCACAGGATCGCTGAGATCGGACTTATTGTAGTAGGACTGGATATATAGGGATCCGGCCTTGTTGGTCACGCCGTCCAGATCGCGGTTCAGATAGTAGTCATCGTCATACCCGGTGCTGCTCTTGGTGGACTTAGGGCTCTGCGCCACATAGTGGCCCTTGCTGATGGCGCACTGGGTGGCGTTGGGCACCTGAATATAGCCGAACACATCCGGATACTTTTTCTCGTCGAAACTCACACCCTCCGGCAGTTCGATAGGATCCGGCTCCACGACGACTTCCTCGTCCTTGGGATCCACTGTCGGCTCCTCCTGTCCGCAGCCCGCCAGCACAGCGGAGCATACCGTCAGTATGGCCATCACCAGTGCCATATGGCGCAGAAAATGCTTCTTCATCTTCTCCATTGAAACTCCTTTCACGCGGCCCCTCTCTTCCTCTCCGGGCCGCCGCGGCGCTTCCGCCGATATCGTCTTATGATACCATACAACGCCCCTGATTGCAACCCTTTTCCCCGCCGGTCGGCCTTTAGGCCAGCGCCATGCCGTACTGCCCCAGCAGCTTCTCAAACCGCTGCCGCTGCCCCGGCGTCATGCGGGATGCATACTGCGCCGCCAGGGCCTGGGCCAGATCACCGTTGCCCCGCTTCAGATAGTTGCTCACCGCCCGCTGCAAACTGTCCGCTGCTGTGGAGCTCAGACTCTCCGCCCTGCCGCCGGTATCACCGCTGTCGGTTAGACGCACGCCGGAGGCAGAAAGTTTCCTCTCCTGCTCCGCTTTGTCGGAAAAATACTCCAGCATCGTCTGGTACAGCTTTCTGTCGCCGCTGTCGGCGCTCTCATACTCGTCCTGCGCCGCCGCCAGCAGCTTCTGCCAGTCCGTCTTTTCCTCCCGCCAGCGGCCATAGTCCGCCTGCTCCTGCTGGTCCAGCAGATCATACTGCTCCCGCAGCGCCTTGCCCTCCTGCTGATACTCCGCCAGCGCCGCCTGCCGCAGTTCCGGTACCAGCGCCGCCAACTCCTGCAAATACCCGTTGTACGCCTGCTGTCCCGCGCTCTGGGCATAGCTTGAGCCGTATCCGCCGGTCAGTGCCGCCGCCTTGCCCAGCGTGTCCTCCATGGCCGCCGCGCCCCGTGCGGCGTACAGCTTGGCATAGCGCTGGTATGTCTCATCCTCCTCCGGATCGTAGTCAAAGGCCTCCCTCCCGGCGATCCTTCCGTACAGCGCCTCCAGCCTGTCCGCGAATCTCGACTGATAGTCCTCCGGCTCCATGGCCGCCACGCTGTCCCGGTACGCCTTGGCCGCCGTCACTTCGTCCGAGGGCATATACCCCCGTTCCAACTCCTGCAGCCGCTTCGCAGTACTCGCCGACACCTCCGCGCGGGGCGCAGCCGCCTCTGCCGCGGCGGCGTCCTGCGCTGCCCGCTCTGCCGCCGTAGGTGCGGACAGCAGGCTCCCCCATGTCTCGTCCCCGGCGATGCCGTCCACCATGGTCAGTCCGTTCTTTTTCTGATAGTCCCGCACAGCGGCCCTGGTCTTTTTCCCGAAGATACCGTCCTCATCCAGACTGTACCCCCGCTTGTTTAGTTCGCTCTGCAGCTGCTTCACCGCGCTGCCCTGTGAGCCGTAGGCCACCATTGTATATGTCGATGCCATCTCTCGTCTCCTCCTCGTCACGTCACACGCCGCCAGCCGTATACCCCGGCAATGCCTGTCTCCAAACTCTCCCACACGGCTCCCACCGGTGTCTCCGGTGTCTCCGGGCTGTCCGTCAGGCGCACGCTGCCCACCGGGAACAGCAGCGCCTCCGGTGCCTGCCCGTTCACCGTCAGCGCCCCGGATACCGCCACACCTCCGTAAAACACCGCCGGCCACGCGCACTCCAATGCCTCCTGCTCCGCATATTTTCCGAAGGCCGCGCCCTTGCCGCCGCTGCGCAGATGCAGTGTCACCTGGCTGGTAGCCGCCGTGTACCGCACGGTGCGCACGTTGCCCACCGTGTCCTCGGCGCTCAACTCCACCTCGTAGGACACCGCGGCATCCAGCCCGCCGCCCAACAGCTGCTCCTCGCCGCTCTCCAGCACCGTATAGCCGCTCCACGCGCCGCCCATGGGGCGGAACCTCGCCTTCACCTGCACCGCGTTGTGCCCCGACACCTCGGCACACTCCGCCGCGCACTTTACCTTCAGATATGCCCCGTCATCCTTTTCCGTGCCGTCCGCGCCGCACCGTACGGCGCCGGACGCCGTGATCACCGGCGGATGATAGGCCTCCACCGTCACCGCCGTGCCCTGCACGGTCACGGATCGCCCGCGGCTGTCCGTCACTGTAGCCGCAGGCCTCAGCTGCCCGCTGATACCGATGGTCCCTGTAGTGCCGGAGGCCCCGGCCATCTCCTGCCCCGCGAACCGAAACCGGATATTCCGCACCGCCGCGCCGCCCTGTGCCGCCGCTGTCACCGCATAATGCACCCGGCTCACACCCTGCAGACACACGCCCCAGCCCTGCACCTCCGTGTTGTCGCTGATCACCTCCGCCGTCAGCACCGCCGTGGGCCGCATGCTCTCCGGAACATATGCCGTAAACGCCGCGCTGAGACTGCCGACCAGCGCCCCGCCGCTGTACACGTCCACCGTCACCGTACCTGTCCCGCAGGTACTCTCCGGCAGCTCCTGGGCCAGACTCTCCGGCACCGTCCATTGATACACCACGCGCCCCGTACTGCTGCTCACCGTCCGCAGCGCACTGCCGCTGATGCTCCCTCTGGCCGTACCCAGCGCATAGCTGAACGCGAAGCTGTATCCGTATCCCGGCCTTGTCAGCGTCAGTGTGCCCGTCTGCCCGATCACCGCGTCCCCCGCCGTTAGGGTAAAATCCCCCATGCTCTCCGCCCGCTCCACCGGCAGCGCGTAGCCGTAGCTGTCGTCACGGGTGGAACCGGAGCCGCTGTACAGCCGTATGCTCAGCGGTGCGGAACCTACCGCTCCCGCCGCCGTCACCCAGCCGCTGTCATACTCGATGGCGCTGCTCCACCGGCTGGGGGATGCCTCCTTCAGCGTATAGCCTCTGCATACGCATCCGCCGTCCACATATATCTCCAGATAGATGGGATACCCGAAATAAGATGCCCCCGTCAGCGGTGCCGCCATCACATAGATGCGGTACTGCATGCCGCTGCCGCTGCGTCGGCTGTCATACCCGAAGGTCATGCCTATCTTCGGCACGCCTCCCCATTGTATGCTGTCCAGCACCGTATAGCTCATGTTCTCATCCTCCGATCCACCGGAAAGCCAGACCGCCCTCCGCCGCTTCCGCGCTCCACTTGCCTATCCCGATACCGCCCAGCACCGTAATGTTGGTGATGTACAGCCGGTTGTTGGATACATACGCCACCTCCGTAGCGTCCTGCCAGAAGGACAGCCGCGTGGCGGTGAACACCGCCCGGAAGTTGTTCTGCTCCACCACTTTTTTGCCATCCACCTCCCGGCATGTCAGATCCTGTCCCACCGCCACGCCGTATACCGGCACGGCCCCGTCGTAGTATACGATACCCGTACGGATGTACCCCTCCGTGTCCACCTTGTAATGTTCAAAGGCCGCATCCACCTTCTCCACATTGGCCTGCAGATTGGAGAAAAAGCTGTAATATTGCGTCATGGCCTCCGGCTCCGCCTCCAGATAGGCGCTCAGCTTCGCCACATAGCCGCCAAAGTCCGATGCCGCCACATATTCCTCCTCCAGCTTCGCAGTCAGGGCCTCCGTGGTCTTTGTCACCTGATCCGCGGTCTTCAGGATCATGCTCCGCAGCGTCTCATACTGCCCGTCCGCTCCGTCGGTTTCCGCGCTCCCCGTGCGCCCGTTGGCCTGCCGCCGGGCGGAGGCCGCACCGGCTCCGCCGCCCAGCTCCTCCAGCTGCCCCAGGGCCAGATTCAGCTGCTGAGCCATTTGCACCAGATAGGAATACTGCTGCATCACCTGTTCCTGCACCGTACCTGCCGGCGCCATAGGCATCGACAGCACACTCACGGCCCGTCACTTCCCTTCTCATACACCGCCGACGCGCTGTATACCCGGCATCCGCCGTCTCCCGCCAGCTTCAGCCGCAGATGGCCGCACCGTCTGGGCCGCACCTGCAATACCGCGCCCCGTGTCTGCCCCGCACCGCCGGTCACGCTGCCCACCTGCTCCCATTCCGTACCGTCGTCGTAGCAGATGTACGCCTTCACCGTGGCCCCGGCCTCCGCCTTCAGCCGCAGCTCCAGCCGCGATAGATACTTGTGTTCCGGCGTGTACAGCCCCAGGTCTCCGCTTTCGGCGCTCCATGTGAACCCCGTCTCCGCCGTTCCCGCCGTACCGCTTGTGTCCAGCAGCTGCCCATCGGCGCACAGCAGCATCATGCTCCCGTTCCATCGGGCAAAGGCCGTCGCCTCCGTGCCGTCCTGCCGGTGCCACAGCTTTTTCTGCGTATCGTAGACCAGCAGCTCCACGTTCCCCGCCGCGTCCACCGCGGACAGCCAGTACTTTCCGCTCTCGCCGCCGGCCACGCCTCCCACATACCGCTTGTCTCCCAGCGCCCGCGACACGCACACCGGCATACTTCCGTCAAAGGCATATACCCCGTCATTTCCCAGGTAATACACCACGCCGTCCACCACGGCCACCGTTTTCTCCGCACCCTTGCGCACACCGCTGCACGGCACCGTCACGATCTGGTGTCCGCCGCCCGCTGCCGGATAGATGCGCTCCATGCAGTCCTCCTTGAAGAACACCACGCCGCCCATGCAGGCCGCCGCCCCGGTAAAGGGACCGTCGGAGCCTCTGGCCGCCGCGTAGCTGTCGGTGCTCAGCCCTGCGAAGCTGTTCCAGTTGCGGAAGTCCCCCAGTGCGCAGGCGTATACCTCATTCACCGCCTGTCCGTCCACGATGCCGTACTTGCAGCCCCACAGCCGGTTGCCCTGCTCCACCACAAAGTCCATCTCCGGCATCAGCCGCATCACCGTCACCGCCGCCGTCTGGGTGTCCAGCGTTCTGCACAGCGCCGGCACCACGATCCAGTCCTCCGCCGCTTCCCGCAGGATGTGCAGTCCGTTCAATTCCGCCGCGCCGCAGCCGGATACCACCACGCCGTCCCCGGCGGAAAATCCCGCACCCACGCCCGCAGCCGCGATCTTCGTACACACCTCCGTCAGCTCCGTCCATGCTCCTCCGTCGTAGCGCCGCATCACGCTGCCGGTGCGCTCCGTGTCCAGCCACAGATCGCCCGTCTGCGGCTCCCTGGGTGCCTCCGTTCCCACGGCATAGGTGCCCAGACCCTCTCCCGTCCCGTCGCACAGCGTAAATGTCACCTGTCCCGCGGTGGTCTGCACGTTCTCCATGCTGCCGTACTCCGTCAGCCTCTGGGTATTGATATACTTTCTGTCCGGGAATATCAGCAGATACGCCCCCATGCTCACCAGCTGCTTCCGGCTGTTTTCCAGCACCAGTTCCGTTTTCGCTCCATTCACATACAGCGCCGTGCCGTCCACCCAGAACAGCCCGTCCTTCTCCGCCATGCCGTTGGGACTGGTCAGCTGTGCCGCCACGCTGCGCTTCGGCCTTGTCTCCAACGCCGGATACCCTCCGCTCCACAGGTTCTTCATGTCCTCCAGATATCCCGCGCCGCTGCCGGGCCGGCGATCCAGTCCCCCGAACCGTTCCACCGCCAGTCTCTGCTGCGCCGCGGCTTTCAGCTTCGGAAAATACACCCTCTCCGCCCCCTTTCAGCACAGCCGCAGCGCCCTGACACCGTCCTCCGGTGCCGACAGGCGGGCACGGTAATCCCGATAGGTAAGGAACGCATTGTTCCACAGTCCCGCTGCGCTGTTGTACCGCGCCGTCTCCCCGTTGGCATAGTGGATCTGCGCCTCCACATAGTAGCGGTACAGCTCATCGAAAGGCGCCTCCGCCGTCAGTTCCATCTCCTCGGTCAACTCCGCCAGTTCCCCCTTCTCCCGGCAGACCTCCCTTCGCACAAATCCCTCCGCCTGGGCCAGCCACCGCAGCTTCTCCTTCCGCTGATATCCGTTGGGCAGCAGCGCGTCCACCCGATCCAGCACTTGCTTCGCCGTTATCTTTGCCATGTCGCCACCTCAGGACGCCCTTTCGTCCATATAGCGGCGGGCTGTCTCCGCCATCATCTCGGCGTTCTCCAGCACCTCCGCCACGCAGCGCGGCACGCGCACCTCCACGCCGCGCATGATCTTCCAGCTGCGCCCGTTCACGGACACGATCACAAAGTTCTCCTCCTGTTTTCTGCCGCGCTGCAGCAGCACCTTCACCATTTTCTCCTTCATATCGCTCTCTCCTTTCCGCCGTCAAAAAGCCGTCCCTCCGGCGTCCGGGGCCCGCCGTCTGCCGGATAAGGCGTCCGGGGCGGCTTTCCGCCCCGGACACTCCCGTCAGTTCGCCTTGTCCTCGTCGGAATAGCTGCTGCCGCACTCCACGCGCACCATGTACTCGTCGTACAGAATAGCTGCGGCGTGCACGCCCTTCCAACCCACGCTGGAGCGCTGATCCAGCGGATCTGCGGTACCGGAGCTGCCGCGGGGCTTTACAATGACCTCTGTGCCCTCGCTCAGATCCACCACGCCGTAGGCGCCCTTGCCCAGGAACAGGCAGCCGTATACCGCACAGCCGCCCTTGCCGCCCTCGCCGGGATAGATGACCTCCTTGTCTGCCACCGTCACCTCCCGATCCAGCACCAGCTTGTTGGCAGTGTTGCTCACCACCTGGCAGCGCTCGCCGCCCAGCAGCACATAGCGCCCTGCCAGCGCACCCGCCGTTACGGTGCCGCCCTCAAAGGTCACATCGGTGCCGCCCATGACGCTGCCCTTCACCTTCAGTGTGCGGCTGTCGGAGGCCAAGTCGCCGCCGCGATAGATCTTGGCCTCCGTGGTCTCCACAAACCGCACGCCGTGCAGCTCGCCGATCTCGCCGGAGAACAGCTCCGTAGCGCCGGCGTACTGATGCGCCGCGATCCACGCCTCATCCTGACGCAGGTCAAAAGCCACGCTGGGGTGGATGATGCACACATACTTGCCGTCGAAGGTAGGTGCGTTCATCTTTTTCAGCTGCGTGGCCGCCTTGGCCACCAGTTCACTGGATATCTTGCAGTCCTTGTCCAGCGCCGTGCGGCTGGTCACGTCTGTCTTTGTGCCGCCGGATACCTTGGGCGCGTAGATCACCTGCTTGCCCTGCTGGATCTCATTTCTGGTCACAGTGTCCAGTGTCAGCCCCATGTTGCTGCCATGTCTGTCGGTGATCTCCAGCACCACATCGTCGATGGCCGTCAGATCCAGCATGTCCGATACAGTGGTATAGTCGCCGTACTGCGCCAGTTCCTTGGTGATGTAGCTGACAGAGATCCCGCTGCCGTCGGGTGTCACGCCCTCGGTCAGCGGCTTCAGCGCCTTGTCAAAGGCGCCGAACTTGCGCCACTCCACGGTCTTGCCGCCGCCGGCGGGCAATCCCTTAGTGGCCGCGAACTGGTTGTGCACCAGCTGCGGCTTGGCGTTCTCCAGCAGCTCCATGCCGTAGTACGTTTTCATCTCCGCGCTCAGGCCGCCCGTGGTCTGAACGTTTTCCGCAAACATCTGCAAATTCATCTCCATATTTCTTTTCCCTTTCTTTTTTCTCTAAAACCGTATCTTCTCTCCGCCCTGTACTCTCTTCCGTATCTCCGCCAGCTCCGCGCCGCTGAGTCCCCTGGGATCCCACCGGCTGACGCTTCTGCGCCTGCCGCCGTTCTCCGCCACCCGGCTGCCGCCGCTGGCGATGGCCTGGGCCATCTGCTGCCGGGCGCGCCGGACGGCAAACTCCATAGCCTCCCCCAGCTGCCGGTCAAACTCCCGCTGCCGCGCCGTCTCCGCAACGGCCGCTCCGCGGCGCAGCCGTTCGTTCTCCTGCCGCAGGCCTCGCAGCCGCCCCTCCAGGATCCTTCGCACCTTCGCGTCAAATTCCTCCTTGTACCTCCCGTGAATCAGTGCTTCGAACTCTTCCCGCTCCCCGGCGTCGGGAGCCGTTTCGCCCGTCTGTTCCGCCGCAGCTTCCTGCGCGTTCTTTTCCAGTTCCTCCATCCGGAACCTCCTTCCCGTGGTAGGTCACGACCCGATCTCCACGCAGCCGGGGTACTGCTTCGCCAGCATCGTCAGCCCGCACCGCACCAACGCAAACTCCCGTGCGCAGTCCCCCGCGCCCGTCACCGCCGCATAGCCCGGTGCGCTGTCAAACCCTGCCAACCTTTCCGTCTCCTGCAATACCCCCGCCAGCGCGTACACCAGCGCGGATACCGCCGCGCATACGATGTCCTCTCCCTGCCTGCCATACCCGGCGTGGCCCCGCACCGTCAGCTGCGTCCCGCCGCATGCCGCCCGTATCATCGGGGCCGCACCGCCTGCCGCGTGGCCTCTCTCTGCCGCAATACTGCGTCGCTGCGGCGCTGTACCGTGCCTCCGCTGCTGCTTCCTTCACGCGCCTGCAGCTCCCGTTCCAGTGCCTCCGCCAGATGCGTCCCCTGGCTCTTGTCCAGCAGCGTTACCGCCCTGCGCAGCGATTCTGTCAGCCACTCCTTCTGCTCCGTCTCCCGCTGTCCCTGCCGTATGACCTCCTCCAGCGTATCCTTGTTCTTGAACTGCATCAGCTCCAGGCACCGCAGTGCCTGCTCCGCCATGTCGCTGCGGAAGAATCCCATCTGGAACAGCTGCAGCGCCAGCTGATTGTACTCCATGGTCTTGTAGGGCGTCTCGTCCTGGGCCGTCACCTCCAGATCGAACTCCGGCACCCGGTACCCGCCGGTCAGCAGCGCCCTGGGCTGCAATCCCCGGTTGTCATACGCCGCGAATGCCCCGCCGCTTCTCCCCAGCAGCCTGAACTGCCGCGGCATGTCGTAAAACTGCCGTATCAGCTCGATGCACAGCGTCATCACCTGTCCGAACGCCTCATACCCGTCGTCGATCATGTTTCGTGACAGCTTGCCGCCCGCCTCCTGCAGCGCCGCGATGGCCGTGGCCGCCGTCACACCGCCGGTGGTGCCGCCGCTCATCACGTCCCGGTTGCCCGCCGTCTCCTTCATCTCCGCGATCTTGTTCTGCAGCACCGCCACATATACGCTGTCCAGCGACGGTACCCGAATGGGCGCGATAGAGTCCGCGCCCAGATTGCCGTTGGTGTGCACAAAGGGCCTTGTCCAGTCGGCGTACTCGTTCTCGTTCACCGCCCCGTCCGAGCGGATGAAGAACCGCGGCGTGGCCGCCGCCAGCGTATTCTTCAGTATGGCCTGATTCATCAGGTCGATCTGCTTCTGGGCCGACTTGCACAGATCCACATACCCGTACCCGCAGGGCGTCCCCTCCTCCGGGAACAGCGCGTCGAACACAAACGGATATTTCCCGTGGTCGTACCATCCCCGCTGCGCCATCTCCGGATGGTTCTCCGTGGCGTACAGAACGTTCTCCCCCACGAACTTGCAGTACTGCAGCACCTGCCGCCCCTCATGCTCTGTGTGGTAGTACCAGTCCACCACCAGCGACTGCTCCGATGTGTCCACCTTGTCGTCGTACAGATACCGGCTCACCTGCGCGTCTCCGCGGCCCAGCTTGCCCTCCAGCTCCGGCCATTCCCGCAGCAGACGGCTGTTGGGCGTCAGCTCCGTGCAGAAAAAGTGCTCCGACTCCTGTATGTCCGTCACTCCCGGCTCCCAGAACAGATTCAGCACGTCCATGCTGCGTATGCTCACCTCTCCCAGCCCGTGCAGCTTTCCCGCGTCCCAGAACACGCCGTACACGGCGCACCCGGACTTCAGCTTGTTCCACCACACCTGGGAATACGTCTTTCTGAACCCTCCGTTCTTCAGTATCACCGGCAGTATGCGCCCCAGCGCCGCCGCTTCCTTTCTGTCCCCCGGTTCTCTGGGCAGCACCGTCGGCTCCGGATAGCTGTCCATGGCGTCCGCGTGCTTCGACAGGATGCAGTTCACCAGCCATCCGCTGGCGGGGCGTATATCCCCCCGATTGCCGCCCTCACCCGCCCTGTCCATCTGCTCCCAGTGCCGCAGCCTCCAGAACTGCTCATTGTCGATGATACGCTTGTCCAGATTCTGCTTCCCCTGGCGATAGCGCCGCAGCACCTCCGCTGCCGCCCGTACCTCCGCCGCACCGATCTTCACCGGCCCGCCGCTTCTTTCCGCCGTCTCCCGCTCCATGCGAGCACCTCCTTTTCCGCTTCTGCCCTCCCCGCTCCTCCGCCGAAAGTTGCCCATAAATGGGCAACAAATTTTAATTTCTCAAAAAATTTTTCTCCACTCTCCGCGCATGTTCAGCGGGTCCGCCTCGATCCTCCTCACCTCGGCCCGCCGCGGCGCGATGGGCCGCATCATACAGAAATACCTGCTCTCGTCCGCCGCGTGGTCCTCCTGCCCCGTGTCCACATCCTCCGGCGCCGTGGCGCTGTACGACAGCCCCGGCACCGTCCGTATGAACGCCCGGCAGTTCTCAAACACATACAGCATGGGATACCCCTCCTCGTCGAAGCTCATCCGGTAGTGCATCTGCATCCACCCCGGTATCCGCCGGTTGTCCCCCTTCACGAAGTAAATGCGGTGCCGCAGCGCCGTCTCATAGATGCTCTCGCCCCGGCTGGCGTCCCAGATGGCCGGATCAGCCACCCCGTGTATGGTCCGTCCCCGCAGATACGGGTGCTCGTCCTCGATCCGCCGTATCTCCGCGAACTGCCGCTCCGGCGTCCACAGCACGCCCTCGTCCGGCGTCCCCGTGCACCCGTACAGCTCCAGTATCCGGTACACGCACCCGTCGAAGTCCACCGCCCACCAGCCGCAGGAGAACGGCTTGGCGTACCCGAAGTCGTAGCTCCGGTACACGTTCCACTCCCTGGGTATGTTGAACGGCTTGATCACATGCGTCCACCGCCGGTCCGCGTAGTGGTCCGGATCGTCGGTAAACTCCTGGAACACCTGCCCCGCCAGCACGTCCCAGCGTCCCTCCAGCCACGCCGCGCGCAGCTTCGGCGGCAGCGCCTCCAGCTGCTTCACATACTCCGGCTGCCGCGCCATCAGCGCCTCGTTGTCCGTCACCCGCGCCGGGATGAACGCGTACTCCTCGCCGTCCTCCCCCGGCTCGTACCGCCTCTCGATGAACAGCCGCTTGATGTACCCGTGTCCCGGCCCCCCTGGGTTGCAGGTGTAGTAAATGCGCTTGGGGAACTCGTTCACGCCGCGCACGCACGCCGCCAGCTGCCGCATCCACCGCTCCTGCAGCTGCGTGGCCTCGTCGAAGAAGATCACGTCGTACTCCGCGCCCTGGTACCGCTCCGCGTCCCTGTCGCTGGCGCAGTACCCGAACTGCAGTATGCTCCCGTTTCCGAACACGAACCGCTTCTCCCCCGCCCGGTATACCGCCGCGTTCTCCAGCTCCGCCCGCAGATACCCCAGGTGGTTGGCCTCGATCTCCGGCATCGTCCGCCGCACCAGCAGCATCCGTATCCCCGGATGCTGCAGCGCCAGCAGCTTCGCCTTGCACCGCACCGCCCAGCTTTTCCCTCCGCCTCTGGCCCCGCCGAAGGCGACGTACTTCTTTTCACACCGCAAAAACGCCTCCTGTCTCTCATTGGGCGTCCCGATCCGCATGTCCATCTCTTTCCCCCCTTCGGATCTCTGTCCTGCCGCGCCGTCTCATCTGCTCAGCGCCTCCACATCCTCTCCCATGATCACCCGCAGCGTCGTGTCCTTCTCTCCGTTCTCCTGCGGCCCGCCGTTCAGCGTCCGCTCCAGCCCCGCCAGCGTCTGCAGTATCCCCGCCAGCTCCTTCAGCTCCCTGATGTCCACCTCACCGCTCTCCGCTCGCTTCGCTGCCCGCTTTGTCATCGCCAGCAGCCCCGTCGCCGTCTCCCGCAGGCACTGTCTGCTGCCCCTCGCCCGCGCCTTGTACCATCGCTTCTCGCCGTGCCAGCCCTCCTTTCCCGCGTGGGCCGCCACCGTCTGCCTGGACACGCCGTACTCCTCCGCCAGACTGCGGTAGCTGCACCCGCCGCTCTCGTATCTGGCCCGTACCTCTGCCCACGGTGCCTTCTCACGCATTTGCCTCACCTCCCGTCACCTCATACGCCGCCAGGATCTGCGCCGCGAACTCCGCCAGGCACCCCCGGCACACGTTCTCCCCGCTCACCCGGTAATACCGCTCTCCCCTGCGCAGCTCCCCGCCGCACAGATCGCAGCAGCCGCACACCGCCTCCGTCCCGTTTTTCCTGTACTTCATGTCTGTTCCTCCTTGTAAAGGTGATATACCCTCCCCCGGAAAAGCAAAAAAGTTGCCCATAAATGGTCAACTTTTTCAAAAAAATAAAATATTTTTTCTTGCCGCGCCGGGACGCAAAAAAAGAAAGCCCTCGTGAGAGGGCGTTCTTTTTTGTTCGCTTAGTGGCGCTTCTTGGCCGTCCAGGCCATGCCGGTGATCGACAGCACCGCCGTCACGGCGTATACGCCGATACCCGCGTCAAACGTCT
>CAVGEC010000040.1:0-14576 GCA_963628195.1 Bacteroidaceae bacterium
TGGCTGGAGACGGCCTGGGAAGATAGGTAGCGCCAACACAAAAGCCTGTGACAACTGTCACAGGCTTTTGCTTTTTGCGTGGAGTGGCTGGTGGAGAGAAAAAGCACCTGGCAGGGTGCTTTTTATGGCCGTTTTGACTTACTGAAGTTCCAACCTTTTGGCCCTTTCGGCCAATTACTTAAGTAGACAGAATAGCACAGAAATGGGATATATAGCAGAACTAAGTAGACACCAATGAGAAAATAGCCGATAAAAGTGATACTATGAGTTGAGGGTAAGATGTAGGCTAAAATCAGCATAATAGTGATCGCCGCCCAATTGATTATCCGCAGCGTGTGGAACAGTCGCATATGTCGCGGTACGCCGCAATCCTTCATCTGACTGTAAGGCAGCAGTATCCGAAACCACAGTGAGTGTGTTTTAACATACTGCCGAACCTCCCGGTTGGTCATCTTGAACTGATAGGCATCTACGATGCCGGAGCGAAGTATCAAACCGTATTGCAAGGCAAAGAAAATACATACAATACACGAATTGTCTAAGGGCATGAGAATCTCCGAGCTATAGTTTTGCCCAGCTTCCCTCCGCCAGCGAACCGTATATTACCGGGCAGGGGAGGGTATCCGCAAACGGCCGCAGCTGCACAGCGGGCTCAGGCAGTACATCCGCCTGATTGATGAACAGTACGTCGAAGCCGTCCTCTTTTGCCAGTACGCGGGCGGCGATCTCCTGGGTGATGAGCGCGTCCGGGGAAGTCTCTGCCAGCGATGCGTACAGTTCCGGGCGGTGGGCGGCATCTTGAATGGTTTTGGCCAGGGCGGAGGCACCGAATACGCAGACGGTGCGGCTGCGTTCCGGGGGCAGCACCGGTTCCCAGGCGGCGTGGGCTTTGGCGGGCAGACGCTTGGAGCCGTCAGCCTCTACCAGTACGAAGTTCGCTGCGGTCTGCCAGCCAGGGAAGTCCGGAGCGGTCAGCTTGCCCTCCGGGGTATAGGCCCCGGCGCAGACGATGGGGCTGTGGGCGAAGTCAGCCCGCAACTCTTCCGCTGTGGCAGCGAAGGGACACCAGTCTGGGCGCATGATGTGGGTGGTAGTGGCCAGCAGTACCGTGCCGTAGACGGACAGCTCCTGTGCCAGCACACGCAGCAGGGAGGTTTTGCCGCCGCTGCCGATCACTGCTGTCAGGCCGGGACGAATGCCCAGCAGTTCCCATAATTCCATATCTGCCACCACCTTTCAACCTATTTTATCATAGAAATTTCCCAGCGTAAACCTCTTGACAGGGGGGGATTTGCTGTGCTAAACTATGAAAAGTAAGAAAAGTTATACCAATCCAACTTGGAGGAGCGCGAATATGAGCAGAGACGAGCGTTACTTTATGAGCAGCGTCAAGATCGGCCCCAAGGGGCAGATCGTTATCCCTAAGGAGGCGCGGGACATGTTTGGCCTGCAGCCGGGGGATACGCTGGTGCTGATGGCGGACAAAAAGAAAGGCCTGGCGCTGCAGACCGTGGATAAGCTGAACCCGCTGATGAAGACGGTTTTTAACAGCTTGCCCAGTGGAGAAGAGGAGGCGGCGGACGAATGAACGTATTGGAGGTACAGGGACTGACCAAGCGCTATCCGGCGTTTACGCTGAAAGAGGTGTCGTTTGATGTGCCGCAGGGCGCGGTGATGGGGTTTATTGGCCGCAATGGCGCGGGCAAGAGCACCACACTGAAGTCCATTTTGGGTATGGTGCACCCGGACGCGGGTGCTGTCAGGGTATTCGGCATGGATTACGCGGAGAATGAGCGGGCCATCCGGCGTGAGCTGGGTGTAGTGCTGGGCGGTATCGATTTCTATCCCAAAAAGAAAATCAAGACCATCACTGATGTTACCCGCAGGTTTTACGACAACTGGGACGAGGACAAATACCGCCACTATTTGGAGCTGTTCCATATTGATGAGAGCAAGCGGGTGGATCAGCTGTCCAGCGGTATGAAGGTCAAGTATATGATCGCGCTGGCGTTGAGCCACAGCGCCCGGCTGCTGATCCTGGATGAGCCCACCAGCGGGCTGGATCCGGTGAGCCGCGACGAACTGACGGAGCTGCTGCGCCGGGTGGTGGCAGACGGCACGCGCAGCGTGCTGTTTTCCACCCACATCACCTCCGATCTGGAGAAATGCGCTACCCACATCGCCTTTATCAAGGACGGCGAGATGCAATACACCGGTGCGCTGGACGATTTCCGCGCTCATTACAAGGATGTGGGTGTTACGCTGGAGGACATCATCGTACATGTGGAAAGGAGGCCGCTGGATGAAGACGCTATTATATAAGCAGCTGCGGCTGGTGTGTCACCCCATGACGCCGGTTTTCTGCTTATTCGGCATCATGGTCATCATCCCCAACTACCCCTATACCGTCATCTTTTTCTATGTGATGTTGGGGTTGTTCTTCACGTTCCTAAACATGCGGGAACAGAAGGATCTGTATTACACGGCGCTGCTGCCGGTACCCAAGCGGGACGCGGTGAAGGCCGGGTGTCTGTTCACAGCGGTGATCGAGCTGGCATCACTGCTGGTGTTGATACCCTGCTCGCTGCTGACGGCGCATTTGCAGCCGGAAAAGGACAATCTGGTGGGGTTGGATCCCAATCTGGCGCTGTTTGCGGCCGGATTCCTGCTGTATGCGGTGTTCAACGCTGTATTCCTGCCGTCGTTCTACGCGAACGGGTACAAGGTGGGCATGGCCTTTGTCAAGGCCATCATCCCCACTACACTGGCGATGATCGTGCTTGAGGCGCTGCCCCATTTCCCCGCCCTTATGTGGCTGGACGATATGGACGCAGCCACACAGGTGCGTCTGCTTCCGGTGCTTATCGGCAGTATTCTGATCTACGCGGGCGGCATGGCACTGACATTTTCAGCGTCGGCAAGGGCCTACGAGAAAGTAGATATGTGACATGAAAACGACCGCCCAAGGGACGGTCGTTTTCATGTCAGCAGCCGCTGCATATCCTCCGGCAGGGGCGCAGTCACGTCGATAATCGCACCGGTCAGCGGATGCACCATCCGCAGATGATAGCTGTGCAGCGCCGGACGGGAAATGAGGGAGCTGTCCTCTGTGCCGTAGAGCCAATCACCGGTCAGCGGGTGGCCGATGGCCGCCATATGGACGCGCAGCTGGTGGGTACGTCCGGTGGTGGGTGTCAAGCGCAGCAGTGCACGGCTCTGGGAGGCCGCCAGCACCTCGTAATGGGTGTGGGCGGGCTGACCGATGGGATCGGGCTGCCGCTTCAGCAGCGAGCTCTCAGCGCGCCCTATGGGCAGATCGATGCTGCCCTCCGTCGGAGAGGGGATGCCCTCGCACACGGCCCGGTACTCCCGTCGAAAATCGTCCGTGTGCAGCATAGCCATGCATCGAGCGTGGATAAAGCCGGTCTTAGCCGTGGCCATGACGCCGGTGGTGCCCCGGTCCAACCGGTTTACCGCGTGGAAGCTGTCGCTGCGGAGATAGTGAGCCACGGCCCCTGCGACGGTGGCGGTTTCCTCGGTCAGCGCGGCAGGGTGGACGGCGAGGCCTGCGGGCTTATTGATGAGAAGCAGGTCCTCGTCCTCGTACAGCACATCCAGAGGGAAGTCCACCGGCTGAATGTGGGGGTGCTCCCCCGGCAAGTCGGATACGTCGACGGACAGCCGGTCGCCGGGGCGCGGGACAAAGCGCACAGTGACAGGCGAGCCGTTGACCGTGATGCCCTGACGGAATTTCAAGCGGCTGAGAAAGCTGCCGGATATACCCCACAGACCGCGCAGCAGATGCTTCACGGTTTGCCCGCTCTCGGCAGCGGTAACGGTATGAGTCAGAACGCGCATAGGATACCTCCGTTGGGGAAATAAGTAAAAACAGTATAGCACATTTGCAGGAAATGTGGTATACTGACCGCACAGAAACTATGAAAGCGAGGGCTTTTTATGGTATCTAAGGTATACTTCGCCGACCTGCGGGCCGACGTGCACGAGAATCTGCAGCAAAAGCTGACACGGCTGATGAAAGCTGCCGGTATGGGCGATATTGACTTTACGGATAAGTTTGTGGCGATCAAGCTGCATTTCGGTGAGCCGGGGAATCTGGCGTTTCTGCGGCCCAACTGGGCCAAAACAGTGGCCGATTTCGTGAAAGAGCGGGGCGGAAAGCCCTTCCTCACCGATTGCAATACTCTGTATGTGGGCGGGCGCAAGAACGCCCTGGATCACATGGACAGCGCCATGCTCAACGGGTTCAATCCCATGACTACCGGCTGTCAGATCATCATCGCCGACGGTTTGAAGGGCAGCGATGAGGTGGAGGTACCCGTGGAGGGCGGCGAGTACGTCAAGAATGCCAAGATCGGCCGTGCCGTCATGGATGCCGATGTGTTCATCTCGCTGACGCATTTCAAGGGACACGAGACGGCGGGCTTCGGCGGCTGCCTGAAGAATATCGGTATGGGCTGCGGCAGTCGTGCCGGGAAGATGGAGCAGCACAACGCGGGCAAGCCCCATGTGGCGGAGAAATACTGCATTGGCTGCGGCCAGTGCCGTAAGATCTGCGCCCACGGCGCGCCCATCATCGAAAACCGGAAGGCACACATCGACCATGATAAGTGCGTTGGCTGCGGGCGTTGTATTGCCGTCTGTCCCAAGGACGCTGTACAGATCAACTGGGACGAGAGCACGACGAACCTAAACTACAAGATCGCTGAGTACACCAAGGCGGTGGTGGATGGCCGTCCCTGCTTCCACATCTCCCTGGTCATCGACGTGTCACCAAACTGCGACTGCCACGCGGAGAACGACATGGCCATCGTGCCCAACGTGGGTATGTTTGCCTCCTTCGATCCGGTGGCACTGGACATGGCCTGCGTGGACGCGGTGAACGCCCAGACACCTCTGCGGGGCTCGGCTGCCGATGATGAGCATGCCAAGTCCCATGCACATGATCATTTTCAGCGTCTGCACCCGGACACCAACTGGCGCAGCTGCCTGGAGCACGGGGAGAAGATCGGGCTTGGCACCAGGGACTACGAGCTTATCAAGATATGAGCAAAAAAACAAGCACCCGCGGGGTGCTTGTTTTTTGCTCATTATTCATCATCGCCCGCTGGCTGTGCATCGGACGGGGAATCCTCCTCGCCCTCCGGATCGTCGATGTGGGCGAACCACTCACGGTAGCGATGCATATCTTTGGCAAACAGCTGGCCGTTGGTGGGCGGCGTGTAGGTGATGGCGTTAGCCCCGGCAGCGATGGTGGCCAAAATGGTTTCCTCGGTGGGGCCGCCGGTGGCGATAATGGGCAGCTCCGGGTAGCGGGTGCGGATTTCCGCCACGATAGCGGGCGTCCTGTCGGCGCCGGAGACATTCACAAAATCAATGCCTGCTGCCAGCTTGCTCTCCAGATCCACTTTTTCCGACACCACCGTGTACACTACGGGGATCTCCACTGTGGATTTGATGGCGCGGATCGTGTCATCATCAATGAACGTGTTGCACACTACGCCGAAAGCGCCCTGGTGCTCGGCAAAGGCGGCCACATGGGCGGAACGCTGGCCGTTGGTCAGGCCGCCTCCTACGCCTACAAACACGGGCACATCGGATACGCCGATGATGGCCTGGGTGATGCCGGCCTGCGGGGTAAAGGGGTACACGGCAATAATGGCATCGGCGTTGATATTTTTGATGATGGCCACATCAGTGCTGAATACCAGAGACTTGATGCGGCGGCCGAATACACGGATTCCGCTGCATTTGCTGATGCAGTGGGGGACGGTCAGCGCATGCTTGCGCAGGGTGCCCTCGTAGGTGGGAACGTACTTTTTCACATTGCCTTCCTTTCCAACTGATGACTTTTACTAATTGCGAACATTATAGCAGAAAAAAGGGCCTATGTAAATAAAAGGAGGGCGTTTTTTAACAGAATATTCACATTGACTATCGCATCGAAAAGTGCCGGAGAAGGCCGGTTCCGGGCGAAAAAAGGCAGGCCCCAGCTGGGGGCCTGCCTTCCTGCGGTCACGCTTTGGCGAGATAGCTTCGGCACTTTTCATTGGCATCGCGGGCGACTTGTTCTTCGTCCACGGTGACCAGGCGGCCCTGCCGCACAGTGACGCGGCCCTGCACCACGGTATAGTCCACCGGGCCGCGAACACCTACGGTGCCCAGCACGGATCCGGCATCCTGGCCGCAGCCCACCAGCTCCAGGCGGCGGCTGTCGATCATGAACAGGTCAGCGCATTTGCCCTCGGACAGCTGGCCGATATCGTCCCGGCCCAGCAGCCGGGCGCTGCCGCGGGTGGCGATCTTCAGCAGATCGTAGCCCATAGGGGCCTGACGGCTGGAATTGAGGCGGTGCAGCAAAAACGCTGTGCGCAGTTCCTCCAGCAGACTGGAGCCATCGTTGCTGGCGCTGCCGTCTACCGCCAATCCCACCGGCACGCCCAGCTTCAGCATCTCCGGAATGCGGGCGATGCCGCTGGACAGCTTCATGTTGCTGATAGGGCAGTGGGCTACGCCGGTGCCGGTCCGGGCCAGCAGGCGCAGTTCCTCGTCGTTGAAGTGGATGCCGTGGGCAAACCACACATCGTCACCCAGCCAACCCAGCCGCGCCATGTACTCCAACGGGCGCACGCCTTCCCGCTGCAGCATGAAGTTTTCCTCGTCCTTTGTTTCGCACAGATGGGTGTGCAGACGGACATGGTATTGCCGGGCCAGAATGGCGCTTTGGCGCAGCAGCTCGGCGGAGACAGAGAAGGGGGAGCAGGGAGCCAGCGCCACACGGTGCATGGCGCCATAAGAGGGATCATGATACTTCTCAATACAGCGGGCGCTGTCCGCCATGATCTCGTCTACGGTCTGCACCACACTGTCCGGCGGCAGGCCGCCGTCCTTGACGCTGAGATCCATGCTGCCGCGGCTGGCGTACATGCGGATGCCCAATTCGTCAGCGGCGGCGAATTGGCTTTCCAGCAGGTCGCCGCTGTGGGCGGGGAAAACGTAGTGGTGGTCGAAGCAGGTGGTGCAGCCGTGCTTCATCAGTTCCCCCATACCGGTGAGGGACGACAATCGGATCACATCGGCGTCCAGGTTTTTCCAGATCTCATACAGTGTCTTGAGCCAGTCGAACAGCTCCATGTTCTGCACCTGCGGCAGATTGCGGGAGAACACCTGATACAGATGGTGGTGCGTGTTGATGAGACCAGGATAGCACAGCATGTGACTGCCGTCGATGACCTCGTCAGCGGTGACGTTCAGCTTTTGACCGATGGTTTTGATAAAGCCGTTTTCGCAGTAGATATCCGCGTCTTTCAGCACACGATCGGCATCATCACATGTGACCAGTTGGGCGATATTCTTGATAAGCAGGGTGGACATGAGGGTTCCTCCTTGTGGTGAACAGATAGAAAAAGAGCGGGCCAAAGCAGGCCCACTCTTTTTGTATAAAGTCAGCGTTCCTCGCGGAAGTAGGAGAGACCGAGGGACGCAGGGGGCTGATCCTCCCGCCTCTTACGCAGGGATACAATGATCAGCACGATCAGAGTAACGGCATAGGGCAGCATCTTGAACAGCTCCTGGCTGCCGCGGGACAGACCGGGGATATACATATAGGCCCAGTAGACGATACCAAACAAGTAGGAGGCCCAGATGGCGCGGACAGGCTTCCAGGTGGCAAAGATGACCAGTGCCACGGCCAGCCAGCCCAGACCTTCCAGGATACCATCGTTAGCCCAGGTGCCCTTGATGTAATCCATGACATAGTACAGACCGCCCAGACCGGAGATGCCGGCACCTATGCAGCAGGACAGATATTTGTGACGGGTGACATTGATGCCTGCGGCATCTGCCGTACCGGGATTTTCACCCACGGCGCGCAGGTGCAGACCGGCGCGGGTGCGGTTGAGGTAGTAGCTGAGGAAAATGGCCAGAATGATCGCCATATAGGCCATAAAGCCGTAGGAGAACAGTACCTTGCCCACGGTGGGCAGGTCGGACAGACCGGGGATGCGGGCGCGGTACGCGCTGGAGGTCAGTGCCACGCTGATCTGGCCCACGCCGCCGGACAGCTTGTTCAGCGAGCCGCCGAAGAAATTGGCCACGCCGCCGCCGAAGATGGTCAGCGTCAGACCGGTAACGTTCTGGTTAGCACGGAGGGTGATGGTCAGAAATGCGTAGATCAGACCGCCCAGAGCCGCGCCCAGGAAGCAGGCGATCAGGCTGAGAAGCATGCCGACAAAGGAAGAGGTCCCGCCGCCGTGTTCGTAGAAGAACGCAGCCAACAGGCCGGAAATACCGCCCAGATACATAATGCCGGGAACGCCCAGGTTCAGCTGGCCGCCCTTTTCGGTCATGATCTCGCCCATGGCGCCAAACATAATGACGGTGCCGAAGGCGACAGC
Organism: Bacteroidaceae bacterium; assembly: GCA_963628195.1. Taxonomy (GTDB): domain Bacteria; phylum Bacillota; class Clostridia; order Oscillospirales; family Oscillospiraceae; genus Vescimonas. The sequence goes on from CAVGEC010000040.1 coordinate 8,415, forward strand.
GGAGGTAAACAGAGAAATAAGCTGTGTAGACATAGACATTACTTGGTCACCTTCTTTCTGCGGAAGTGCAGCGTATAGTTGACGAAGAACTCGCTGCCCAGGATGAAGAACAGGATGATGCCGGTGATCATGGAGGAGACCTCGTGGCTCAGTCCGTACTGAGACGCGATGGACTGTGCGCCCTTCTCCAGGATGACCAACAGGAAGGAGAAGATGACCATGACCACGGAGTTGAACTGTGCCAGCCAGGCCACGATGATGGCGGTGAAGCCGCGGCCGCCGGCGGTGGAGGTGGAGATGGTGTGGGCGCTGCCGGCCACGGCGATGAAGCCCGCCAGGCCGCAGATGGCACCGGACAGCACAATGGTGCGGACATAGGCCAGGTTCACGCGGATGCCCGCATACCGAGCGGTGTTTTCAGAGTCGCCGATGACGGCGATCTCGTAGCCGTGCTTGGACTTGTTCATGTACAGGTACATAAACAGCGTGACCAGCAGAACGATGACCACGTTCCAGCCGAAGTCGCGGTCAAAGCCCTCGGAGAACATATTGGGCAGCCAGCCTGCCTTGTCGGTGGGGTTGATGATACCCACCTTGTTGGAGCCGTAAGGCGTTTCCCACTTGGCCACAAAGAATGCGGTCAACTGAAGAGCGATGTAGTTCATCATCAGGGTGAACAGCGTCTCGTTGGTATTCCAGCGGGCCTTGAAAAAGCCGGGCAGGAAGCCCCAGATGGCGCCAGCCAGCAGACTGACCAGGATCATCACCAGCAGCAGTACCGCGGTGGGCAGACTCTTAAGATAGATCATGCAGGCCGCGGTGGCGATGCCGCCCACCAGGATCTGGCCCTCGGCGCCGATGTTCCAGAAGCGCATCTTGAAAGCGGGGGCCAGGCCCACGGCGATGCACAGCAGAGTCATGGCATCGCGGACGGTAACCCAGGAACGGCGGGGCGTACCCAGGGAGCCATCGATGATACTGCCGTAGACCTTGATGGGATCGATGCCCACCAGGGCGAAAATGAGGATACCGCAGACCACCAGACTGAGCAGGAGCCCGATCAGGCGGATGCCCCAGGAGTGCCACGCAGGCAGCGCCTCAGCGCGCTTGGCCATGCGGAACAGGGGCTCATGGATTTTTTTGTTTTCCATTACTCAGCGTCCTCCTTTCTGTGCTGCGTCATCAGCAGACCGACTTCTTCCTTGGTGGCGGTACGGGCGTCCACCACGCCGGAGACCTGGCCGCCGCAGAGCACTACCAGACGGTCACACAGCTCCAGCAGCACGTCGAGATCCTCGCCGACATAGATAACGGCGTTGCCCTTCATCTTTTCGGCGGTCATCAGATTGTAAATGGTGTAAGAGGTATTGATATCCAGGCCGCGGACGGCATAGGCGCTCATCAGCACGGCGGGATCCTGGGCGATCTCACGGCCCACCAGGACCTTCTGCACGTTGCCGCCGGACATACGGCGTACCGGGAAGGAGGTGCTGGGGGTAACGACCTCCAGTTCCTTCCACACGTCATTGGCCAGCTTTTCAGGAGCCTTCTTATCCACAAACAGACCCTTGCCCTTGCGCCAGGAACGCAGCATCATATTGCCGGTCATACCCATGGAGCCCACCAGGCCCATGCCCAGACGATCTTCGGGCACAAAGCTCATGGCCACACCGGCCTTGCGGATAGCCAGAGGATCCATCCCTACCAGATTCAGCGGCTTATCCGTCTTGGGATCCACAAAGGTGATCTTGCCGCTCTTTACAGGATACAGGCCGGCAATGGATTCCAGCAGCTCCTTCTGCCCGGAGCCGGCCACGCCGGCGATACCCAGGATCTCGCCGCTGTTGGCGGTGAAGGATACATCGTCCAGACGCTTGACGCCCAGCTCATCGTAGGCGGTCACATGCTCCAGCACCAGACGGGGCTTGGGATCCACGGGATCGGGACGGTCGATGTTCAGCGTCACGCTGCGGCCCACCATCATGTCGGTCAGAGACTGCTGGTCGGCATCCTTGGTCAGCACGTCGCCTATGTATTCGCCCTTGCGGAGGATGGCGACACGGTCGGACACATCCAGCACCTCGTGCAGTTTGTGGGTGATGATGATAAGAGACTTGCCGTCCTTCTGCATGTTGCGCATGATTTGGAACAGCTTGTCCGTCTCCTGGGGTGTCAGCACGGCGGTGGGCTCGTCCAGAATAAGGACATCGGCGCCGCGGTACAGGACCTTGACGATCTCCACAGTCTGCTTCTGGGAGACGGACATGTCGTAGATCTTCATATCCGGATCAATGTCGAAGCCGTACTTCTGGCAGATGGCGCCGATACGCTTGGAGGCCTCCTTCAGATTGTACTTTTCGCTGTCGTGCAGGCCAAGGATAATATTCTCGGTAGCGGTGAACACATCGACCAGCTTGAAGTGCTGGTGGATCATGCCGATGCCGTTGTCAAACGCATCCTTGGGGGAGGCGATGGTCACGGGCTTGTCGTGAACGTAGATCTGCCCCTCGTCGGGGAAATAGATGCCGGAGAGCATATTCATCAAAGTGGTCTTGCCGCTGCCGTTTTCCCCCAGCAGAGACAGGATCTCCCCTTCGCGCAGTTCCAGGTTGATGCCGTTGTTGGCAACGACGGAACCAAAGCGCTTGGTGATGTTCTCCATTCTTATTGCGCATTTGTTTTCCAAGGCTGTCATCCTTTCTTTCGGCGCAGATGGCTGCAACACCTCAGGCACGCCGGTGCTTAAAATCCATACGGTTTATTTTACCATAGATGGCGCAGCTTGTAAATCAAAATTCACAAAAAAACAGTCAGTTATATACAAAGAATGTGAGGTTACACAAGAACATATATGTTCATTTGTTCAATTTGTCAAACAGCTTTCGACGCGGAGAAAAGCATCGGCAGAAGGGATGTGAAAGCTTTTTCAGCTTGCAAAAACTTGTGCACGAAGCGGGCCGGAGCGGCAAAAAAAGATGGCTGCCCGAAGGCAGCCATCTGTATAAGTAGGGGGTTCGATTACTCGGCGGTCAGCTCATTGATGCCGTCGATGCGCAGGGTGAAGTAAGGAGCTGCGCGATAGAAGGACTCGACGAAAGCGCCGTCCTCAATAGCCTCCACGGTCTCGCCGTGATAGACCTCGGTGAAGCCGTCAGCGCCCCAGGTACCGTAGGACAGGTCCACGGGAGCGGTGGTGACTTCCTTACCCTCAACGGTGAAGGTCTTGGTGTCGAACACCTTGATGGAGCCGTCCTTGATGCCGGCGATGACTTCGTCGACCTTCTCCTGGGTGCCGGCAGCGCAGGAAGTGCCCAGAGCGGAGATCATAACGGCGTTATCGGCATAACCGGCGGACCAGTCCTTAGCCAGCTTGCCACCCTCCATGACGGTCTTCAGAGCATACTCATAGAAGACTTCCCAGTTGTTCTGGGCGGAGGTCAGAGCGGCGTTGGGAGCCACGGACAGCATGTCGATGTTGTAGCCGACGGAGTAGGCCACGGTGCCTTCCTTCTGGGCGGCCTCAACAGCGGAGGGAGCGCCGGTGGAGTCAGCGTGCTGGCCAATGATGACGCAGCCGCGGGCCATCAGAGCGTTGGCAGCCTCGGCCTCCTTGGTCAGATCGAACCAGGAGTTGGTGTACTGCACGTCCATCACAACGTTCTCATACACGGACTTGATGCCCAGGTAGAAAGCGGTGTAGCCGGAAACCACTTCAGCATAGGGATAAGCGCCGACGTAGCCGATCTTCACGTTGCCGTCAGCATCCTTGCCGGTAGCGGGGATCTTGCCCTCGGCGTCCAGCTCGGCGATCTTCATGCCGGCCACCACGCCGGAGACGTAGCGGGACTCAAAGGTGTGGGGGAAGGCGTTGGACATGTTGTCCAGACCGCAGATGGCGGCGAAGTCACCGGTCATGGCCACGAACTGGATGTCGGGATACAGTTCAGCAGCCTGAGCGCAGTAGCTCTGGTGGCCATAGCTGTTGGTGAAGATCACGTTGCAGCCCTGCTCGGCCAGATCCACGCACTTATCTTTGCAGGTCTCGTCCTCAGGAATGACGGTGTACTCCACATAGTGGTCAGCGTCCATGGGGATGTTCAGGGCAGCCATAGCGGCCTTGATGCCCTCCATGTGAGCGGCGGTGTAACCCTCGTTCTCGTCACCGACGTACACATAGCCGATCTTGATGTTGGCGGTAGTGCCGTCGGCATTGCCGTCATCAGTCTTGGGCTCGTCCTTCGCACCGCAGGCCACCAGGCTCAGAGCCATGACCAGGGCGAGGAGCATTGCAAGGAACTTTTTCATTCTTGTTTTCCTCCTTAAAATATGTGATACACATCTGAAAGTAAGGTAAAGGATGATGTGTATCTGAACAACGGGCTTCCGGCCCGATATTCACGCAGAGCGCTATGAACGTTGGTATTATACAGGATTTCTCAGCCAATTTCAACAGAAAATGTGAATTACGGCAAAATTTCTTTGCGGCGCACAAAATATCTTTGTAAAACTTGTGCACTATGCGGCACAAAGCAGAAAATTTGCCCTTTAAATATGCATTTGCGATAGCAGGCAGAAGAGAATGTTGACAGAGAGATTCCGCCCGCGGCGCACTGCCGCGGGCGGAATAAAATGGAACAAATTATGATGGTGATTACTGATGGATACGGGTGCCGGTCTTGCCCTCGATACCGTCCTTGGCCTTCTCCAGCAGGGTGATGAGGGCGGTGCGTCCGGCCTTGGACTCGGCGAACTTCACCGCGGCCTGGACCTTGGGCAGCATGGAGCCCTTGGCGAACTGGTTCTCCTCCATGTACTTGTAGGCCTCGGCGGGAGTCAGATCATCCAGGCCCTTCTGATCGGGCTTGTTGAAGTTGATGGCGACCTTCTCCACGGCGGTGAGGATGATCAGCATGTCGGCGTCCAGCAGCTCAGCCAGCAGCTCACTGCCGAAGTCCTTGTCGATGACGGCGGGCGTGCCGGACAGCTTGTTGCCCTCGCGGACGACGGGGATGCCGCCGCCGCCCACAGCGATGACCACATGGCCGGCATCCACCAGTGCCTTGATGGAGGCTTTTTCCACGATGTCAAAGGGCTTGGGGGAGGGGACGACCTGGCGATAGCCGCGGCCGGCGTCCTCGACCATGGTGTAGCCCTTCTCGGCGGCGATGCGGTCAGCGGTCGCCTTGTCGTAGAAAGCGCCCACGGGCTTGGTGGGGTTCTGGAAAGCGGGATCGTCCTTGGAGACAACGGTCTGGGTGACAATGGTGGCCACGGGCTTGTCCATGCCGCGGCTCATCAGCTCGTTGCCGATGGCCTGCTGCAGGTGGTAGCCGATGTAACCCTCGGACATGGCGCCGCATTCGGGGAAGGGCATGTCGGCCTTGATGGCCTTGGCCTCGGCGGCGGTGGACAGGCCCAGATTGATCATACCCACCTGGGGGCCGTTGCCGTGGGCGACCACGACCTCGTTGCCGGCGGCGATCAGATCTACGATGGACTTGGCGGTCTCGGTGACCAGGCTCAACTGCTCGGCGGCGGTGTTGCCCAGTGCGTTGCCGCCCAGTGCGATAACGATTCTCTTAGACATATCGGTGATTCTCCTTATCATGTAGTAACGGTGCAAAGAACGGCAGCGGCGGCGACGCCGCCGCTGCCGCGGGTGCTGCAAATAGATTTTCTTAGAAGATCTTGCGGGTATCCTTGCCCTCATCCAGCTCCATCAGAGCCTTGACGGGATCCTTCACCTGAGCCATGAAGATCATAGCGGCGATGATGTAGGGCTTGAAGGAGGCCTGCTTGTACAGGGGCACCAGATAGCGATCGAACACGGAAGCGTCCACTTCGCCTTCCTTGCAGGAGACACCGGTGATGTCGGCGGGCAGGCAGTGCAGGTACAGAGCCTTGCCGTCCTTGGTCAGCTTCATCATATCCTCGGTGCAGGCCCAATCCTTGTGCTCAGCGTTCTGGGCCAGCAGCTTCTTCTCCAGAGCATCGATGCCGTCCTTATCGCCGGCAGCGTACAGCTTGGTGCGCTCTTCCATAGCGGCATAAGAAGCCCAGGACTTGGGATACACGATATCGGCATCCTTGAAAGCTTCCTTCATGTCGTTGGTCTTGTGGAACTTGGAGCCGTACTTCTCGCAGTTCTTGCGGGCGACTTCC
>CAVGEC010000041.1:0-14261 GCA_963628195.1 Bacteroidaceae bacterium
ACTCGCTACCTCCACCTTGGCAAGGTGGCGCTCTACCGGATGAGCTATGCCCGCATGACTCGTCTGGAATCAGACGAGTGGTGCCTCAGGCCAGAATCGAACTGGCGACACGCGGATTTTCAGTCCGCTGCTCTACCAACTGAGCTACCGAGGCAAATGGCGACCAAGAAGGGGCTCGAACCCTCGACCTCCAGCGTGACAGGCTGGCGTTCTAACCAACTGAACTACTTGGCCATGGAATGGTGGGAACAACTGGACTCGAACCAGTGACCCCCTGCTTGTAAGGCAGGTGCTCTAACCAGCTGAGCTATGCTCCCATACCTGTCGTCTCAAACGACAAGGCATATTATAACGTTCCCATCCCCATCTGTCAACAAAAATTTTTCAATTTCTTCGCTTTTTCTTACAGATTTTTTAAAAGTCCCTGTACGTCCTCCGCCGAAAAATTGTACACCGCATCGCAGAATTGGCACGTCAATTGGCAGCCGCCCTGCTCCTTCAGCATGCTTTCCAGCTCCTCCCGGCCCAGAGAGATCAGCGCCCGTTCCACGCGCTCCCGGCTGCAGTAACACTTGTACTCCACCGGGCATGTCTCCAGGATCTTGAGCTCAAAATCGCTCATCACATCCCGCAGCAGCTGTTCCGGATCGTTGTTTTTCTCCAGCAGCGCCGACACAGGCCCCGCGGCCATGATGCCGCCCTCTACCTTTGTGATGGTATCCTCGTCCGCGCCGGGCATCAGCTGAATGAGATAGCCGCCGGCGGCCCTGACGCTCTGATCCCGATCCACCAGCACGCCCAGAGCGCAGGCCGTGGGGATCTGCTCCGATTCCACAAAATATCCGGCAATATCCTCTGCGATCTCGCCGCCCAGCAGGTCAATGGTGCCCACATAGGGCTCCTTCATATGCAGGTCCTTGATCACCGTCAGCGTGCCCTCGTGGCCCACTGCCGCGCCTACGTCCAGCTTGCCGCCCGGCCGCAGAGGCAAATCTACATGGGGGTTCGTCACATAGCCCCGGACATTGCCCTCATTGTCGCTGACCGCCAGCACCGTGCCCAGCGGGCCGCCGCCCTTGAACTGCAGTGTCAGGCTGGCCCCGCCGCTTTTCAGCGCGTTGCCCATCATGGATGCCGCCGCCAGCGTGCGGCCCAGTGCCGCCGTGGCCACCGGCAGTGTCTTGTGTATCTGCCGCGCCCGTTCGGTGATATCCCGGCTGCAAATAGCCGCCGCCTGCACCATACCATCTGTGGAAATGGCCCTTACGATCCGATCTGCCATAGATATATCCCTCTTTCGTCTCACACGCCCCGCCTGTTGGGGCGGGGCGCGGTCATTTGCCTATTCTGTCCTTTGCCCAGAGGCACGGACGCATGTTTACTTTCTCACACAGCTGATATACACCCGCTGCTCATCCTCACGGGGCCGCCGCATACGCATGTCGCCGTATACCCGGATGTCTCCGAAACCGGCCTCCGTCAGCCAGGCGGTCAGTTCCTCCACGGTATACGCCCGCTGGCGGTGCACCTCCGCGCTGCGCCGCCATGCGCCGTCACTGCGGCAGCGAAACAGATCCATATAATAGGTACACAGTCCACGGTGAAATTCTGTGCGCCACACACAGTAGGTGTCCTCTGTCTCATCCAGAAATACCTGCCCGTCCAGCGCCGCCAGCTTGGCCGCGGTGTTCACGTCGAACACCAGCATCCCGCCGGGCGCCACAAACAGGTGCAGGCGCTGAAATGTCCGCCGCACATCTTTCGGCTCCGTCAGGTAGTTGATGCTGTCCAGGCAGCACACAGCAGCATCTACGGTGCCGTACAGATCCAGTTTCGGCATGGACTGGTGCAGAAACACCGGCGGTACACCGTCCACCTGACCGCTCTTGCCCATAGCCGCTGCCAACATATCCTCGCTGCCGTCCACACCGATGACCTCATAGCCCCGCTCCGTCAGCAGCCAGGTCATAGTCCCGGTACCGCAGGCCAGATCCAGCACTAACTTGACCGGAATGCGGCTTCGCCTCAGCAGCTTTTCAATGAAGTCCAGCCGCTTTGCGTAGCCCACGTCCTCGGTCAGCGCGTCATAAGAACCGGCCAGCGCCTCGTAGCAGCTCATTTGCCCTCGTTCTCCTTCATTTTCTCCAGCACGCTCTCGTAACCGCCGTTGCCGTAGATCAAGCTGCGGTTTACCCGGCTGATGGTGGCGCTGGACGCGCCCGTGCGCTCCAGGATGTCATTGTAAATGAGCCCATCGTTCAACAGCGTAGCCACCTCGTAGCGCTGCTCCATGCTGCGCAGCTCGGACACGGTGCACAGATCTTGAAAGAAATTATAGCACTCCTCCTCAGTCTCCAGCATCAAGATCGCCTTATACAGTCTGTCGCTTTTTTCCTTCTTGCCTATCTTGGACTTTGCGGTTCGTACCATGATGGCTTCTCCTTCTTTCTCCCTTTTCGGGTACTAATGGCAGTATAGCATTTTAGTCCGCGAAAGTAAACCACCTAATTAAAAATATTTTCGCCGTCTAACGCTCTAAAGTGTCACAGCAACCACTCTGTCAGAATAGAGACGCTCATCCCCCGCTCAATCATGGGCATAAGGGAATAGTCGTCATGTACGCGCAGCTTAATGTTCGGCATTGCCGGTACCGCCGCGGCGTGCTGTACTGCCGTCTGAACGGTTCGCGCACCCTCATCAGCGGCAAAGCCGTTCTGTACTCCGAGGCAGAGATCACCACTGCGTGAGCAAATAGCTGCCCCTCTCTTTCTCTCCATAAAATACCGGCGGACACTGCGTGTCCGCCGGTATTTCCATATGCTTCAATTTTCTGTCTCGCCGTGCAGCCTCTTTTGCAGCCAGTCCTTGCCGTCCACATATCTGGAAACAATGAAGGATACCACATAGTCGCCAGCGGCGTTGACCATGGTGGCCGGGGGATCCACCAGATTGCCGATGGCCAGCGCGATGGGATAGGCAATGGCCAACTGGTCAGGGAAGAATATGGTGCACACCACCAGTTCACCGGTACCGCCGCCGCCGGGGATGCCGCTCATGGCCACAGAAGAGAACACCGCCACGACAATGGCCAGGATGGCTTTATCCGTGGAGAAGTCCAGGCCGAACACGCCGAACAGAAAAGCCACCTTGATGATGGCGGACATGGCTGAGCCGTCCATGTGCATCGTCGCGCCCATAGGCAGCACAATGTCCGTCACGTCCCTGCTGATACCCGTCTCCTCCGCCGCCTCCATGTTGGTCGGGATCGTAGCCACGCTGGAGCAGGTACCGAAGGAGACCGCTGCCGGACGAAACAGCTTTGAGAACATCACCTTCGCCGCGCCCTTGCCGCCGCCAAACCGAGCGTACAGCGGGAAAAATATCAGCATGTACGCGAAGCTCATCACATAATAAATAACAAGCGTCCTGCTGTAGTCACTGATCAATTCCGGCCCGTAGGTCGCCACCAGATCCGCGAAAAAGCCGAAGAACCCGATAGGCGCATAGTAGGTAATGAGCTTCACCGTCTTCATGATGCAGCCGGTAATGTCCTCCAGCAGCTTCGCCGTTTTTGTCTCCGGACCGCCGTTCATCTGGATGCCGAAGCCGAACAGCACCGCCGCCACGATCAGCGGCAGAATGGCCCTGCGGCTCAGCAGCTCCGTAAAGTCAGGCTTCGTAAAGAAGTTTACGATCATGTCGCCGAAGCCCAGCGCTTCGCCGACCTCCCCCTCCACGATGGTGTAATGGCCGTCCACCAGCGGGAACACGCGGCACACTACATACATCAGCACTCCCGCAATAGCCGCCGTCACCAGAAATGTGGCAATGGTCACACCCATGATCTTTCCGGCCCGCTTTACATTTTTCATGTTTGCGATGGCCGATGCAATGGAGCAGAACACCATGGGCACCACCACGCAGAACATGGCGTTAATGAACAGCGTACCCAAAAACTTGATCTTTCCGCCGAAATCCGGTGCGAACGCACCCACCAGGCATCCCGCCACAATGCCGCTCAGCATGAACAGGATAAACCCATAGTTCTTCAAAAATCCTTTCATAGTGACCTCCACTCTCTCAGAAAAGTAGTACAGCCACTATTATATAAGCATTTTTCGCAAAGTAAATCAGAAATCATGCGTACTAATTTGCAATTCGTGCCCTCTGCTCTTGGTGTCCGCCGATGGGCCACAGCCAAATTGCTTTTTGTAAGCTCTTGAGAACGTGGAGTAATCTTGATAGCCCGCCTGTATGGCCGCCTCCGCCGGTGTGCAGCCTCGGCCCAGCAGCTGCCGCGCCAGCAGCAGCCTCTTTTCTGTCAGATACCCGTGTACGGAATAGCCCGTCTCCTGCCGGAACCGCCGCATCATGTGGTATTTGCTGATGTAAAACCGCGCCGCCAGATCGTCGATGGTCAGAGGTTCCGTCAGATGCAGGTTCAGATACTGCAGCAGCGATATCACCTTTCTGTCTCCGCCGGAGGCTCCCACCCTGTGTCCGCCGCGCACCACCCGGTTCACCTCTACCATTAATTCCGTGAATTGTGCCTGGGCCAGCAGCGCCGCTCCGTAGCCCCCCTGCCGCAGCGTCTCCGCCAGCGCCTGGAACAGCGTCCGCACTCGACTGCCGTCCTCGTCATGGTACACATACTGAAATGTCTCCTGCGCCTGCCGAAAACACTCCGCCGGATCACAATCCTCCACCGCCAGAGCCTGCAGATACGCCGGCGAGATATACAGTATCATCCGTTCGTAGTAGTCTCCCGTCTCCACCACCGGTCTGTGGATACTCCCGCTGCCTACCAATACAAAATCCCCCGGTGTCAGCTCGTACCGTTCGCCCTCCACCGCATAGCCCGCCTTGCCAGCCAGCAGGATAATGATCTTGTGAAAGGTATGGTAGTGGTATTCGATATATTCTCCCCGGCCATCTGCCAGATGGAACAGCCGAAACGGCTCTTTCAGATATCCTCTCTCCTCATACTGTAACGGTTCCATTGCATCGCCTCCGCATTTTTTGCTTACATTATAATATATACCAAGCAAATAATGCAACATCCCCACCATTTTATAACCGTTCTGAAAATTTTGTTTCCATTTTGTAATTTTTGTGTAGCTTTTTTGATAGACTTGTGCTATGATATCCTACGTCGGGTACCTTACCCCCGGCAAATTCAATGCAAACGGAAGGTATAACCCATGTTTGGAAAACAGATCGCAGCCTTGAGCCTCTCCGGCCTGCTGCTTTTCTCCGGTGCCGTCACCGCCGCCAACGCGGAGGAGGCCTCACCTATTGACACCACCGGTTATGACGCCGCTGTTCAGGTTCTGGCCGAAAACGGTGTCGTCCCCACTTCCGCCACCGCCCTTCAGACCGGCGACGGTCTGCGTCTGGCACAGGAAGCCGGTCTCTTGGACGACGGCAGCATCCTCGATCTGACGCAGCTGGCCTCCCAGGCCTTGCTGAAGGAAACCGCCGCCCTGGAAAAGCAAAACTTTCTGGCGGACTATGACGGCGTTCTGGTGGATTGTGACTCCTATTTGACACTGCGGGACGAGCCCAGCACTTCCGCTCATCGCCTGCGCATCATTTTCAGCGGCAAGGTCGCCCATCTTCTGGATGTGACCGATGACGGCGAGTGGTACAAGGTCTCCTACGGCACAGACACCGGCTACATTCTCTCCGCCTACTGCCAGCCCGTACAGTACGCGGACTACGAAGGCACCTCCGCCACCAATACGCTGGTCGAGGATATCATCTCCCAGGCGTACACATATCTGGGCACTCCCTATCGCTACGGAGGCACCAGCTACAGCGGTATCGACTGCTCTGGTTTCACCATGAAGGTGTTCAGCGCTTTCGGCATCAGCCTTCCCCACGGAGCTACCAGTCAGTACTACATGTGCCGCGGCGTGACCACGGCGGAACGGGCTCCCGGCGATCTGGTGTTCTTTGCCACCGGCGGGAGCGGTATCGGTCATGTGGGGATCTACCTGGGTAATGGGCAGTTCATCCATGCCAGCACCACCAGCGGCGTCATCATCAGTTCCCTGTACGAAAGCTATTATGCCCGTACCTACCTCTACGCCGCAAGACTGATTGAAATGTAAACAACTTCTTCATGTTCCCTTTCTTTGTGTAAGAAGCGCCAGCCGATCCGGCTGGCGCTTCTGTTTTTGTACTTTTCCCGACTTCGTTGTTTTCCGGTGTCTGCTCTAATATCCTGAATATTTGCATATTTATGCATTTATTCGTCGCGTATTTATGTCATTGTGCACAGCGCAAAGCCGTCGCACGCGCCTGTTTTCATGTGTCATTTGTACAAACTCGCCCTTTTCGCGATTTTTTATGCAAAAATATGTTGACAAATATTCACACGCAGAGTATAGTATGCAGCATCAAGAGGAAATCTCCTCCCGAACGTATCATCCGCACAGGCGGATGCCGAAACATTGAAAGGAAGTAAGTAACATGAAAAAGTTTATGGCAATGCTGCTGGCACTGGTCATGGCTCTGAGCCTGGTGGCCTGCGGCCAGAAGGCTGATGACACCAATAACGGTGATGCCAACACCGATACCACCGATGATTCTCTGGTTGTTCTGGAAAACGTGGTGGATTGGGGCGAGACCGAGCCCTACCGCGTTCTGGTGCAGAAGGGCGATCCCAAGGGCCTGCTGGAAGGCATTAACAAGGCCATCGCCGAGCTGACCGCCAACGACGGCGCTCTGATCAAGGAGATCGAAGATAAGGTCGCTTCTCAGGATGCCTATATGCCCGACTCCGTGTCCTCTGATCTGGCTGCCGAAGGCGCCGATGATGCCGCCGCCAGCGACAAGCCCGTTCTGGTTCTGGGCACCAGCCCTGACTATCCTCCCTATGAGTTCTTCGCGGATGCCGCTATGACCGAGTACGCCGGCATCGACATCGAAGTGGCCAAATACATCGCCGAGTCCATGGGCATGACTCTGCAGATCGAGTCCATGAATTTCGATAACCTGGTGACCTCTCTGAGCAACGGCGACTTTGACATCGTGCTGGCCGCCTGCGAGTACACCGAGGAGCGTGCTCTGGCTTGTGATTTCTCCGATCCCTACTACACCGATCTGCCTCCCGTCATTCTGGTGAAGGCCTCCGATGCCGACAAGTATAAGACGGTTGACGATATCAACCAGGCCAGCGTCATCATCGGCGCTCAGAAGAACACCACCAAGGCCATGGCCGCCGCCGATATGTTCCCCGAAGCCGCCAACGGCATGGTTCTGGAGTCCCTTGTTCCCACTCTGGTCACCGAGCTGAAGAACGGCACCATCGACCTGCTGGTGCTGGACGGCAATGTGGGCTTGAGCTACGTCGGCTGATCCCTCTGTTACCTATCGCAAACGTGCAAGGCGAATGCCTTGCACGCTTGCGTGTTCTTAAGAACTTTTGAAAGGATGCTTCGTCTATGTCGTGGAATGATCTGTTTGTCAACATGGACAACACCAATTTCTTCAACTTCTCGTTTCTGCCCAAGTACGGTGCAGCTTTTGTCCGCGGCTTCGAGTATACGCTGCTGCTGGCCGTAGTGTCCGTGCTGCTGGCGGTGATCCCCGCCCTGCTGCTGGCTATGATGCGTTTGAGCAAGATCAAGCCCATCAAGTGGTTCGCCGGCGCATATATCGCTGTGTTCCGTTCCACGCCCATGCTGGTGCAGCTGTCCATCATCTACTTCGGATTGTTCCACTACATCACCCTTCCCCGGACTCTGTTGTTCGGCTTCATCGCCATCAATCGGTTCATCCCCGGCGTGGTAGCGCTGGCGTTGAACAGTTCGGCGTATGTAGCGGAAATATTCCGTGCCGGTATTCTGGCAGTGGACAAGGGGCAGACCGAGGCCGCCCGTTCCCTGGGCCTGTCCTCCTGGCAGTCCATGCGCCTGGTGGTGCTGCCTCAAGCTATCAAAAATGTACTTCCCGCCCTGGCCAACGAGGTAGTCACCATGGTGAAGGAATCCTCCATCTGCTCCGTGCTGGGCATGGCGGAGATCATGTACACCGCACAGACCGTCTCCGGCAACAGCTACATCACTTTGGCTCCCTATGTGCTGGCTGCTCTGGTCTATTTCTGCATCAACTATCCGGCCTCCAAAGCCATCGAGGCTATAGAAAGGAGAATGCGCCGTGGCGATAAGCAGTAAAGTTCTCATCTCCGTAAAGCATCTGGTCAAAGAGTACAACCACGGCACCGTCCATGCGCTGGACGGCTGTGACCTGGACGTCCATCAGGGCGAGGTGGTGGCTATCATCGGCCCCTCCGGCTCCGGCAAGTCCACCCTGCTCCGCAGCCTAAACATGCTGGAGGAGCCCACCTCCGGTGCCATTTTCTTTGACGGCGTGGATCTGGCGGATAAGTCCGTGGACATCAACCTCCATCGGCAAAAGATGGGCATGGTATTCCAGCACTTCAACCTGTTCCCTCACAAGACCGTGCTGCAGAATATTACACTGGCTCCTGTAACGCTAAAGAAGAAAACTGCTGCCGAGGCGGACACCCAGGCCAAGGCTCTGCTGGAGCGCATCGGCCTGTCCGACAAGGCCAGCGAGTATCCCAATATGCTCTCCGGCGGTCAGAAACAGCGTATCGCCATCGTCCGGGCACTGGCCATGGATCCGGAGGTCATGCTCTTCGATGAACCCACCTCCGCCCTTGATCCCGAAATGGTAGGCGAAGTCCTCGACCTTATGCGCGATCTGGCCAGGGACGGCATGACTATGGCCGTGGTCACCCACGAGATGGGCTTCGCCCGCGAGGTAGCTGACCGAGTAGTATTTATGGCAGACGGCAAGATCCTGGAGGAGGGCTCCCCCTCTGACATATTCGATTATCCGCAGGATCCCCGGCTGCAGGACTTTCTCAGCAAAGTTTTGTAATGACGGCAAAAGTTCCCCGACTACTGTCGGGGAACTTTTATTCGCGCAAAGCGTTCTCCCCCTCTGCCGGGCCTCTTTTGCGCAAAAAGCCCGCCCCAAGGGGGCGGGCGCTTTTATATTTCTTATGATTTTCCGTGGATCTCATTGCCGCAGCGGGGGCAGGTAATGACGATGCGGCCTTTTCCTCTGGGCACCCGGCATACCGCGCCGCAGTTGGGGCAGGTAAAGTACCGATGCTCCTTATCCATACGCTGCTGCCGGTTCCCCGCAATGCGGCGGCTGATGGGCCACCACACCTTTTCCATGAACTTCGCGTTCTCCGCCCGGCGCTTTTCCAGGTTTCGTGAGAACATCCTAAACAGGGCCAGCAGGGTAATGATCCCTGCCGCAGTGCCGATGATACTATACGCCAGCGGTACCCGTTCCCGCAGGAAAATATTGATAATGTCCAGCAGCAGCGCCGTCCAGATCATGGTCAGCGTCAGTCGATCCACACCGTTGCGCCCATACATAAAGCGCGACAGCGCGTTGCCAATACGTTGCAAGAAGTTCATAAAACCGTCCCTTTGCGTCCTGCGGCACCCCCGCAGCTTTTCTGACAAGATATTTTACAGGAAAAGTCAGCAAAGGTAAAGCCCCTTTATGCAAAATTCACAGATTATACAAATTTAGCCGCCCTCGGCCGCCGCCTTGCAATCCTCCTCCTATTTGTGCTATAATGTATTAAATATTGTGTTCCCATGTTGGAATGCCCGTCGGCGTACCGCCGGTCACTCCTGCAGGCCGCCAGCGGTTTCCGGGCGGGATCGGCTGCATATCTGCCGCGCCGCCGGCGTCTGCACACCCCATACTATGCCGCCGCGCCACCGCCGGTGCGGCGCGAAAGGAAGTTCCCCTATGATCAAGATCGCTCCCTCCATTCTGTCTGCCGACTTCGCCTATCTGGCCCGCGACATCGAGAAGATCGCCACCGCCGATTATGTCCATGTGGACGTAATGGACGGTCTGTTTGTCCCCAATATCTCCATCGGCATCCCGGTGGTCAAGTCCATCCGCCCCACCACCGCCCTGCCGCTGGATGTCCATCTGATGATCGAGCGCCCCGTGCGCTATGTGGAGCAGTTCTGCGATGCGGGTGCCGATATCGTCACCTGCCATGTGGAAGCGGATACCGAGGAAAACATCCTCGCTGCTCTGGATAAGATCCACGCCAAGGGCAAGAAGGCCGGCGTGGTGGTGAAGCCCAAGACTCCCGCCAGCGCCGTGCTGCCCTTTATCGACAAGGTGGAGCTCATTCTGGTCATGACGGTGGAACCGGGCTTCGGAGGCCAGAAGTTTATGGCCGATATGATGCCCAAGGTGCAGGCCATCCGCGGCTACATCGATGCCATGAATCCCGCCTGTGAGTTAGAGGTGGACGGCGGCGTGGACGGCGATACCTGTAAGGTCTGCATCGCCTCCGGCGCCAATGTGCTGGTGGCCGGCAGCGCCGTGTATAAGGCTGCTGACATTCCCGCCAAGATCAAAGAGTTGAGAGGATAACGTTCTATGGAGTATTTTCCCGCCCCGCTGGAAAAATTAGTGGAACAGTTCGCCAAGCTGCCGGGCGTAGGTTATAAATCCGCCCAGCGGCTGGCTTTCTATGTGCTGTCTCTGCCTGCCGACGAGGCCCAGGCCTTTGCCGATGCCGTCGTGGACGCCAAGCGCAGCGTCACCCTCTGCCCGGTGTGCCAGAATCTCACCGCCGGTGGGCTGTGTCCCATCTGCGCCGATCAGAAGCGGGACGAATCCACTATCTGCGTAGTGGCCGATCCCCGTGATGTGATCGCCATCGAGCGCAGTCGTGAATACCGGGGCCGCTACCATGTGCTGCACGGCGTCCTGTCTCCCATGAACCATGTAGGCCCTGACGACCTTCACATCAGATCTCTGCTGGATCGTGTCGCCCAGGGCGGCATCACCGAAGTTATCATGGCCACCAACCCGGATACCGAGGGCGAAGCCACAGCCCTGTACATCGCCCGACTTCTGAAGCCGTTCGGCATCAAGGTCACCCGGCTGGCCTATGGTATCCCCGTGGGCGGGCACCTTGAGTTTGCCGACGATGCCACGCTGATGCGGGCGCTGGAAGGGCGGCGGGAACTGTGAAAAAAAGCGTCTCCCTTCTGCTGGCACTACTGCTGGCATTGTCTCTCACCGCCTGCGGCCAAAAGAGCGAGACGGTGGAGCTGTTCGCCATGGACACTTATATGACGCTCTCTGCCGCCGGTGACGGTGCCGTTGATGTGCTGACGCAGGCCGCCCAGACCATCAACTCACTGGAGGCCTCCCTTTCCCGCACCATCTCCACCAGCGATGTGTCGCAGCTGAACCGTGACGGCAGCGCCGTCTGGGACGATGACGCCGCACAGCTGCTGTCCTGGGCGCTCAAATACAGCGAGGAGACGGACGGTGCCTTCGACATCACCATCGCCCCCTTAGTGGAGCTGTGGGGCATCACCTCTGATTCCCCCCGTGTTCCCGCGCAAGAGGAGATCGACGCCCTGCTGCCCCTGGTGGGACGTGAGCATGTCCACCAGACGGACTATTACAACATTTCTCTGGATGAGGGCTGTGCCATTGATCTGGGCGGCATCGCCAAGGGCTACGCCTCCGACTGCGTAGCCGCCCTGTTCTCCCGCAGCGATATCACCGGCGGGTGCATCAGTCTTGGCGGCAATGTATATGTCTACGGCAAAAACCCGCAGAACAAACCCTGGTCCGTGGCCATTCAGGATCCCCAGGACAGCGCGGGCTATGTCTGCACTCTCAGCCTGTCAGACGCTTTCGTGGTCACCTCCGGCGGCTACCAGCGCTATTTTACTGCCGATGACGGCACCGTCTATCAGCATATTCTGGATCCCAAGACCGGCTATCCCGTACAAAGCGACCTGGTCAGCGTCTCCGTCATCACCTATGGCGCGCTGGCCGGACAGGGCACCCAGGCGGATGCCTATTCCACCGCCCTGTATGTCATGGGCGAGCAAGGTGCCATCGATTTTTGGCGCAGCCGGGATATGTCCTTCGACATGGTACTCATCACCGCAGACGGCCGCGTGATCTATACCCCCGGTCTTGCGGACTGTTTTAACGAAAAGGATGGTACTTCCTATGTCTGCCAGCCCCTCGCCGCCTAAACTGAAATGGAACCGCTTTGACGCCTTGGTGGCCCTGGTCATTGTCCTGCTGGCCGCTGCCGCGGCGCTGCTGTTCTACCTGCCAAAAGCCCAGGGTGGAACGGCCACAGTGGTGATCTCCGTGTCCGGGCGGGAGATTCAGCGCGGCCCCTTGGCTTCCTTTACCGATACCACTGTCACCAACAATGGCTATACCCTGCATATCACCGCCGGAAACGGCGGTGTGGCAGTCACGGACAGCAGCTGCCCCACCCAGGACTGCGTTCACACCGGACGCATCACCCGCGCAGGGCAGTCCATCGTATGCCTTCCCGCCCAAGTGGTCGTCCATCTGGAGGGCACATCCGCTCCGGACGCGCCGGATGTGATTGTGGGGTGAGCGTATGAGATGGACGACAAAAAGCATCGCTCTCTGCGCTGTTTTGGCGGCGCTGGCCCTGGGACTCAGCACCCTGGAAGGGCTGTTCCCTCTGTCCCTGATCGTCCCCCTGCCCGGTGTCAAGCTGGGGCTGGCCAACATCGTCACCGTGTTCGCCCTGTACCAACTGGGTGCCGGCGCGGCGCTGGCCATTCTGCTGACGCGCTGTCTGTTGGGCGGGCTGTTTGCCGGCAATCTGTCGGCCATGCTGTTCTCCGTACTCGGCGGACTGACCGCCATGCTGGTGATGATCGCGCTGAAGCGCAGCCGCCGTCTCAGCGTATACGGCGTCTCTCTGGGCGGCGCGGCGGCCCACAATGTCGGCCAGATGGCCGCGGCAGTCATCACTCTGGGCAGCCCCATGGTACTGGGCTATCTCCCCTTTCTGCTGGCCGTATCGCTGTTCACCGGTACGCTGACCGGCTTTGTCACCGCACTCCTGCTGCGCGCCACGCAGCACATTCGATTTCGCTGAGAGGTAAAACTATGGACAAGAAAGATCAGATCATTCTGCAGCAGCTGGACGTGATCCGCTCTATGACCGAGAACAACGTCCGTCGTATGGGCAGCGACTTCTGGGGTACGCCCTTTGAGAACGTGGGCAAGACACCTGCGTCCCCTGCCGCGCCCGCCGGCAGGGACACGGAAAAAAGCACCCCGCCCACTGCCGATGCCAAACCCGGCGATACCGCACCGGAAAAAGCCGAGGAACTCCCGCCCCCTGAAAAAATCGAGGATCTCCTCGCCGAGCTGGATACCTACATTGGCCTGCAGGTGGTCAAGGACGAGGTACACGACCTTATCAACATGGTACAGGTCTACAAGCTGCGCCAGCAGCACGATCTGCCTACCACCGACATGTCCCTCCACATGGTGTTCACCGGCAACCCCGGCACCGGCAAGACCATGATGGCCCGCATGATGGCCCGCATCTACCGCACTCTGGGCATCCTCAGCAAGGGCCAGCTGGTGGAGGTGGACCGCAGCGGCCTGGTGGCCGGCTATGTGGGCCAGACCGCGCTGAAAACCCAGAAGGTCATCGAAAAGGCCATGGGCGGCGTGCTGTTCATCGATGAGGCCTACGCCCTCAATGGCAAGTCCGAAAACGACTTCGGCCAGGAGGCTATCGACACCATCCTCAAAGCCATGGAGGATCATCGCGACGACCTGGTGGTCATCGTGGCAGGCTATACAGAGTTGATGGACAAATTCGTCCATTCCAACCCCGGCCTGGAAAGCCGCTTCAACCGCTTTCTGCTGTTCGAGGATTACTCCGCCGACGAGATGTTCGAGATATTCAAAATGCGCTGCGGCAAGGGCTATGTTCTGTCCCCGGAAGCCGAACCGCTGGTGCGGGATTACATCGCCGAGGAGAGCGCTGATCCCAGCTTCGGCAACGCCCGCGGCGTCCGCAATCTGTTTGAACACATCCTGGTGGCCCAGAACACCCGTCTGGCCAAAATGGACAGCGTCACCCGCGAGGATCTGATGACCATCACCCCGGACGACGTCCTCCACGCCCGCGGCAAGCTGGATGACTGACAAAAAAGTCCTTGCGGCAATGTCGTTAAGTTAAGTATTTTTTGTTATATTTATGTAGAAAAATGCGGCAATATTTGCGAAAGCAAGTTGATAAATGTAGAAAAATATTAAAACAAGGACCAGGCCCAATGGCCTGGTCCTTGTTTTTATGGCATTGGCCCTTGCGGGCGTTCTTTTTTGTTCGCTTAGTGACGCTTTTTGGCAGTCCAGGC
>CAVGEC010000042.1:0-13724 GCA_963628195.1 Bacteroidaceae bacterium
GGCCGCGGTCGGCCGCTCGCCGCGCAGGCGAAATGCTTCTCGCGCCCGCGGGCGCGAACTCTCCCGCTGGACATAAAAAATTACCCTCGCACTTTTGAGAATAGGAAGTGAAGAAACATGGAAAAGAAAGGCGGAAAGCGCCTGTCCACCGGCAATGAGCCGGTGAAGGCGTCTATCCCCGCGTCGGAGAATACCGCCCCCGCGGCGGAGGTCAAGCCCGCCAAAAGCCGCGGCCGCAGGCTGTGGGACGACTACGGCTACCTGCTGGTGACGCTGGCGGCGGTGTTCGTGCTGTTCAAGGTGCTGCTGCAGCTGGCCTATGTGCCCAGCGGCTCCATGGAGACCACCATCCCCACCAAGTGCCTGCTGATCGGCTGGCGGCTGCCCTATGTGGTGTCCGATCCGGTGCCGGACCGCGGCGACATCGTCACCTTCTGGGATGAGGAACTGGGCAAAGTCCTGGTGAAGCGCGTCGTCGGCCTGCCCGGCGAGACGCTGTCCTTCAAGGACGGCTATACCTACGTCAACGGCCAGAAGCTGGACGAGAGCTACCTGCCCACCCAGGGCATTACCGAGAGCAGCCGCAGCTTCGATGTGCCGGAGGGCTGCGTGTTCGTCATGGGCGACAACCGCACCGGCTCCAACGACAGCCGCTATCTCAGCCAGCCCTATATCCCTGTGGACGCCATACAGGGCCGCATGCTGGTGGCTATCTCCGTCGGCTCTGACCAGAGCTGGCAGGGCGTCCGCTGGATCGGCTGAGAAGGGAGAGGGGAGATATGGAAAGAAAACGTTTCAGCGGTGCCATGCTGATGTTCATCGTGCTGGCCGTGCTGCTCATCACCCAGGTGGTGGGCAATATGGCCCGCTCCGGCGATGTCAGCTATGGCGAGATGCGCGCCTATTTTACCGCGGAGAAGGTCAAGTCCTTCACCGCCAGCGATACGCGTCTGGCAGCCCAGCTGCACGACGGCTCTTCCGTCAGCTGCACGCTGCAGAGCTTTGATACATTTTATAATGACATGAACGATCTGGTGGTGGCCCAGGCGGAGAAGGGCGTCATCACCGCTTACGACTATACCGCCGGCAGCAATACCAACTGGCTGAAGACGCTGCTGCCCTATGTGCTGGCCGTCATGGCCTTTGTGCTGCTGATGAACCTTATTGCCCGCATGGGCGGCATGGGCGGCGGCGCGGTCAACGATAAGATGGCCCGCTTCGGCGAGGCCCGCATCCAGGATATCCCCTCCGACGGCAAGAAGGTCACATTCGAGGATGTGGCCGGTGCCGACGAAGAGAAGGAGGAACTGGAGGAGATCGTCCAGTTCCTGCGGGATCCCCAGCGCTATACCGATCTGGGGGCCCATATCCCCAAGGGCGTGCTGCTGGTGGGCCCTCCGGGCACCGGCAAGACGCTGCTGGCCAAAGCGGTGGCCGGCGAGGCGGATACCGCCTTCCTGTCCATCTCCGGCTCCG
Source organism: Bacteroidaceae bacterium (assembly GCA_963628195.1). Lineage (GTDB taxonomy): Bacteria > Bacillota > Clostridia > Oscillospirales > Oscillospiraceae > Vescimonas. The sequence goes on from CAVGEC010000042.1 coordinate 1,477, forward strand.
ATTTTGTGGAGATGTATGTGGGCGTGGGTGCCAGCCGTGTCCGCGACCTGTTCGAGCAGGCCAAGAAGCAGGCCCCGGCCATCGTATTCATCGACGAGATCGACGCCGTGGGCCGTCAGCGCGGCAGCGGCCTGGGCGGCGGCCACGACGAGCGTGAGCAGACGCTGAACCAGCTGCTGGTGGAGATGGACGGCTTCGCCGCTAACGAGGGCGTGGTGGTCCTGGCGGCCACCAACCGCGTGGACATTCTGGACCCGGCGCTGCTGCGCCCTGGACGGTTCGACCGCCAGGTGTTCGTGGGCCTGCCGGATATCAAGGGCCGCGAGGAGATACTGAAGATACATGCCAAGGGTAAGCCCTTGGCGGAGGATGTGGACCTGGGCTCCGTGGCCCGCGCCACCTCCGGCTTTACCGGTGCGGATCTGGAGAATCTGCTGAACGAGGCGGCGCTGCTGACCGGCCGCCGCGGCCAGCGCTTCATCACCCAGGAGGCCATCCACCAGTCGGTCATCAAGGTCATTGCCGGGCCGGAGAAGCACAGCCGCGTGGTGCCGGAGTCCGAGCGGCGGCTCACCGCCTATCATGAGGCCGGCCACGCCGTGGTCATGCAGGCCCTGCCGGACCTGGATCCCGTGCATCAGATCACCATCGTCCCCCGCGGTCAGGCCGGCGGTATGACCATCTACCTGCCGGAGGAGGACCGCTCCTATCTGTCCCGCCGCTATATGCTGGACCGGGTGGCCGGCCTGCTGGGCGGGCGCGCCGCCGAGGAGATGATGCTGGGCGACATCTCCACCGGCGCCTCCAGCGACATTCAGCGGGCTACCTCCATCGCCCGCAAGATGGTGGGCGCCTACGGCATGTCCACCAGGCTGGGCAACGTGGCCTTTGACGCCGGCAGCGACGAGGTGTTCATCGGCAAGTCCATGGGCCACACCCGCCCCTATTCCGAAAAGACGGCGGCGGAGATGGACGCGGAGATCCGCGCCATCATCGACGAGGCCTATGAAAAGTGCCGCGAGATCCTGGCGAAGAACAAGACGCAGCTGACGCAGGTGGCCGAGTATCTGCTGGAGCATGAGACCATGGATGCGGACACCTTCGCCGCCCTGTTCAGGAGCGGCCCGGAGGGCGGCGAAGCGCCCGATTGTGCAGATTGACGGGATCGAAACGTGTACACCTTGATGTTCAACCCTTTGTACAAGGCCGTTTCCTGCTTGTACATGCCCTGTGTCAGCTGACACTTTGGGGAGGAAATGTGCCGCTGGACTGTGCCGGACCGGCGCTGTTTCTGTCCGTCTGCCCCTTGTTTTTCCTCAGATGAAAGTCCGTTCTCCGCGTCCGCCGCTCCCGCAGGCGGACGCGGAGAGTATTCTTTTTAAGGGTAAAACCACGGAAAACAGGCGATTTCTCCGCGCAGAACAGTGCAATTGCACATAAAGAACTCGTAAAAGCAGGCGCGCCGGCACCTGCTTTTATCTATTTTGACGAAAAATATCGTCCGCCGCTGAGAGACATTTCAAAAAATTTCCACCGCTGCGGATCTCAGAAAACGTTACCGGCGAAAATCAGAGAGTTTTTCAACGGACTGGAACAAAAAGTGCGCAAAAATAGTGAATTTTATGAGAATTTGAAACGCACCACCGGACAAAAAGTCATAAAAACAGAGGAGGTCTGCCAGAAGCAAAATGGAACAGTGTACCGCAAAAAGGCGTTTGTCCGCCATGCGAGGACAAAAATGCCCGACGAACCGGTGAACACTGTCCACGGGAGAGCGAGAAAGCCGGTATTTTTAGAGGTTGTTACAATTGTTTTTGCCGCATTTTTCCGTTAAAATACACATATTCTGTGAGTGGCCACACTGCGTGTCCACCGCAAGGGAAATTTAGGAGGAATATACCATGAAAAAGTTTTTAGCCACTTTGCTGGCACTGGTCATGGCTCTGTCCCTGGTCGCCTGCGGCCAGCAGGCCGATGACGGCCAGCAGGGCAATGATTCCGCTTCCGGCGACAAGGTCATCAAGATCGGCGTGTTCGAGCCCCTGTCCGGCGACTCCGCCTCCGGCGGCAAGAAGGAACTGCTGGGTATGCAGTACGCCAACTCTGAGACGCCCACCATCGAGCTGAACGGCGAGACCTACACCATCGAGCTGGTCACTTCCGATAACGGCTCTTCCAGCGACAAGGCTCCCTCCGCCGCCTCCGACCTGGTGGCCAAGGGCGTGTCCCTGGTGCTGGGCACCTACGGCTCCAGCGCGGCTATGGCCGGCGGCCCCAAGTTCGGTGAGGCCGGTATCGCCGCCATCGGCGTGACCTGCACCAACCCCAACGTCACCGCGGGCAACGACTACTACTTCCGCATCTGCTTCCTGGATAACTTCCAGGCTGACGTGCTGGCCAACTTCGCTATGGATAAGTTCGAGGCCAAGACCGCTTACTGCCTGGGCGAGAACGGCAACGAGTATGACCAGGGCCTGATCAGCTTCTTCACCAAGGTGTTCGAGGCTGCCGGCGGCAAGGTCATCACCGACTCCTTCCCCACCAACAACTCCGACTTCACCACTTATTTGAACAAGGCCAAGAGCGAGGGCGCTGACGTTATCTTCACCCCCGTGTCCATCGCCTACGCCACCCAGATCATCCAGCAGGCCAGCTCCCTGGGCATCACCATCCCCTTCGTTGGCTCCGATACGCTGGACGACAACATGGTCCTGGCTGCCGCTCAGGGCACTGATGTCAAGCTGTACGTGTCCACCTTCTATCAGGAGGGCGGCTCCCCTGAGTTCGACGCCGGCATCAAGGCTTACATCAACGGCAACGCCACCGCCAAGGAAGCCAACGGCGGCAACGACACCATCTCCGCTGTGACCGCCATGGGCTATGACGCCTACTATGTGGCTCTGGAGGCCATCAAGGCCGCCGGTTCCGGCGATGCCGCCGCCATCAAGGCTGCTCTGCCCGGCGTGACCTACACCGGTGTGTCCGGCGCCATCGCCTTCGATGACATCGGCGACGCTGTCCGCGACACCGCGTTCATCAAGACCGCTGACACCGCCAACGGCGTGTGGGCCCTGGAGACTGTCCAGACCGGCTCCTCCAACTAAACACAGCGACCGGGAACATATATACATTTATCCGCACTTGGCGGGGGCTATGCCCCCGCCAAGTAACGGCATTTCCCGGCGGGTGGCTGCTGGGCAGATCGGAGCATGCGGCTCGTGGGCCGTGTGCGGCGATTTGTTCAGCGGTTACTGAGGGAGTCCGGAAAAGAACGCGCTGGCGGCTCTTTTCCGGACGTTCCTTTCATATTCGAAAGAGGGAGGAAACCAAGTGGAATTTATTATTTCCGTTCTGCTCTCCGGTATTGCGGTGGGCGGACAGTATGCCCTGATCGCCATCGGCTACACCATGGTCTATGGCATCCTGCGCCTCATCAACTTCGCCCACGGCGATGTGTTCATGGTGGCGGGCCTGATGGGCATTTACTTTGCGGCGGCTATGCCGCTGTATCTGGCGCTGCCGCTGGTGATCATCATGACGGTGGTGCTGGGCTTCGTGATCGAGCGGGTGGCGTACAAGCCCCTGCGTACCGCGCCCCGTATGTCTGTCATGATCTCCGCCATCGGCGTCAGCTATCTGCTGCAGAACACCGCTACATATATTACCGGCGGCCAGCCTATGGTGTATCCGGAGATCGCCGGTCTGACCAAGACCGTGAACATCGCGGGCACCCCCACCAAGCTGGTGGTGCTGCTGACACCTGTGCTGGTGATCCTGCTGGTCATCGGTTTGACTCAGCTGATCAACCACACCAAAGTGGGCATGGCCATGCGCGCCGTGTCCGTGGACTTTGAAACGGCGCAGCTGATGGGCATCAAGATCAACAGCGTCATCTCCGTGACTTTTGTCATCGGCTCGGCGCTGGCAGCCATCGGCTCCATCCTGTACTTTACCTGCTATCCCGCAGTGAACCCCACTGCCGGCGCCCTGCCCGGTCTGAAGGCCTTCGTGGCCGCCGTGTTCGGCGGCATCGGTTCCGTGCCCGGCGCGGTGATCGGTGCGTTTATCATCGGTCTGTGCGAGAACCTCATCAAGAGCACGGACTACACCGTGTTCTCCGATGCGTTCACCTTCGCGCTGCTGATCGTCATTCTGGTGTTCAAGCCCACCGGCCTGTTCGGTGAGAAGACCACCGACAAGGTGTAAGGGGGTGCGGGAGAAATGCTGAAACAACAGACGAGCAAGAAAAGCTCCGCTATTGCGCTCCTGTGCACTCTGGGCGTACTGCTGCTGGTGGTACTGCTGGAGAACATGAGCCTTATTTTCCCCAAGGTGCCGGCCATCCTGCTGCCTACCAGCCAGCTGTTCACTGTGCTGAAAAAGGGCGCGGTGTATTCTCTGGTGGCGGTGTCCATGAACCTGCTGAACGGCTTCACCGGCCTGTTTTCTCTGGGCCAGGCGGGCTTCATGCTGCTGGGCGCGTATACCTACGCCATCCTCATGGTGCCCATGGCGGTGAAGGATCAGGTCTACTACCTGTTTGACGGCTCCGCCGTGAAGTTCTCCCTGCTGGACATGTTCCAGAGCGTCTTCGGCGCGGCGGGCTTCGGCTCCGGCGTGGCGCTGGTGCTGGCGGTGCTGCTGGCGCTGCTCCTGGCCGGCTGCGTGGCGGCGCTGTTCGCCTATCTCATCGGTCTGCCCGTGCTGCGGCTGAAGAGCGACTATCTGGCCATCGCCACCCTGGGCTTCGCGGAGATCATCCGCGCCATATTCCAGTGGCAGGTGCTGGGCCCCGTGACCAACGGTGCCAACATGATCAAGAGCTTCCCCACGTTTTCCAGCTTCAACATCAAGGGCGCCAACGGCTCCACCGTGCTGTATCTGTCCACCTTCGTGCCGTTCCTGATCGTGGCAGCCTGCATTATCGTTATCGTGATGCTGGTGAACTCCACCTACGGCCGCGCCTTTAAGGCCATCCGTGACGACGAAGTGGCGGCGGAGGCCATGGGCATTAACCTGGCCAAGCACAAGATGCTGTCCTTTGTGACCAGCTCCTTCTTCGCCGGTGTGGGCGGTGCGCTGTTCGCCATGTATGTGGCCAACGCCCAAGCGAAGGTGTTTACCGCCACCATGACCTATGAGATATTGCTGATCGTGGTCATCGGCGGCATTGGCTCCATCTCCGGCAGCTGCATCGCCACGTTCCTGTATGTGGCCTGCTCCGAGTGGTGGATGCGCTTCCTGGATACCGAGACATATATCGGCACCTTCAAGCTGCCGCTGCTGCACAGCGGCTTCCGCATGGTGGTGTTCTCCGTGGTCATCATGGTGGTGGTGCTGTTCTTCCGCAAGGGCATCATGGGCGACAGAGAGCTGCCGCAGGTGATCGCCGGGTGGAAGGCCAGAAGCCGGGCTAAAAAAGCCGAAAAACAGGAGGTGACGTCCAAATGAGCAAGAACGTATTGTCCGTTGAGAACGTCACCATGCAGTTCGGCGGCGTGGTGGCCGTGGACAACCTGACGCTTGAGGTCAACGAAGGCGAGATCGTGGCCCTCATCGGTCCCAACGGTGCCGGCAAGACCACGGCGTTCAACGTCATCACCGGTGTGTATGCCCCCACCAACGGGCGGGTGCGCTTCAACGAGGAGTGCATCGTGCGCAACCATCCCACCGGCAAGATGAAGAAGCAGTACAAGGGTGAGCACGCCGATATGTACACCGCCCAGTTCGCCCCGGAGGAGGAACTGGACGACGAGGCGCTGAAGGCGTGGAAGGAGGGGCAGAAGGCGCTGGACGCCTATGCCTTCACCGACCATGTGCTGGCCCCCACGCCGGATAAGATCACGGCGCTGGGCATGGCGCGCACCTTCCAGAACATCCGCCTGTGGAAGACACAGACGGTGTTCGACAACGTGCTGATCGCCAAGCACATGCGCCGCAGCAGTAATATGTTCTCCGCCACCTTCCGCGGCAACCGCAAGGAGGAGGCGCAGCAGCGCGCCGAGGTGCTGGAGCTGCTGAAGGTCGTGGGCCTGGAGGACGTGAAGGACGAGCTGTCCACCAGCCTGCCCTACGGCAAGCAGCGCCGGCTGGAGATCGCCCGCGCCCTGGCCACCGATCCGCAGCTGCTGCTGCTGGACGAGCCGGCGGCCGGCATGAACCCGCAGGAGACGCTGGAGCTGGCGGAGTTCATCAAGGAGATCCGCAACACGTTCCACAAGACCATCCTGCTGATTGAGCACCACATGGATCTGGTCATGGGCATCGCCGACCGGATTTATGTGCTGGACTTCGGCAAGCTGATCGCTAAGGGTACACCGGACGAGATACAAAACAACGAGCGCGTCATCGACGCATACTTGGGGGTGGCAGAAGATGCTGAAGATTGAGAATTTGTGCGTTTCTTACGGCGGCATCAAGGCCCTCCGCGGCATCAGTCTTGAGGTGCCCGACGGCAAGATCGTCACCCTGATCGGCGCCAACGGCGCGGGCAAGTCCACCACGCTGCGCACTATCTCCGGCCTGGTGAAGGCGGACAGCGGCTCCATCACCTACGACGGGCAGGAGCTGCTGGGCAAGCCCATCAACAAAATTCTGGAGGCGGGCATCGCCCAGTCCCCGGAGGGGCGGCGGGTATTTGCCAACCTGACCGTGCTGGAGAATCTGAAGGCGGGCGCATACCTGCGCACCGACAAGGACGGCATCGAGAAGGACATCAAGTGGGTGTATGAGCTGTTCCCCCGTCTGGAGGAGCGTCACTGGCAGCTGGCCGGCACGCTGTCCGGCGGCGAGCAGCAGATGCTGGCCGTGGGCCGTGCGCTGATGAGCCGCCCCAAGCTGCTGATGCTGGATGAGCCGTCTCTGGGCCTGGCGCCGCTGGTGGTGCAGGGCATCTTTGACATCATCCGCACCGTCAACGACCAGGGCGTCACCGTGCTGCTGATTGAGCAGAACGCCAATATGGCGCTGAAGATTGCCGATTACGCCTATGTGCTGGAGACGGGGAATATCACCAAGTCCGGCACCGGCGCGGAGCTGCTGGCGGACGATTCCATCAAGGAAGCGTATCTGGGCAAAAAGAAAAGCTGAAAAAACATCCCCTGGCCGACCGGCCGGGGGATGTTTTTGCCGTTGCCTTTTGTCGAAAAGACTGCTATAATGCCGTGAGTGTCAAAAGAGGCGGTGAAAACGATGGCATATGCAGTGATAGGTCTGGCGGCGCTGGTGGGAGGGATCATCCAGCCGCTGACGGGCTTCGGCGCGGCGGTGGTGCTGATGGTGGCGGCCAGCGCGTTCTACGACATGACGATAGCGCCCACGGTGGTGGCGCTGATCTGCGTGGTGCAGTCGGGGACCATGGCCTGGATGTACCGCAGGCATATCGAGCTTAAGCAGATCGTGCTGCCCATCGGGCTGTACACCGTATGCAGTCTGGTCATTATCAATCTGCTGGGGAATTTCGACCTGCATGTGCTGACGGCGCTGTTCGGGGCCTTCCTGATCGCGCTGGCGGCGTATTTCCTGCTGTTTGCCAAGCGGGTGAAGCTGCAGCCCAGCCTGGCGGCGGGGCTGGTGTGCAGCGCCTTCTCCGGCTGCTGTGCCGGGGCCTTCACCATCGGCGGCCCCATGATGGCGCTGTACTTCGTCGCCATCGCCCGGAACAAGGAAAGCTATGTGGGGAATATGCAGTTCCTGTTTTTCACCACGAACCTGATCAACTTCACCATGCGGGCGGTGCGGGGGTATTTCAGCGCGGCGCTGCTGCCTGCGGCGGGGCTGGGCATGGTGTGTATCCTGCTGGGACTGTGGATCGGTACGCGGCTGAGCCGGAAAATGTCCGGCGACGTGGCCCGGCAGGTGGTGTATATCGGCGTGGGCGTCAGCGGTCTGGTGACGCTGGTGCAGGAACTGATGAAATAAAGCAAAAAAAAGAAACGGCGCACCGCGCCGCTTCTTTTTTGCTCATTTGTCCGCCCGCAGGATGGTCTCCACCACGCCGTCCAGCCAGCGGCCCTCAAACTGCTCGATGCAGCCGTCGTCGGTGAGCTTGGCCAGCGCTGGATCGATGGGCATTTTCGCCAGCAGGGGAATGTGATACTCCTTGGCGGCCGCCTCGGTCTTGCCCTCACCGAAGATATAGAGCTTCTTGCCGCAGTCGGGGCACTGGACGTAGCTCATGTTCTCCACCAGGCCCACAATGGGGATGTTCATCATCTGCGCCATCTTCACGGCTTTCTGCACCACCATGGACACCAGGTCCTGGGGGCTGGCCACGATGATAACGCCGTCCACCGGCAGGGACTGGAACACGTTCAGCGCCACGTCGCCGGTGCCGGGAGGCATATCCACGAACATATAGTCTACGTTGTCCCACAGCACGTCGCCCCAGAACTGCTGCACCACGCCGCCGATGACGGGGCCGCGCCAGATGACCGGGTCAGTCTCGTGCTCCAGCAGCAGGTTCACGGACATCAGCTGGATACCGGTGGCGGTGGTGACGGGCACGATGGCGTCACCCTGCGCCACGGCGCGGCCGTGGATGCCGAAGGCCTTGGGAATAGAGGGGCCGGTGATGTCCGCGTCCAGAATGGCGGTGCGGTAGCCCTCCCGCCGCAGCGCCACCGCCAGCTGGCTGGTGACCATGGACTTGCCCACGCCGCCCTTGCCGGATACCACGCCGTAGACCTTGCCCACGCGGCAGCCGGGGCGGAGGGGCTTCTTTTCGAATACGTTTACTTCCTTGCGCTCGCCGCAGCTTTCACCGCAGGTGCTGCAATCGTGGGTGCAATCGCTCATAACAGGTTCTCCTTTTAGATGTTCTTACAGCTCGTCCCCGGCGGTGTAGACATAGCCGCACAGGGGGCATTTGGGATAGTCGAAGTCGTGGGTAAAGCCGCATTGCGGGCACCGGCGCTGGTGCAGCTCGGGGTCGTTGCCGCTGGGCTGGGGTACGTCGCCGGTGAAGAATTCCAGCTTGCCGCAGGCGGGGCACGCCATGATGGATACGTCCAGCGCACCGGCCATCAGGTTGGGCAGGTCGCCGAATATCCAGCTGGTCTTGCCCAGCTGCAGCTTGTGCTGGCCCACGAAGTGCATGGCCGTGCCGCAGCGGAGACAGTCAAAGTCAGGCATGGCAGACTCCTTTCGATCTGTTGTATATGGTATAGCACGTTCTCAAAGGTTTTGCAAGGGGGCGCCGCCCCCTGTGTGCCCTAATGAGATTTCTTTCTATAGCGGCGTTTGATGAGATGGCCGATGAGGAAATAGATAAAAACCTCAACAGAATATACCAATACCCACCACTTGGAATACATATAAGAAAGATACACACATATCCCCAAATGCAATATTCCCATGTATAGTGCATAACGAGCATCACGGTTCTCTTTTCGCTTATCCGCAAGCGTAATGGGAACCATCAGGAAAAACACAACTCCTATGCCAAATATGTAAAACGCATCGTAGTGAGGATAGCTTGCTTTAATTGTGATACCTGCGGCACATACATTTATGCCGGAATAAGCGTAGCTGCAAATAATGGTTAAAAGAGGCATTTTCCGGGGAGATGGAATGTATGGATGTTTTTTGCACATCGCGGCATTCCTCCTCCTTTTCACAGCTCCGTCACTGTCACATTTTCCCGCCCCTGCAGATAGTCCATCTCCCGCTTCTGGCAGGTGAACAGCAATATCTGGCGGTTCCGACTCTCGGTGAGCAGGTAGTCCAGCGCCGCGTGGAGTCGATCGTCGTCGAAAGTCACCAGCGCGTCGTCCAGAATCAGCGGCACCCGCTTGTCGGCGGGCAGCACCATGTCGCAGATGGCCAGCCGCACCGCCAGATACAGCTGGTCGGCGGCGCCCTGGCTCAGCAGGCGGACGCTGCGGCCCACCGGATCGCCGGCAGGCTCGGCGGACAGGGAGAAATCCCGGCTCAGCAGTACCTTGTCGTACCGCCCGCCGGTGATGGCGGAGAAGATCTCCGCCGCCCGTGCGCCCAGCGCCGGGGAAAAGCGGTTTTGCAGCACGGTGTTGGCCTGAGACAACGCGTCCATAGCCAGGGCGATGGCGTCGTATTCGCCCTGCAGCGCGGCCAGCTGCTCCTGCTTCTGTGTTAGCTGGACCTCCAGATCACTGCTGCGGTCCAGGGAACGGATGCGGCCGGTGAGTGTGTCGAATCGAGTGCGCTCCTGCGTCAGCAGTGCCTGTGTACGTTCCAGTTCCGCGGAGACCTCCTCGCGGGAGAGCGCGGGGCACTGGACCGGGCTTTCGGCGGCCGGCTGCTCCGGCAGCTGTGCCCGCAGGGCGTCCCGATACAGCGTGGCCTCGCGAGCCTTCTGCCGGGCATCAGCCAGTGCGGTCTTGCGGCGTCGGGCGTCAGACAGGGCCAACTGCACGCCGGAAAGATCGGCGATGGCGGGGGCGAAAGCGTGTACCTGATTCAGCAGGTCGTGCAATCTTTGGCGGCAGGAGGCCTCGCTGTCCGCGGCGGAGACCTCGGCCCGGCGGGCGGTCTCGGCGGCCTCCTCCGCCTGCTGCCGCAGGGGGAGGTATTCGGCGATCTGCTTTTCCAGTTCGGCGCGCTGTGCTTCGGCGAAGGCGTGGTTCTCCCGGATGTTCCGACGGCGGACAAGAATGGCGGCGATGGTCAGACCAATGCCCATCCCTGCCATGCCGATGAACAGCCAGAAGGGCAGCGGCTGCTGTGCCCGGAATAGGAACGCCAGCACGCCGGAAATGACGATCAGCATAGCGGTAAAGATCGGCAGGAACAGGGAGGGATCCTTGCCGGGCTTGATGGCCTCGGCGCGCTGCCGCAGTTCCGGCTCGGCGGCGGGGGAGAGGGGGTGCTGTTCCAGAGCGTTCCGGGCCTGCTGCGCGGCCTGTGCGGTCTCTTCCGCGGCCCGGCGTTTTTCGGTCAGGGCGGAGAGTTCGCCGGGCAGGGCGGCGGCCTGTCCCTCCAGCAACGTCAGCGCGGTGTCATCGGGAAGGGAGACGGTGTCGGCGGCCAGCGTGTCCGCCGCGGCCTGCGCGCGCAAGACCTCCTGCTGCGCCTGACGATAAGCGGCGGACTGTTCCTGCCGGGCCAGGGCCTGCCATTGTGCGGCCTGCTGCTGCAGATCGGCGGCGCGGCGTTCCAGCGCGTCCAGCTCCCGGCGCGACTGCTGCGCCTGCTCGTTCAGCGCCTCCAGCTCCCGCAGGGACAGCTGCAGCTGATCGATATCGCGTTCCAGCGCGGGGATGAGACCGGTCTTGTTGTGCCGGCGGCGGTTCAGCTGTTTTTTCAGGCGCTCATAGGATTCGGTGTAGGAGGTATCCTCCTCGCCGGTGGTGATGAGCGCGGCGATGCGGCGCTCCAGCTCGGCGTCCTGCTCCACGGCCAGGGCGTTCTGCCCGATGAACGCGCTGCGCTCAAATACCTCGCGGGGCACGCCCAGCAGCACATCGCCGGCGTTCTGCCCTGTGATGCCGGGGACGGGCGTGGCGGTGCCGGCGCAGGTGCAGGAGAACTCACCCATGGGGGCGGCGGCGCGGCGCGTCTCCCGCAGGAGGGTATATTCGCCGTCCCCGGTGCGCAGCTCCATCCGTCCCCGGAGGGATGCGCCGTTCCAGGGCGCGTAGCGGTTTTTGTCGGCCATGGGGCCGCGCTCCCGTGTGGACAGGCCGTACAGCATGGTGCGGATGAAAGCGCCCCAGGTGGACTTGCCGGACTCATTGGGGGCGTACAGCAGATTCAGGCCCGGCTTCAGCGTCAGTTCGCCGTGATCCAGACGACCGAATGTGCCGGTAAGATGCAGAATATCCACGGGAGTTCCCTCCTTCAGCAATTTATATACATAATATTAAAAGTATATCACAATCCTATTTAAAAGTCAGTATGATTGCGTATGCAAAAAATTAAAAAAAGTTAAAAAATGGTGTTGACAAATTCGCCCGCAAGTAGTATCATATCAACTGTTCCGCGGTTATGGGACGTGTACCTTGTAAATTAAACAACGAACGAAACGAAAAGCACCAGACGGGAGCGCGAGAGGCTGTGAAAACAGACTGGAGCGCAACTGAAAAGACTTGGGGAAGCGGGGTTAAGTCAATTACCCGCGGAACTAAGTATAAAAAGTTTTTGAAGCTATGACAAATAGCTCTGTAAAGATTAGCTCGGCAGGGATGCCGTGTTGATACGATTTATAGAGAGTTTGATCCTGGCTCAGGACGAACGCTGGCGGCGTGCTTAACACATGCAAGTCGAACGAG
>CAVGEC010000043.1:0-13332 GCA_963628195.1 Bacteroidaceae bacterium
AAAACAGGGGCTGTGATCGGTGGCGGCTGATGCGGGGAGCAAAACGGGCAGGCAAAGCCGTCTGTCCCTTTGCATCGGGCAGAAATCGGCACCGAAAAGAACCGCCCTACGGCAGAATAAAACTACCCACGGCCTATGGCTGGGGGCAGTCTGCTTTACTCTGCCACCGTTTTCACCCAGACGAATACTTCTCGATATTGGCGTCGCGGTCGGCGCGGGGAAAACAACCACCCTTTCGGGTAATGTCGTTTTGTTAAGCATTTTTGCCAAAATGATGTAGAAAAAATTCAACAATATTTTAGAAAACAAGTGACAAAACATAGAAAAATGTAGAAAAAATTCTCCCAATTCTTTTTTGTGTTCCCCGCCCCCGCAGGGGGCGGGGAACACTGGTATTTCTTCTGCAAGGGAACACGGAATAAAATTGGGATAAAAAATTAAATAGAGGACCAGGCCAAGTGGCCTGGTCCTCTATTTAATGGCATTGCCCTTTAGGCCACCTGACATAAGAAAACATGCGCCGCAAAAGAGCGTGTTTTGCGCAGGACCGAGGTGCGCCTTGCCAGGCATACTGGATGTCTGGCAAGGCGCACAACGATGGGGCTGTGCAAAACGCGCTCTTTTCGGTGCGAAGCAGTTTTGCCAAAGTAAATTCGAGCTGAAATTGGCTGCAAAAACGCCCGCATGCTGACGCATGCGGGCATTTTACTGCAAAAGAACTTACTTCAGCTCGACCTTGCCGCCGGCCTCTTCGACCTGCTTCTTCATAGCCTCGGCATCGTCCTTGGACAGGCCTTCCTTCAGAGTGTGGGGCACACCCTCGACAGCAGCCTTGGCCTCAGCCAGGCCCAGACCGGTGATCTCGCGGACGACCTTGATGACCTTGATCTTCTGAGCGGCATCGAAGCCAGCCAGAACGACGTCAAACTCGGTCTTCTCCTCAGCAGCGGGAGCAGCAGCGCCGGCAGCGGGAGCAGCCATGGCAGCGGCGGAAACGCCGAACTCCTCCTCCAGAGCGTGCACCAGCTCGGACAGCTCCAGAACGGTCAAACCCTTGATCTCTTCGATCATAGCAGTAATCTTCTCAGACATTGTGATAGCCTCCTATTTTTGAGATTTTTGTAAAGTTATGTGGTGGGACTCCGCCCGCAGGAAAGGGGGCCGAAATTACTCGGCGGCAGCGCCGTTCTTCTCGGCGATCTGCTTCAGCACGCAAGCCAGGCCGGAAATGGGGGCCAGCATAGTGCCCAGAACCTGGGCCTGCAGCACGGGCAGCGCGGGGATGGACGCGAGAGCGTTCACGGTATCCATGGAAATGACCTTGCCTTCCATGAAGCCGCCCTTGATCTCGAACTTGTCCTTCAGCTTCTTTGCGTAATCCGCCATCACGCGAGCGGGGGCGACGGGATCATCAGCGCAGATAGCCAGAGAAGTGGTACCGTTGAGCTGATCGTCCAGTTCGTTCAGACCGCAGTTGTTGAAAGCGAAACGCAGCAGGGTGTTCTTGATGACAGCGTACTCAATGTTGTTCTTGCGGCACTCAGCGCGCAGAGCGGTATCCTCTGCCACGTTGATGCCCTTGTAATCAACGATGACACCGGCTGCGGAATTCTGCAGCTTTTCGGTCAGCGCCGCCACGATCGCCTGCTTTTCAGACAGAACCTTTGCGTTGGGCATTCTTTGATTTCACCTCCGTTAGAATTGTCGGTGCGTTCAAAAAAGGAAACCGTCCTTATGCCGAAAGACATAAGGACGGTAAAAGCAATCAAAACGATTTGCCATCCTCGGCAGGATTTACGGCTTTCGCCACCTGCTGTCTTTGGAACGCAACCAATATTATATCCAAGGCTTTACAGCTTGTCAAGCCCAAGATAACGGTTTTTGCAACTATTACAGTTGTTTGTTGGCGTTCATCTTGACGCCGGGGCCCATAGTGGAAGCGGCCACGCAGGACTTGATATACTGGCCCTTGGCAGCGGCGGGCTTGGCCTTGATGATGGCGCCGATGAGAGCGGAATAGTTCTCGAACAGCTTGTCAGCGCCGAAGGAGACCTTGCCGATGGGGCAGTGGATGATGTTGGTCTTGTCCAGACGATACTCGACCTTACCGGCCTTAGCCTCCTGCACTGCCTTGGCGGCGTCGGGAGTCACGGTGCCGGACTTGGGAGAGGGCATCAGGCCCTTGGGGCCCAGGACCTTACCCAGACGGCCCACAACGCCCATCATGTCGGGGGTAGCGACGACCACATCGAAGTCGAACCAGTTCTCCTTCTGGATCTTCTCCACCAGATCCATCTCGCCCACATAGTCGGCGCCGGCGGCCTTGGCGGCCTCGGCCTTGTCGCCCTTGGCGAACACCAGAACGCGGACGGACTTGCCGGTACCGTTGGGCAGCACGATGGCGCCGCGGACCTGCTGGTCAGCATGACGGGAGTCCACGCCCAGCTTGACGTGCAGCTCCACGGTCTCGTCGAACTTGGCGGAAGCGGTCTTGCAGATCAGCTCCAGGCCCTCTTTGGGATCGTACAGGGTAGCCTTGTCGATCTGCTTGGCGCTCTCTTGATATTTCTTACCTCTAAACATTTCTTACACCCTCCTTACTCGCCGACGACAACGCCCATGGAACGGGCAGTACCGGCGATCATGCTCATGGCGGCTTCCAGAGACGCGGCGTTCAGGTCGCGCATCTTCAGCTCGGCGATCTTCTGAATGGAGGCCTTGGAAATGGTAGCGACCTTCTCCTTGTTGGGAACGCCGGAACCGGACTCAATGTTGCACTCCTTCTTGATGAGGACAGCCGCAGGAGGGGTCTTGGTGATAAAGCTAAAGGAGCGGTCAGCGTACACGGTGATGACCACGGGGATGATCAGCCCCATGTCGTTCTTGGTGCGCTCGTTGAACTCCTTGGTAAAGGCAGCGATGTTAATGCCGTGCTGGCCCAGAGCGGGGCCAACGGGGGGAGCGGGAGTTGCTTTGCCCGCGGGGATCTGCAGTTTGACGTATCCAACTACTTTCTGTGCCATTTGTAGGCACCTCCTTCAATAAAATGTGGTAGCGGCAAGTAGATACCGCTCTTGGCGAGACGCGCAGCGTCTCTCCCACTTTGCCGGCACACCTGCGCCGGACTTTCCGCGCAGACTGCCTGCGCTCAGTTGCTGCTGACCTCGACCTGATCCAGCTCAAGGTCAACGGGTGTCTCGCGTCCGAACATGGATACGACCACGCGCACCCTGTTCTTCTCCGGTTCGATCTCCTCCACGGTGCCGGTAAAGCTGGACAGCGGGCCCTCGGTGATGCGCACCGTGTCGCCCACATGGTACAGCACGACGATCTCGCGCTTTTCCATGCCCAGCGCCGCCACTTCATCATCGGTCAGCGGGATGGCCTTGTTGGCCTCGCCCACGAACCCGGTAACGCCGCGGATATTACGGATCAGATGCCATGTATCATCAGTCATGACCATCTTGATGAGGACGTAGCCGGGAAAAACCTTCCGCTGCACTTCCTTCATCACGCCGGTCTCGGTGACCTCGGTGACAGTCTCCAGTGGGATCTCGGTCTTGAGGACCATGTCCTCCATGCCGCGATTGACCACGGATTTTTCGATGGCGGCCTTTACCGCGTTCTCATAGCCGGAATAGGTATGTGCCACATACCACTTTGCGTTATCAGCCATGTTCCCGTTCCTCAGGCAAACAGGCCGATGAGAGTATCCACCGCCAGCACGGCCACGGCATCAAAGATCCAGATTGCGGCGCCCACGATAACGGAGCACAGCAGGACGGTGCCGGTGTTCTTGGCAGTAGTCTTGCCGTCGGGCCAGACGACCTTCTTCAGTTCGCTTCTCATTTCGCGGAACCACTTGCCGTGATCCTTCTTGACCTTCTTTTCTTCAGCCATCACAAATTCTCCTTCCGATTATTTCGTCTCGGTGTGGACGGTGTGCTTTCTGCAGAAGGGGCAATACTTGTTCAGCTCAAGCTTGTCGGGGGTATTCTTCTTGTTCTTCATCGTGTTGTAGTTTCTCTGCTTGCACTCGTTGCATCTCAAAGTGATCTTCACGCGCATTAACGGCACCTCCTTATTAGATTAGACCTCCATCAAGGGAAGCCCTTTGCCTCCCTGCCGGATGCCCGCATTTGACGCGCCCGAAGCGAAAAAGCGCGCAAAAAGAAAGCACCCACTCACAGGTAATGCCCACTATACCACACTTTCCGTCGCCGGTCAACCGGTTTTTACGGAAAAATCCCATGTTTTTCACGGTTTTCGCTTTACTTTCTGTTGCACAGCACCCTAATTTCGTGTATTATGAGTGCAAACGCGAAAACACGAGGTGCATCTGCATGAAGATCATGGCCATCGACTACGGCGATGCCCACACCGGCATCGCCATTTCCGACTATACCGAAACGCTGGCGGGCTATTCTGATACGATCCATTCCCGCAGGCAGGAGGAAGTTCTTGCCGGGATACAGCAGCTCGTCACCGAGCACGGCGTACAGCTTCTGGTGCTGGGCTATCCACGCAACATGGATGGCACCGCGGGCCCCCGCGCCGAAAAATGTGCCGCTTTCGGCGACGTGCTGCGGCAGGCCACCGGTCTGGAGGTCATTCTCTGGGACGAACGTCGGACGACTATCGATGCGCACAATATTTTATTCCAGAACGGCCAGAATGCCAAAAAGCGCAAGAAAACGGTGGACGCGGTGGCGGCGGCGCTGATGCTGGAGGGCTACTTGACCCGCAGGAAGCTGGAGGGCACGAAATGACGGATGTCATCGTTATCGGCGGCGGCGCCAGCGGCATGGCGGCGGCGCTGACCGCCGCGGAAAACGGGCGCAGCGTTGTCCTGCTGGAGCGGCAGAGCCGGGTGGGACGCAAGCTTCTGGCCACCGGCAACGGGCGCTGCAATCTGACCAATTACAACGTTTCCCCCGCCCGCTATCACGGGGAAGACCGTGGCTTCTGCGCCCATGCGCTGAACGCCTTTGACGTGGGCGCTACGCTGCAGTACTTTGCTTCACTGGGGCTGCTGACGGTCAGCGAGGACAGCGGGCGTGTCTATCCCATGAGCAACATGGCCGGCAGCGTACTGGATGTGCTGCGCTACGCGCTGGAGCGCCCCGGCATCGCGGTGCACACCGGGCAGGCTGTCACCGCCGTGAAGCGGACGGCGGGGGGCTTCACCGTGAAGGCCGAAACGGACACTTTCGCCGCCCGTAATGTCATTCTGGCCGCCGGCGGAGCCGCCGGCAGCAAGGTGGGCGGCGTCATGGACGGCTACCGTCTGGCCAAGGCGCTGGGGCACCACCGCACGGCACTGTATCCCTCCCTGGTACAGCTGAAGACCGATCCCGCCTATCCGCGGGCGCTGAAGGGCATCAAAGCGGAATGCGGCATTGCCATCCTCCGGGGCAGCGAGGCCGTGGCAGAGAACCGCGGCGAGGTGCTGTTCACCGAATACGGTGTCAGCGGCCCCGCCATCTTCGATATCTCCCGCGCCGCGGCTACCGGCGGCGAGGGGCTTTCCTGCGTGCTGAATTTCTTCCCCGACTGGGAGCTGCGGGAGGTGCTGGACTGGCTGTGCCTGCGGCGTGAGACTATGGCAGAATACGAAGCCTCCACCCTGCTGGTGGGCTCCTGCCACACGCGGCTGGGGCAGATGCTCTGCAAAGCCGCCGGCTTCACCAGCCAGCGCGCCGCTGATCTCTCCGACAGCGACCTGCGGCGTATCGCCCAGCAGGCCACGCGGTTCACCCTGCCTGTCACCGGCACCTGCGGCTTTGACCAGGCCCAAGTCACCGCGGGCGGTCTACGCACGGACGAATTTAACCCGGAAACGCTGCAAAGCCGCCTGATCCCCGGCTTTTACGCCTGCGGCGAGGTGCTGGACGTAGACGGCGACTGCGGCGGCTACAACCTTCAATGGGCCTGGTCCTCCGGGCGGCTGGCTGGCCAGCTTCTTTAGCAAGTTTACAATAATATAAATTATCGTAAACCGCAGGCGGTTCCAACACCGCCCGCGGTTTTGTCTTAATAAACTCTTAATCCTCCGCCCGCTTGTTTCTTAAGAGGCAGTTTTGTACCATGAAGGCAAAGCCTCCCCTCCCTCCTCCTTATTGCCCCGCCCGCAGGGCGGGGCGAGGGATGGCTCAGGAAAGAAAGGAAGTGCCTCTATGGAACCCACTCTGCGCACCATCAACGCCGTGATCTCGGCGCTGTTTTTCATCTGCTACACCTATCAATTTCTGTATATCCCACTGGTACTGCTGAAAAAACGGCGGGCGCTGCCCCACCCTGCCGCACCCCACCGGTACGCGGTGCTCATCGCGGCGCGGAATGAGGAAAATGTCATTGCCGGGCTGCTGGATTCGCTGGCGGCTCAGACCTACGACATGTCCCTGGTCACGGTTTTTGTGGCGGCAGACAACTGCACCGACCGCACCGCCGCCATCGCCCGCGCCCACGGGGCTATAGTCTATGAGCGGTTCAACCACATCAACGTGGGCAAGGGGTACGCTCTGGACTTTCTGCTGCAGCATGTCGGCGCGGACTATCCGGACGGTTTCGACGGCTATTTCGTGTTCGACGCGGACAACCTGCTGTCCCCGGACTACATAGAGCGGATGAACGAAAGCTTTTCCGCCGGGAACGAGATCATCACCAGCTACCGCAACAGCAAGAACTTCGGCGACAACTGGATCAGTGCCGGCTACGCCCTGTGGTTCCTGCGGGAGAGCCGCTATCTGAACTGTGCGCGGAACCGTCTGGGCAGCAGTGCCGCCGTGGGCGGGACAGGCGTTCTGTTCTCTCAGCGCATACTGGACGAGAGCGGCGGCTGGCGCTTTTATCTGCTGACGGAGGATATCGAGTTTTCCATCTGCCACATCCTCCGCGGCGAAAAGATCGCCATCTGCGAGGACGCTGTGCTGTACGACGAGCAGCCCACCAGCTTCCGCCAATCCGTGCGTCAACGCCTGCGCTGGGCCAAGGGCTACATCCAGGTGTTCCGCCGTTACGGCGCCGAACTTCTGAAGGGTACCGCCAAAGGCAGCTGGAGCTGCTTCGATATGTCCATGTCCATCCTGCCGGCCTTTATCCTGACGGCCCTGTGTCTGCTGGCCAATCTGACTCTGACAATACTGGGCTTGCTGCAGGGCGACGGTATGTGGTTCGCCATGCGGTCCCTGCTGGAGTGCATGGGCAGCATCCTGGCCACGCTGCTGGCACTGGGCGGCATCACCGTGGTCAGCGAGTGGAAGCGCATCCACGCACCGGCCTGGAAAAAGATTGCCTTCACTCTGACGTTCCCCCTGTTCATGCTGACGTATCTGCCCATTTCTCTGGCCGCCCTGTTCATGAAGGTGGAGTGGAAGCCCATCCACCACGGCGTGAACCTGTCCTCTCTCCCCTACCCCGCCATCAAGAATTGACCTTGTGCAAACGCCGCGATAGGGGTATGATAGAGATATCACTTCCACAGGAGGTCTGTCTATGTACACCATATTGGTCGTTGACGATGAAAAAGACATCGTCTCCGCACTGGAAATATATCTCAGAGCCGAGGGGTACCGCGTGCTGTCCGCCTGCAACGGCAGAGAAGCCCTGTCCGTGGCGGCACGGGAGGATGTGCACCTGATCCTCATGGATATCATGATGCCCGTGATGGACGGGCTGGCCGCCATGGCGGAGCTGCGCAAGACCAGCAACGTACCTGTGATCCTGCTGACCGCCAAGGGCGAGGATACCGACAAGGTGCTGGGCCTGAACGTGGGCGCGGACGACTACATCACCAAACCCTTCAACCCCATTGAGATGCTGGCGCGTGTACGCTCCCAGCTGCGGCGGTATCTGCAGCTGGGCGGCGGGCAGGTGCAGCCCAGCACGCTCATTATCGGCGGCATCTGTCTGGACGACAACGCCAAGACCGTCACCGTGGACGGCGACCCGGTGGCGCTGACGCCCAAGGAGTACGATATCCTGCGGTTCCTCATGCGGAACGCGGGAACGGTGTTCTCCCCCAGCGAGATCTACCGCCGGGTATGGGAAGATGTTCCGCTGAATGCCGCGGGCGCCATCGCGGTGCATATCCGGCACCTGCGGGAAAAGCTGGAGATCAACCCCTCGGAACCCCGGTACATCAAGGTAGTCTGGGGCAAGGGCTATAAAATGGAGGGTTCCCCCACATGAAGCGATTTTTGGACAAAACCTGGGCCAAGGCTGCCGCCTTTGTGCTGGCGCTGGTGTTTGGCATAGCGACCATCGCCGGCGGCATGGGCATGGCTATCCTTATCAGCTACGGCGTGTTTCTGGACGATGGCGCACACCTTCGGGAATCTCTGTATGAGGAACAGTGCGGCAGCGCCATCTACACTGCCGACAGCTTCCTCCGTGGGCGACTTGCCGAGGCGGGACTGCTGGTCAACGACGGCATCTACGATTACACCGGTATCGAGAATGGAGATATCTCTCCGGAGGAACAGCAGCAGATGCTGGACGATCTGCCCCGGAGCTTCGCGGAGGAATTCTCGCAGGCAGTCAGTGCCTGCCATCTGTCCGTCATCTACGGGGACACCGGCGAGGTCGCCTTTGAAAATTTTGCACTGGCAGACAGCGAGAACCAACCGCTGTACACCACGCAGGAGACCTTTACCTACACGCTGAGCACCGGAGAAAGCAGAATGGTCACCATCACCGCCGACCTGCTGTGGTCGGAAAACGCGCCCAGCTATTCATATCTGCTGTGCCAATGGCTGCTGGGCCACGCCGAACTGACGGTGTTTCTGACAGTGCTGTTCGCGGCGCTGGCGCTGTTCTGCTTCTGCTTCTCCCTGGCCGCCGCCGGACACTGGCAGGGGCATGAGGGCATACATCTGACCTGGCTGGACAAGATCCCCGCGGATGTGTGGCTGATCGTGCTGCTGTGTGCGTTTTTCATCGGCTGGGAAGCGTTCTATTACGGGTGGGGACGCGTTTTCTTCTGCGCGGCGCTGGTGCCGTTTGTGCTGCTGTTCCTATGCGCCTTTGCCGCCCAGTGCAAGGCCGGGACAGTACTCCGCGCCTCACTGATCGCACGGATACTGCGGTTCCTATGGCGCATTGTGCGGGCGGTATTCCGGGCGCTGTGGCATATTGCCAAAAGCCTGCCGCTGGTGTGGAAGACGGCGCTGGCCGGGCTGGTGTTGGCATTCGTAGAATTCATGCTTTTCGAGCAGAATTACTACGGTTCCTACCTGGTACCTTTCCTTCTGCTGAAGCTGCTGGAGCTGCTGGCGATACTGTATGTGGCCGTCAATCTGCGGACACTGCAAAAGGGCGGTGAGAAGCTGTCCCAAGGGGATTTCTCCTCGCCCATCGACACACGGCATCTCATCGGAGATTTCAAGCGATACGGGCAGGAGCTGAACAGCGTGCAGTCCGGCCTGGAGCAGGCGGTACAGGAGCAGATGAAGGCCGAGCACCTGAAGACAGAGCTCATCACCAACGTGTCCCACGACATCAAAACCCCGCTGACATCCATCGTCAACTATGTGGATCTTTTGAAAAAGGAGGACATTCCCTCTCCCACCGCCCAAGAGTACATCGCCGTGCTGGATCGGCAGAGCCGGCGGCTGAAAAAGCTGACGGAGGATCTGGTAGAGGCATCCAAAGCTTCCTCCGGGGCGTTGAATGTGGACCTGCAGCCCACGGATGTGAATGTACTGTTCTCCCAGATCGAGGGCGAATATCAGGAGCGGCTGGCCGCCTGCCAGCTGACACTGGTGACTCAGCCCCCCGCTCCCGGCACTATGATCCGCGCCGACAGCCGGCTGCTGAGCCGTGTCATGGACAACCTGGTGTCCAACATCTGTAAATACGCACTGACAAACACACGGGTTTATGTGACTGCCGGCGTGTGGCAGGACGATGTGACCATCAGTTTCAAGAATGTGTCCCGCGATGAACTCAACATCTCCCCCGACGAACTGATGGAGCGCTTTGTCCGCGGTGACGCCTCCCGCCACACGGAAGGCAGCGGCCTGGGCCTGTCCATCGCCCGCAGCCTGATACAGCTGCAGAGCGGCACATTTGAGTTGTCCATCGACGCGGATCTGTTCCGGGCGGATATCACCTTCCCGCTGCTGCCCGCCGCGCAGAACCATTCCACCCGATAACAAATACCGGGGAGATCGGCCTTGCCCGTCTCCCCGGTATTTTTTTGCCCAATTTTATGTCAACTTGCAAAGTTCCCTCTTCCCATTCACAGCGGAGTGTGCTATACTGTTACAGTATCCGGGTATAGCGAAGTTGGTATCGCGCCTGGTTTGGGACCAGGAGACCGTGCGTTCGAGCCGCACTACTCGGACCAAAATCCCTCTGAAATCGTTGATTTCAGAGGGATTTTCTTATTCTTTGTCTATTGAGACGCAGGGGTTGAGGTGAGTCGTGATGGTAATGAAATCGCAAATATTAGTTTTTCCCCAACTTAGTTTTCACGATTTCGAGACTCTTCCGTTTTGACTCATCGGTTGTAAATCCCTTTACAACATCGTGCATTGTTTCTGAACTCCAGTAAATTTTTAGGTTTGTTTTAGCTCGAGTAATTGCTGTATAGAAGATACCATGGGTTATTTTCTCAGCATTATTACTTGGAATTATCACCTTGACAGAGTCATACTCAAGGCCTTGCGCCTTGTGAATTGAAACGGCATATGCAAGCTGAAATGGAACAACAGACTTGAGTCGTAAATTCTCGTCCAGAGACTCACCCTTTTTGCTCTCATCATACTCATATACTGCAAAACGAATCCGTGTTCCATTTTCTATAGACTCAATAAATTCAATGCCGTCTCTTTTACACATTAGTTCAGTCAATGGAATCTCAACATCAACGGTGAAGGAAATGGAGCCTGAATGCTTTTCGATATCGACAACGCGACCTTTGAGGTTGTTATACAAAAGATCAAACCTTTTTGAGTCATTGAAAAGAATGGGATCACCAACCTTGTAACTCCATTCAGCCCATGGGACAGCCTCACCCTTGGTATTCGCGGCTTGGAAATAATTGTTCATATTATTTAAGCCAAACTTCCCATCATAGTTTAGGCAGAGAATAACCTCGTCTTCGCATTCTCTTTTTAACACATTAGGGCCAATGTCTTCTGAATATGGTCCGTTGATAACGAGTTTTTCAGTTATCATATCAGCTCTGGTTCGTACCTCGTTCCATAGACTGATGAGTGCTTGATCCTGGGTTCTCCAAGTGCTTAGCAGTTCAACATTAGCTCCCGGAGTTTTAACAATATCCTTTGCATAGAAGAACCAGTTGCCAAACTCAATAGATTCAATCTGATGGATATCGCCAGCCAACACTAAAAAGGTGTCAGGACTCATCTTGCTCAAAAATCTACCCATTGTGCGATTGTCAATCGTACTACACTCATCCACAAAGATAACATCATAGTCGGGGAGATTCACTTGTTTAGTGAAGCTGTCTATGCTGATAAAATCAGAATTTGTTCCTGGGTTATCAATGCGTCTTTTCAAATTTTGAAGTGCTGTATGAGTTTTGGTCAAGAAAAGTTTACGCTGATTTGCCATCAAATTGGAGATATAATTGATTAGCGTGGTTTTTCCCGTTCCTGCCGCTCCATAAATCAGGAGAAGGCGTGAATTGACAAAAACATCTCGGAGCGCTTGCTTTTTCAAATCATCAGCGAAATCCAACGAGCTTTCTTTGAGAAATTTTTGGTTGTATTTCTGTTGGCCTTTGCTTCCACTGCTGGAAAAGTCCAATAACTTCCTCAATATGAACAATGTCGTCCGTTCATAAGATTCGATACACGAAAAGCCACCAGAGAGTTTAATTTGATAACCTTGTTTCCGTTCCCATTGGTCTAACTGATCATTGTATCTCTGAATCTCCGCCACACTGGAATCGGAAGTGATTTCAAAGTAGATTTCACCAGTTTGCTTGGTTGCGTTTTTAATCGACAGATATGGACGAACCACATCAATTTTTTCAGAACCAACAACACTAATAAGGCTTCTAATCTGACCACTCACACTGGTTTTACTTCCCGCCAAATTGGAGATAAACGGGTTTTTCTCAAATGGCTTACAACTGCTTGATAGATTCAGTTCATCGCAAAGCATATATCGCGTGAACTGCGTTGGCATTACATTTTCCAGAGTTTCTTCTCGAAGATTCAATAGCAAATATCTTACAACGTTGTGGCCAAACTTATCCGAAGTCTTGGAATATTGTTCTCTAAGAGCGAGGAGGACATCCCTGTACAACGGTGTACGTATGTCTCGATAGATAGAGTCAATAATTTTCGAGAATTCAACTTCCTGAAAATCAATCAAGTCCAGGAAGTTCAGGCCTGTGTGAGTAAGAAAAGACATCAACTCCTTGTACTCTCCATACTGAGAAGATATCCGAACTGGCATTTTCAGTACTTTCCCCAGCTTATTCAAACACACAGGATCTACGGATACACGCCAATCGGTAATAACTTTAATTCTGGAGCTAATTCCCCATAAATCTATTGCGGATTCTACATACCCAACTTGAAGAGAATATCCTGTAGAGATATTCTCTTTAGTATATGTCGTGATTCGATTATACTTTGAAGCGTATGCACCAGCTAACTGAAGTGTGATTTCATAATACCGCTCTCGTCCAATAAAAAATGGAGTCTTTTTCTGTACATAGTATCTTGATGCGCACAAATCACACCTGACGGAGCAGACGGCTTCTACCGCCATGGCTGCCAACTCATAATATTGCCGGTCGATTTGGTCAATATGGAGCGGAAACTTTTCCAGATTGCTCAAAATATCAATCCCATATTTCCCCTTTAATGACTTCCGGATCTGCCATAAAAATTCGTAATACTTCAGCATTAAGCGTTCCGACTGTCCTTCATCTGGAATGCGTTTTCCAATGTATTGCAGGCCTTTAAGAAAAGTACCCAGATACTTGGTTTCAATATTTAAGAGTGAACGCTCCCATGCTAAAGGAAGTGTCGGAGTGTCTATTCCGTCATCTATGGCGTTGAGCAAAAGAGCTGCCGAGCATAAGTCATCTAACCTCCTGAGAATTCTTCTCGATACACCGTCTCGAGTGTCATTGAAAATATCAAGTCTCTCTATGCTTTCCGTAATTTCCGTATCGCATACTGCAATAATCCCTTCGACATCACGGCGAGTATAATTACGACTATCCAACTGATTTATAAACGAGTGCTGGTCGATAATCACTTCCAGTTTTTCACAAAAGACAGCAATACTCTCATCGGTATTTAGAATCTCCTCGTTGGAGGAAAAAGAGATAGTCATGCTCTCCTG